>JACRNI010000057.1 GCA_016234925.1 Deltaproteobacteria bacterium | reverse complement strand
TATGCGCATATGCTCACAACATCAGGCATTTCCTCATTCAGCATATCCTTATAGTCAATATAAAGATTTGATATATTGTATGCCTTGCCAAACGCATTAAGGTTATCTTCGTTTATATCAGCGCCTGCAATAATATCAATATTCCCAAGCCCTAGATAACCGCCCATGTGCGAGCAGGGCTTTGCCTCTAATGGGTCAAGTTCAAGCTGCCACGCAACCCGTCCGCAGCCTATTATTGCCGCCTTATATCTTTTTTTCAAACCTTTAACTCATTTATCATACATTCCACAATATAATGAACATCTTTATCTGTGAGAAGCGGATATATTGGAAGGCTTACAGCCCTTTTGTAATATGCCTCTGCCGCAGGAAAATCATTATTTTTAAATCCAAACCTTTTTTGATAATAAGGCTGAAGATGGACAGGGATATAATGCACCTGAAGGTGAATGTCTTTTTTTGCCATGCTCTTAAAAAATTCATTTCTTGCAATCCCAATCTTATCAAAGGAAATCTCTACAGAATAAAGATGGTGCGCAGAATACACGCCTTCTTTACAGACAGGCAATTTAATATGAGGATGGTCTTTTAGAAGTTTATCATACATTGACGCTATCTCATGCCTTCTCTTTGTAAATCTATCAAGTTTCTTTAATTGGCTAATGCCCAATGCGCATTGAATATCTGTGAGCCTATAATTAAAACCAAGTTCGTGCATTTCATAATACCATTGGTTTGGGTCAAGAGTCGTGGGTCGTGGGCCTGCCCCTGTAGGCTTTAAACAGGGGTCGTGGGTCGCAAATGCCAAATCCTTGTTTATAAATTTTTCAGGTTCTTTTGTAATGCCGTGGCTGCGAAGCATTTTTAATCTTTCATAAAGATTTTTATTGTTAGTTGTAATTGCGCCGCCCTCGCCGGTTGTTATTGATTTAACAGGGTGAAAACTAAAAACAGTTGCATCAGAGTGCGAACAATTGCCAACCTTCTGTAATTTGTTGTTTTTATCAACCCATCCTGCGCCAAGCGCATGACAGGCATCCTCTATTATCAAGAGATTATTTTTTTTTGCAATATTTTCTATCGCTTCCATATCGCATGGAAGACCAGCAAAATGCACAGGCACGATTGCTTTGCAATTTGCAATTTGCAATTTGAAATTTGAAATTTTAGACGGGTCTATGTTGCGGGTATCCGGGTCTATATCAGAAAAATACGGTCTTGCTTCAACATATAATGCTGCATTTGAAGTTGCAGCAAATGTTATCGGGCTTGTGATTATTGCATCATCCTTGCCAATGCCTAATGCAAGATATGCAAGGTGAAGCGCTGCTGTCCCATTGCAGCAAACAACAGCATACTTGCTGCCGCAATATTCTTTAATCGCCTCTTCAAACGTCTCAACATGAAAACCCTGAGTAAGCCAGCCTGAATTGACAGAATCAACTATTGCCGCGATATCATCATGTTCAATTGTTTGCCTGCTGTAAGAGATCTTTGCCATCCTCTTTGCAAAACTCCTCAACAATCTTTTTGATTTCAGGCGCTGAAAGTTTTATTGGATTATTATTGCTTGCATACACAAAACCTTCTTTTACAGGCTTGCCGCCGTTTTTCCTTGATTTGGTGTCACCCCACCATGCAAAATCAGGCTGGATAACAAATCTGTCGGGGTATTCAAAGGTTTTTCTGCCGTCATCCTCTGATATTAAAATCTCATGGAGTTTTTCACCGGGTCTTATGCCTTTAACCTCTATTTTGCACTGCGGCGCAATCGCCTTTGCAACATCCATTATATTTGCAGTTGGTATCTTTGGAACAAATATCTCTCCGCCCTGCATCCAGTTAAATGTATTCAAGACAAAATCTACACCCTGCTGCAATGTAATCCAAAACCTCGTCATCCTTTTATCAGTAACAGGCAGGACACCTGTTTTACGCATCTTTAAAAACAGAGGGATAACGCTCCCGCGGCTGCCCACAACATTGCCGTATCTAACAACACTGAATCGGGTGGACTTTTTGCCTGCATACGCATTGCCTGCAATGAATAATTTATCAGAACATAGTTTTGTAGCGCCATAAAGATTTATTGGGTTAGCAGCCTTATCAGTAGAAAGCGCAATAACCTGTTTAATACCCCTGTCAATAGCAGCGGTTATAACATTCTGGGCGCCAAGTATATTTGTCTTTACTGCCTCAAACGGATTGTATTCTGCTGCCGGGACCTGCTTTAATGCAGCGGCATGCACTATATAATCAACTTCGTCAAATGCCCTGTAGAGTCTGTCCACATCCCTGACATCGCCGAGGAAAAAACGAAGCGCAGGGTGGTTGTTGAACATCTGCTGCATATCATACTGCTTTAGTTCATCGCGGGAAAGTATAATAAGTCTTTTTAATTTGTATCGGGAAAGAAACACACTTGTCAATTTCTTCCCAAATGAACCTGTGCCGCCGGTAATAAGCAATGTCTTATCATTTAAATCCATAGATTACCCCCTCCTAATATCAGTATATTGCAATAATTGCAATAATCATACCATAAAAATCTTGATAAATTCCTTTAAAAACGGCAAAAAAATGGGGTTTAAGTCATCCATTTGACATAAACCCCCTACATCTTTGACACAAAAATTATCTCTCTGCTAACTACTGCCTAAGATGTAATCTTATATTGGTGCGAATATTCTTCCCCTTCCAAAACAATCTGCCTTGCCATCATGTTTATGGAATTGAATAATACTGGCCCTTTTAGATTAAGGGTTATGCAAGGAGGCTCTTCCTTTGGAAAACAAACCATTGCCATTATAACAACATCAGATGCATCCTTTATCTTCAAAAACCTTGCCTGTTCAGTTGCAAGCGCTATCCTGTAATCAGGCTTAAACCGCAAGGGGTCGGTTAGTAAAAATGCAACATCCGGGTTGTCAAGTGCCTGCAGCCACTTGAATATGCCGTCTTCGCCATGGTCAATAAGTATATACCGCTTTAAATCAAAAAAACCTAATATGCCCTGAGGGAAATATATTATCTTATCTTCTGTAATTTCCAGCGGGCCGAAACGCGATGTAATGAATTTTATGATTTTATAGTTCTTGCTTGCCTGTTCCACTCTTATTCCTTCTTTAATATTATTTTCAATGTCTCTTTTATATCTGCCGGCTGGGCTGTAGCCGCCATCTTGTTTTCTTCCTGAATCTTTAAATATATCTCTTCTCTGTGAACAGGCACTTCAATTGGAGCCTCTATGCCTATTTTTATCTGATTTTCCTTTGCCTCAAGGACAATGATTTTTACATTGTCCCCGACCATTATGCCTTCCCCTGACTTCCTTGTCAAAACAAGCATTAAGCCCTCCATGGCTATAAATACTATACAAAGCGTCATAACTTCGCATACCTGCGTTGCTCCTCGGCTCGTCGTTGCGGCGTATGCTTAAATATACGCCTCACTCCTCGCCTTCGTCGCGCCTTGGTCTGCTTTGTTCTGACGCTTTGTATGCTATTCTACTTATGATGCTGTGTATAAGTTAACGAATGTAATTGAATATATTCAACTCCAGCACCTTGCCTGTTGACTGCTGCAGCGCCTCAAGAGATATTTTTTGTTGTGCGAAATCAGAAACCAGTTTGGCAAAATCAGCATCCTCAATGTTTGAAACAAGTTTTTGCGTCTCCAGTTTGAATGAGGATATATTCTCAGTTTCTGCAGTAAGCCTATTCAATCTCCCGCCTATCTTTGATATATTATTTGAAACCTGAACTACGCCTGAATCAAGGTCATTCATAGAATTCTGTATCCCTGTTGCATTATTACCTTCCAAAGCAGTTTTTAAGTCTGAAACAACCTGATATATATCTGTTGTGTTTTTAAAGATATCATCCCCTGTCAAACCATATGCCATTTTCCTGCCAATCCCAACCTCTATCTCAGCCTCGTTAGTATCGCCATCATAATTCACAGCCGGCGGAGGCGCCCCATTTATTGAAAAGGCAGGATTATTATTTTTAAAACCTGCAAATATATACTTGTCTCCGATTCTGGTATTTCCAACGCCTAACAACTGTTGATAGAGTTGGTCAACCTCTATTGCAGCAGATGCCCTTGTCTGTGCGCTTGCCGTGCCTGTTGCCTCATTTATTGCAATCTCTTTTATCTTTGCAAGCGTATCACTCACGCCTGAAAGAACTGACTCAGCCTCATTAAGATATGATTCAGCATAACCAATATTTCTCTGATACTGCGTCATGCCGGACATCATATCCTTATAATCCATAACCTGTCTTGCGCCGACAGGGTCGTCAGACGGCTTGTTGATTTTTTTGCCGGATGCAAACATCTCCTGACTCTTCAGCAGTTTAGCCATACCGTTGGTCATATTATTAACCAATGCATCATATGTTTGTCTGGTGCTTATCCGCATAAAAATCACCTCACTAAATTTACAAGCGTATTAAACAGGTCATCAACAACTGTTATAATCTTTGCTGCTGCCTGATATGCATACTGATATTTAACCAGATTTGCCGCCTCTTCTTCCATTGAAACGCCTGAGACAGAGTCCATGTTATTTTCCATCTGATTGACAACCACATCCTGAAATGAGGCATTTCTTGAAGAGTCCTGAGCCTTTGTCCCAATATCCGCAACAATTGATGCATAATATGTGCTGAATGTTGCGGTACCGTTACTCAAAACAGTGGAATCATCTTTCAACGCAGCAAGCGCAAGCGCATTTCTATTATCGCCCGGCAGCGCAGCAGCCTGCGTTGCTGCTGCAAACTTATTCGCATCTGTAAGCGAAACACCAAAATTCATTGCCGCATTCTTTGTAATACTGACCTTAAATACATCCCCTGCCTGCGGTGTCCCGGGAGTATCTGTTATAACTACCCTTATGCCATCAAAATCTATATTAGCGCCTGATGTATATGCAGCGCCAGTTGATATCACTGTATTGTTTGTTGTATCCACAATGCTGAATGTTGTTGAACTTGTAAATCTTATCTCATAATCGCTCAAGGTTACTTGAGAAAGGTTTATAATGCCGCTGGTTGTTACCAATGCGCCGCCTGTATTTGTGCTGTTTGCCGTAACATCCGGGGTTAAGGCATTGAAAAAATCATTCCCTGTTGAACCATCAAGCCCATAACCTGCGCGGTGAATTTCATTGAATTCCTTTGTTATTGATGCTGCAATGGTCTTGAGTTTAGTAAATGATGGTGTGAATGTATTATCCCTTGTGTTAATAAGACCTTTTAAACTGCCGCTGCTAATATTATCGGTTATATCAGTATAACCGCCTGTCACATCAGGAAACACAACATCATAGTTGCCGTCATTATTTGCATCTGCCCTGACCCCCATGGCAGCAGAAAATGCGCTCTCTACCAGAGGATTCCCGCCTGCAGCAAGTATGGTCTTCTGACCATCGTTATTATCAAGGACAGTTATATCTATATATTCTGAAAGGCTCTTTATAAGCGCATCTCTTTTATCCCTCAAGTCATTTGCCGTGCCGCCGCTTGACTCTGCCTTTAATATTTCTTGATTTATAGAAGCAACCTGAGATGCAAGATTGTTTACATCGCTTACCTTGCCGCTTATCTCCTTGTTTATATCAGAAGTCTGCTGCCTTATGCGGGATTCCATGCCGTTTATTCTGGCAGCGAGCGTATCTCCCTTGCCGAGCAGCGCCACCCTTGCAGCATAACTTGTCGGGTCATTTGCCGTATCCTGAACAGCATTGAAAAACTCGTTTAATACATTTGTGAGTCCGTATCCTTCAAGGTCGTTAAACACGGCTTCAAGCCTGCTTAAAACATACTCTTCTTTTGAATATCTTCCAAGCGAACTTTTTGAATTATATATCTGAAGTTGAAGAAACCTGTCATATACCCTCTCAATACCGTCAACAGCAACACCTGTGCCGATAATGGTGCCGCCGCTCAAAATCATGCTGGCTGAAGACATATTAACCCTTTGACGCTTATAATCAGGGTTGTTGACATTTGCAATATTATTGGCTGTCACCTGAATGGCAGTCTGCGCGGTCATAAGACCTGTCTTTGCTATGTTTGTTATTGCATTAAGTCCGCTCAAGTTAAACTCCTTTTGATATGGATGCAGGGCCAATGGAAATAGGCGACAGTTTCCCTGACGGCTTATAGGTCTCTAAAGAATTGGTAAACCCCCTTAAAAAATTAAGCGATTTCTTCACATTTTCAAGGGACATATTAATCACACGGCCGTTTATTTCATTTAATTCCTTTATGCTGTTTGCAATGGCGCTGAGTTTTGACTGGTATCCATTTAATATTGCTGAATACGGCTGGACTTCATGGGTTATAATATTTGAAAGTGTAACATCCTGCGGATTTAATCCCTTTTCTTTGGCAAGTCTTTTCATGCAATCCTGTGTTGCATCGCATACCGCCTTTATCTTCGCTATTACCGTCTCCTTTTTATTTACAAGGGCATACATCTCTTCGCTAGACCTTTTGACAAGCGACGCCTTTTCATCCTGAAGTATTTGAAGGAGGCTCTCGTAAAGTCCGAACTCCTGTTTTAATAATTCAATCAATTCTAATACAAGCATATGTAACCCCTATAACACTATGTCAACAATTGACTTCTTTATTAAACTGCCGGCAATTTCCTCGCCGCTTACATTATAACTGCCTTTATCAATGGCATTTTTAAGTTCAGCGACCTTTTCTTCTCTGACATCCGGACTTGCATCAACTGCATTCTTTGCCTTCTGAAGAACCTTTGCCTTTTCCGAAACATCAATCCGGTCTCCTTTGTCAGACACCTTGTCGTCCTTAGTGCTAACCTTTGATGCAGCGCCTGCTGCACCTGTAAGGTAACCTCCTAAATCTATTGGTTTTTGCTGCGTAATCTTCATATTTCATCCTCCTTAAATAGTCTTTCTCACTATTTATATCGGATTCTCCTATTTAAACTTTAATCCCGTTTAAAATACCTAACAGGACTAACCTATACTCATAAAATCTGCAGGGTTTTGTGTTACTCCGTCCTTTTTTATCTCAAAATGCAGATGTGAACCTGTTGACTTGCCTGTAGAGCCTACATGCGCAATAGGCATATTTCCATCAACATTATCCCCTTCTTTTACAAGGTTTTTGGCATTATGCCCATACCGTGTCACATAGCCGTTATTGTGTCTTATCTCAACCATATTTCCATAGCCGTCTTTCCAGCCGCTGAATATTACAACCCCCGGCGCAGACGGATAAACTTCTGTTCCTTCCTTTGCGGCAATATCAACGCCATGATGAAATTTTATGTCTTGCTTAAATGGGTCGTTTCTGTAGCCGTATCCAGAACTCAATATCCCTGCTATAGGGCTCTTAAACATTGGTGATTTTGTGTCAGCAATAGGTTCTTCTTGACCCTTGACCCTTGACCCTTGACCATTATCCCCTACATCTGGCATCTTAACATAAGGTCTTGTATCAATAAGTTTTGAAGCCTCGTGTGCAAACCCCTCTTGATCTACAATAGTAGAAATTTTATCCATGCCAAATTCTTTCAATAGAATGCTGCCAAGCCCGATGCCTCCCTTTTGCGCAATCGCCTTTGACAGTTCCTCGTCCATCATTGAGGTATACATCTCCTCGGCGTTTCCGCCGTGCAGCAGCCCTGATTTTGATACACCCTCCCGCATGGTTTTAAGCATATAATTTATAAATATCGCCTCAAAATCCTGCGCAGCCTTTTTTATATCTTCTTTATCTGACGCAGCGCCGACTCCGCTTTTCAAATCATCGCCAGAAACTGCAAAAGGCACTGCAAAAGGCTTTGCTGTATTTATTCCGTCAATTGCCATTGTCTTTTCCTCTAAACCCCTAACTTTGCCATATCATTTGCTATGTGCTGAACATGATGCCTTATAGCCTCACATGCCTCTGAATTGTCTCCAAGGTGAATAAGCGCGACAGCCATTATGGATTGAAGCCCGTTCCTCACATGATGGGATAGATATGTGCGGCATACATCTGGTATGTTTTCCGCCTCCACCAATGCCACATTGTCAATTTCAAAGTTTGCGCCCATAAAATTTCTCCTCTCGCCTTTTATTTAACTTCTGCTTTTATATCGGCAACGTGCAGATAAACTTTATATTATCTCCAGATCAGCCTGCAAAGCGCCTGCAGCCTTTATTGCCTGAAGTATGGAAATCAAATCCCTTGGCGTTACGCCTATTGCATTGAGCGCCCTTACAATCTCGGCAAGGCTTACGCCCTCAGGCAGCATTATAAGTTTTGCCTCTTGTTCCTTAACAGCAACATCCTGTTCAGGCACAACAATTGTCTGTCCTCCGCTGAACGGTGCAGGCTGCGAAACATTATACCTTGTCTTTATCTCTACGCTCAAACTCCCATGAGACACAGCAACCGTTGATACCTTTACATTCTCGCCCATTACTATTGTGCCTGTCCTCTCATTTACAATAACCTTTGCGATGACGTCAACACCGACATCTATTTTTTCAATATCCGATATAAAACCTATCACTGATTTTTTATATGACTCTGGAACCTTTAGCGCCACAGTTGCGGCATCCACTGAAATTGCAGTGCCGTCTCCAACTGTTTTGTTTATTGCGTCTGTAAGTTTTTTTGCGGTTGTAAAATCCGCGCGTTTTAACGTGAGAACCAATTCATCTTTATTATCCAGCCTTAAAGTAACCTCTTTTTCTATCAATGCGCCGCTGGCAATCTTGCCGACTGTAAGATGATTTTTCTGCACCTTTGTATCTCCTGCACCGGCAGAAAAACCGCCGATAGAAAGCGCTCCCTGCGCAACAGCATATACCTGATTGTCAGCGCCTTTAAGCGGCGTAAAAAGAAGCGTCCCGCCCTGAAGGCTTTTAGCGTCTCCCATTGACGAAACCATAACATCAATGCGGGAGCCCGGTTTTGCAAACGGCGGTATCTCAGCAGTAACCATAACAGCGGCGACATTTTTTACCTTTACATCCTTTGCGTCAACCTTTATGCCCATCCTATTTAACATTGCAGCAAGGCTCTGGACTGTAAATTCTGTGCCGCTCTTATCACCTGTGCCTTCAAGACCAACAACCAATCCATAACCAATCAACTGGTTCGCCCTTACCCCTTCAAATGCAGCAATATCCTTTACCCTTGCCGCATAAACATCAGTGAGAAGCAGGAGGTAAGAAGTAAGAAGCAAAAACAAAATTGAAAGAATCTTTTTCATAACAAATCGCCTCCAAAAATTAAAACGGCCACACAACATCAAATACCCTTGTAAGCCAGCCGGGGTTCTGCTTTTCTGCGAGCACACCGTCGCCTGAATATGATATCCTTGCGTCTGCTATATAATTTGAAGATATGGTATTGGCAGCAGTTACATCCTCGGGCCTTATTATGCCGCTCAATATTATATACTGCCTTTCACTGTTTAAAACCGTTTCCTTCTTTCCCTCTATGACAAGGTTGCCGTTTGGCAAAACCTCTGTAACCCTTGCCGCTATTGTGCCGAGGATCTGGTCAGTCCTTGTTGTAGTTCCCTCGCCTTTAAAACTGTTTGACATAGAGCCTGCCGCGCTTGGATTGAACGCCCCTTCCGCCTTATTAGTTCCGCTGCCAAATGACCACACCTTGCCTAAACTAAGCGGCATGCCTAAAAAATCCGTAACGCCTGCGGCAATATTGCCGTCGCGGCTTGTGTCAGTTGTCGCTTCCTTAGTCGCGCTTGCCTTCTCAACTATACTAACCACAACAATATCCCCTACATTTCTTGCCCTTGTATCTTGAAAAAAACTATTTTTTGTTGTTTCGCCGGGCCATAGAGAGCCTGCTGTATGTTCTGCTGTAACAGCCTTTGGCATCTGGATAGTAGATGTGTCAACCTTTTCAAGTTTAGCCGTTGCACAGCCTGCGAAAACAGTAAGTAAAAACAAACACAAAAACTTTGAAATTTGTAATTTGTAATTTGTAATTTGCCTCATCTTATTCTCCTCTACAACCTTACTAAAACCTTTCCTGCCCCGACAACAACCCCGGTTATGTCTTTCCCCGATGACAGATTGCCTACCTTTATACCCCTGCCAAGAAAACCATCCTCTCTTGCCTCGCATTTGACTGTAACAATAATCGCCCCGCTTTCAACTACAACATCAACTGTCTCGCCTTTTTTAATTACTGCGGGTTTATACACATAATCTTCCTTAATTATGCTGTTAGCAGCAACAGGTCTTTTAACACCCATGCCTAAAAGCATATTTATGTCAGAAAATGCGCTTCCTGTAATGTCATTTACATTCACCTTTTCCAATCTTACATCTCTGATTTCTATTATATGTTTAATGGGAAGCGCCCTGTTGGCAATAATGACTTCCTTTGACTGAACAACCCTTGCGCTGACCCATACGGTTTTTGTCCAATCTTTATCCTGATAATTAACCATTAAATTTATCTTGCCCGGAATCTTATTGCCCTTAGGCAGCACAACTACAGGCGTTAATTCTTTTTTGGGCAGCATTACCTTTGTTTTGACCTCTATATCCTCAATTGTCATGCCATCCTTTTTCAGCGGCAACATCTTATCAAGGTATTCAGCCACTGCTGCCTTTATCTCCTCATCAGGAACCTCGTAACTAGAGGCGGAAGCCTGAAGGCTGGAGGCATCGGCTAAACCATGTAATGACCCAATACATCCAATAATCCCAATAACCAATGACCAATAACCAATGACCAATAACCGTTTCACGACATTATCTCCTGTTAATTGATTACACAGATGACAACTTGTTGTCATTGCGAAGGAGCGTAAGCGACTGCGGCAATCCCAAGAGATTGCTTCGGCTTCGCCTCGCAATGACATTTCTGTGTAATCAGCCCTTATAATCGGTGTAATCTTTCATCTTATCTCCTCAGATTATTTGCTGTCTGCAGCATTTCATCGGATGTCTGGATTGCCTTTGAGTTTATCTCATATGCCCTCTGGGCAATTATCATATTAACCATCTCTTCAACTACGCTGACATTTGACATTTCAAGATAGCCCTGTGTAATTGTCCCAAAACCACCCTGAGCAGGTGTGCCTGCTATTACCCCGCCTGATGCAGGCGTCTCCAAAAATAGATTTTTGCCTATTGCCTGAAGACCTGCAGGATTTACAAAACGGCCAATCTCTATATTACCCACCTGTGTTGTAGTTGTTGCGCCTGCCTGTCTTATAGAGAGTATGCCGTCTGCGCTTATAGACAGCGAGGTAGTGTCTGTTGGAATTGTCAGGGACGGGTCAAGCGAGTAACCATCAGATGTTACAATTTGACCCTCGCTGTTAAGTTTGAATGCGCCGCTTCTTGTATATGCGGTTGTGCCGTCAGGCTGGGTAACCTTGAAAAAACCATCTCCTTCTATTGCAAGGTCAAGAGAATTGCCTGTCTGCTGGAAACTTCCTTGATTAAATATCTTCTGCGTGGCAACAGGTCTGACGCCGTGTCCCAGTTGGATGCCTGTCGGCACCTGACTTGTGGCAGATGATGCTGAGCCCGGCACCTTTATATTCTGGTACAGCAAATCCTGAAAATCTGCCCTGCTCTTTTTAAATCCGACTGTATTGACATTTGCCAGATTATTGGAAATAACATCTATGTTTGTCTGCTGCGCCTCCATGCCTGTTGCTGCAATCCATAATGACCTGTTCATTTTATTGTTTCCTCCTTATGAAAAAATTGATTACACAGATTTCTAAAATGCGATTACGCAGATTTAAGACTATACTATTTGTTTTAATCTGTGTAATCTGCCTTTATAATCGCTGTAATCATATCATCTCCTTTAATTTTGCATTTTGAATTTCCTTTACACCCTTCCCATATCATTAGCCTTTTGCGTCAATTCATCAAATGTTTGTATAAGTTTCATCTGCGATTCATATGCCCTTAATACCTCAATCATTGCAGTCATTTCTTTGGTCTGATGCAATCTCAATCTTGCCGGGAGTCAATGTTATGACACCGCCCTCGCCCATAACAGAATACCCATCTTTTGTCACAAGTCTGCCTTCTGAATCTAGAGTAAAACTGCCCTGACGAGTGTATCTATCCCCATTTGGCGTGGACACCTTAAAAAAGCCATCACCTGAGATTGCGGCATCCAATGGATTACCTGTCTTTTTAATCTCGCCTTGAGAAATGTCTGTGGCTGTAGATTGTTGTTCTACAAAGGTTTTTATTGGAAGAGACGCGGAGGCGCTGATGTCTCTGTAATCTATAATTCCTTGACTGGCAACAGCAGGGTCAATCATCTTAAAAATAGGTTTATCTTTCTTAAAACCAATTGTATTTGTGTTCGCAAGATTGTTGGTTAAGGTAGTTAATCTTCTATCCTCTGCTATGCCGCCTGATAATGCAACAAATACGCCCCTGTCCATTATTGCCTCCTGTTGATATGGTAATTATGCAAATGATATGCCAGAATTCATATTGCACAATCATGTAATTATTTCAAGGGGTTGTATTTTAGCGCAGATTATTGAAGTTTATCCAGATAGGCAGAATTTATCTTAATGGGCAGGATTTTCCTGAATTGGCATGAATTATAAACAATAACCAAATTCCAAATTACAAATTCCAAATAAATTCCAATGTCCAAAATTCCAAATCCTAAACTGTTTGGAATTTGGTGCTTGGTTATTATTTGTTTATTGGTGCTTGGTTATTGATTATTATCTGTTTATTTGGTTATTGGAATTTGGCTATTGGTTATTATATCAGGCGGCACTATCTCCTTATGTTCCAATCCCTCTATAACCTTATCCTTTTTTTTATCCAGCAAAAAAATGCTCACCCGTCTGTTTATCGCTGCATACGGGTCGTCTTTTTTTATTGGCAGGTTGTCTGCAAAACTTGCCACCTGTTTTATCCTTGATGCATCAATGCCGTAATTTATCAATTCCCTTCGTAATGCATTCGCCCTGTCAGCAGCAAGCTCCCAGTTTGTATAGCCTTCCTTCTGATAGTGATGCGCATCTGTATGTCCTTCAATTATAATATCGTTTGTTGTATTTTTTATGCTCTCTGAAACCGCTTTAATAATATCAGCGCCGACTGCCAGCAGACCTGCCTTGCCGGATTCAAACATCGGGCTGCCTGTTTTTTCAACCATTTCTATTCTCACACCTTTGTCTGTTGCATTTATCAGCACTTGATCCATATGCTCCTTTTTTAGGTTTGCCTCTACAATCCTGCCTATCTCATACGCAAGCCTTATCTGGATATCACTGCCGCCTTTGATGCTTCCAGACTCTTTTTCCAACTGTACAATATCACCGCCGGCAACGCCAACCTTTACTCCAATGCCGCCTGCCTTTGAACCTTCAAATACTGAAAAACTCCTGAAATACTCTGCAATAGCCTTTCTTGTATCTATTGAAACTACTGACACGAGCCACATGACAAGGAAAAATGCCATCATTGCTGTCACAAAATCTGCGTATGCAACCTTCCATGCGCCGCCGTGATGCCCGCCATGGCCTGCCTTTTTTATCCTTTTTATAATAATTATTGGCTGCTGTTCTTTTTCCATTATTTTCCCAATTATTTTTAAAATCTGTGTAATCTGTTTTTGTAATCTGTGCAATCAAACATCATTTCTTCTTCCTTACAGCCTCTTCAAGTTCCTTAAAAGACGGCTTTGTATCTTCAAGTAAAGCCCTTCTGGCAAATTCAACAGCCATTTGCGGCGGCATATCTTTTGCAAAGGCAAGTATTGCAAACTTTATTGCCTCAAGATACTTTGCATCCTCATTTGCCTTGTGTTCCATATGGGCGCCAAGCGGCCCAACAAGTCCGTAACAAAGCAAGATGCCCAAAAATGTGCCGACAAGCGCTGCCCCGACGCTGTGGCCAATAACCTCCGGCGGCTCTGATATCTTTCCCATTGTTATAACAACGCCCATGACTGCTGCGACAATACCAAAGCCGGGCAGGCTATCGCCAACCTTTGTAACCATTGCCGGTCCCGTAACTGATTCGTAATGATGGGTTTCAAGTTCAAGGGTCATCATATCTTCAAATTCCATTGGTTTAACGCCAACAACAAAAACCCTAAGATTATCGCAAAGGAAATCCATTGCATGGTGGTCTGCAAGAATTTTGGGATACTTTTTAAAAAGCGGGCTATTTTGGGGGTTCTCAATATCCTTTTCTATTGTTAAAAGCCCTTCCTTTCTAACCCTTGAAAACATTTCATACAAAAGACTCAACAGGTCAAGATAACTCTGCTTTGAATATTTTGAACCTCCCATTACAGCAGGAATGGTTTTAAATATCTTGAAAAGGAGTTTTGGCGGCGCCATAATAAACAGAGAACCTATTCCTGCGCCGCCTATAATAATAAATTCGGCAGGCTGGTAAAGGACAGACAGGTTGCCTTCCTCCATAAGATACCCGCCGATAATCCCGCCAAATACAACTATTATGCCTATTATTATAAACATTCTATATCACCATTATTTTAGTCAACAATGAATTTTACAATACAATACATTTTATTTGCAAGGATTTAAAAATAGAATAACCAATTATGTAGAATAACCAATTACCAAGCACCAATAAACAAATAATAACCAAGCACCAAATTACAAACTGTTTGTAATTTGGGATTTGATTATTGGAATTTATTTGTAATTTAGGATTTGGTTATTGGAATTTGTTTGTAATTTGGTTATTGGTTATTCTATCCTCCAGCCTCTTCTTATTAACATGATAAAAAAACGCTATAACCTCTGCCACAACCTTATATAATGCGGGGGGTATTTCTTCATAAACATCAAGGCTTGATAATGCATTAACAAGGTCAGGGTCGTCCTTTATAGGGATATTGTTTTCCTTTGCAATACCTATTATCTTTTGGGCAACAAGCCCTGTGCCCTTTGCAACAAGCCTTGGAGCATTGTCTTCTTTTGGTTTATATTTAAGCGCAACTGCCTTATCAATATTTTTTTTCATAAACCTTTACCTCTACCTGTATTTTCACCTGAAAATACATCATTAACGGGAGGTAGCCGCAGGCTTTATGCCTGCGCCAATCGCAACCCATGAAGGGTGCGGCTGCCATTTTCATCCCCCTTTGTGCCACGAAGGGGCATGATGGTTTCATGCAAACTCATCAACAAGCCCCGCCTTGAAGTTCTGGAAGTTCTGGAAAATTCTAGAGAATAGTTTATCAACCTCCTGCTTTTTGCCAACCATGCAGTCTATGCTGCCAACCCTCATGCCCTTTGACTCAATGCCATTTTTCAGCGTATCCAGATGACCTCTGATAAATTCAGAAGTTCCCTTATCCCCTGCATATATCCGCAGAAACACATCCTCTGCTCTTACCCTTGCATCAGCGACAACCTGCCCAAGCCCTTTCATATTTAAACTGACTGCAATACTGAAATCCTTCTTTGCCTTGCCTCCTGCCCCTTTTTTGCCTCTGAAAAAAAAGAGTTCAGCAGTTTCAAGATTATCTTTAAAATAAAAAGGGATTTGGAAATATGCGGCGCTGTCATGTTTTGTCTGCGCAGCATTCATAGACTGGTTAAGTTCTATATTTTTCAAAAGCCCGGAAGCAGTTTTTAGCAAATCCTTCTGCGCATCTTTAAGAACACCCTGCTCAAGTTCCTTGATAAGATTCATAATAATTGGTTTTAAATCATCCTTTACAAGTCTTGCCGCATCATCAGGCTTTATAACGGCTGACATAACAGCCTTTTTAATTGATTCCTCATAAAACTGCCCGCCTTTTTCAATAATATTCTTTACAGCATTTTCATTCAGTTCATTGCCTTGAACAAGAACCCTGCCTAAAAATTCTTTTAGTGCCTTTAATGAACTGTCCGCCTTGTCAGCATTATTGGAAATACCTTCGCCTGATTTTTCCAGCAAAAGGATTTTTTCTATCAATTTGCCGACATCTGCCTTTTCAGGCAAAAGCATTTTTATTGATTCTAAAATCCTATCAGCATCAGGCAGCGCAGCCAATCTTAGAATTATTTTATCACCGGATGATTCAACCGTTGCAGTTATTGTATCGCCTGCTTTTAATGCAACCTCTGTCCTTGCCTCTATAAGAAAACCCTTTAAAGAAAGTTTGACCTTGCCGTCTGGCAAAATATTCTGAACATCCGCCCTTAATATCTCTCCTTCAATAAGTTCCGCCCTTTTTATATCTGACGGCGACACTGTTAATGATGGTAAAATTGTCCTAATATCCATAATTTTGGCAGCCGCTACAAAGCTGGTAGCCGCAGGTTTTAGCCTGCGCAGGGAACGCAACCTAAAGGTTGCGGCTACTTCACAAAGGGTGCATGATAATTAAAAAAATAAAAAATTAAATTTACATTTTTACTTTTAATCTTTAATCTTCTTAAGCCCCATAACAAGTTCTATCTCGCCCCTTGGTATATCAAGTTTTTTCGCAACATCCTCTATTGCTCCGCCCTCGCTTATAAGCCTGATTGCCTCTCCATATCTATCCATCTCGTGTTTATGACTGGCAAGTTTTCCCTCAACATCTTGAGCCTGCGCCAACAGACTGCCGATTGTCTTTATCTTGGAATCCAGTTCTTTAACCGCATCTTTCACATCTTGGATTATGTCTTCCGCAGCAATGGCTGACAGATTCATTTCCGCATCCCTTGCCTGCCTCAATAAATTTTCTATTTTTTTAATTTCTTCATCCAGTCCCTTTTTAACAGCATCTTGAGAGGTCTTTGCATCTTTTATTGCATTTCTGATACTTTCAGCCTCCTGCTTGAATATGTTTTCATCTGTTCCTTGCAGGATTTTTCTTTTGGAATATGTATTATGAATAATTAAGATAATGAGAAATATATCAAGGATGATTAAAAGACCAACCCATGTGTTGATATTGGGGTCAATGATATGAATGGAATCAAGAAAATACTGCGGAAAAGGCACGATGTTAAAACCCTCTGTCAAACAATTAAATCCACAATACTGCCCTCTTCTTTACTGGCTTCTTGCTTATTTTCATCACTCTTTTCTAATGCCTTCTTCTTCTTTTTACCCTTTTCATAGTTCTTATCTTTTTCTTCTTTGCCAACCTGCAGCGCAGAAAGCTGCGTATTCTTGCCCTCCTCTGGACGCGGGGTTATTTCCTTTACCTTCGGAGCCTCTGCAATCGGAAAAAGATTCGTCATCAATTTTGTCACATCATTTATCTGCATATATTGCACCGAAAATGCCAAATTACCAAATAACAAGCACCAATAATCAAACAATAACCAAGCACCAAATTACAAGCACCAAATAATAACCAATAAACAAGCACCAATAAACAAACAATTTGGAATTTGCTGTTTTATCCTCTTTCTGCCACATACTTAAGAATATCTATTACAGTAACTATCCCCATCAAAACACCCTTATCATCAACCACAGGAATGCCCGAAATCTTTTTTGATGCCAGTATCTTTGCAGCATCGGCAACATCGGAATCAAGTGTAACAGTTATAGGATTTCTCGTCATTACCCTGTGAACCTTTTTGCCAAGCGTGTCCCTGTCCTCTTTTTTCTCGGATATTGTCCCAAGTCTTGGGCTTATATTCATCAAGATATCCCTTTCAGTAATAAACCCTGCCAATTTATTATCATCATCAACAACTGGAAGATGCCTTATATTTTCATTCTCCATTATCTCCTTTGCCTCAAGCAAGGTGGCATCCATACTAATAGTTATTAAACCCTTTGTCATTATCCCTGATACATTTGATGCTTCCATTTAAAACCCCTTATTGATTGCACGAATTACAAAACCGCTTTAATCAGTGTAATCTTGCTTTTATAATCTGTGTAATCATTGCTTCTTCATGCTGAAAATGATTGGAACTCTGTTTCATAAAATGTCTTTGTCATCTCAAACAAAATATCAGCCCTTTCGCTTGATAAACCCAATATGCTCAAGACATCATCCCCTGCAATATCAACTTCAGGTTTTGGCGCTCTATATCCAATGCCCAACTTCAAGCACATGCGGTCTGCCAAATACACTACAGACGCAAGTTTAAGCAGATACGGGTCAACGCCGATTGCCTTTGGATTATCATGATAATAAATGACATTTCCTATTGTTTCAGAGAGTTTCCATTTCTTCACAACCAATGAGCCGACCTCTTTATGTGTAAAACCGAAAATCTCTTTTTCTGCAACAGAGGCGGCCACATTTTTATTATAAACCATCTGGATAACCAAACTGAATTTCATTGGGTCGCAGTTGTTCATAACAACCTTGCCTACATCGTGCATAAGCCCTACAAGAAATGCCTCGTCAGGGTCGTGATATTTTGTTTCTTGGGCGATAATCCTGCTTCCTATTGAAACACCTACGGAATGTTCCCACAATTTTTGTTCAGTCAGTCCAAATCTTTTATAAATCGCCTTCATCGACGCTGCCAGCACAATGCTTTTTAATGTCTTAAAACCCAGAACCATAACAGCCTGAGATGTTGACTGGATTCTGCCCCTGTAACCATAGAATGCAGAGTTTGCAATCTTTAAAATCCTTGCCGCAATTGCAACATCCGTGTCCAGCACCTTCTGAAGTTGATGGGCGGTTGTATGCGGGTCATCAACCATGCGCATAACCCTTTCAGCAACCTTTGGTATGGCAGGAAGGTCGCCAATCCTTGCGACAATATCGTCCAGTGCAACTGTGTTTAACATAATGGCTTCCTTTATTATAGTGAACGGCATAAATAAGTTGACATGGCGATAGCTGTGTAGTTGCGGACATTTATGTCCGCTCTTACTCGCCGACCTGAAAGTCGGCGGCTACATAACCATTTTCTTATGTCGTTCACTATATATCGGCAGATATTCAATAAAATTTACATTTACACTGCTTGGGGCATATGCTGCGGTTCAAATGCAGACAAGACCTGCGTTTCCTTTGGGCTTAAAACCTTGTCAAGATTTAAAAGTATTATAAGCCTGTCCTCAAGTTTTCCAACACCGTCTATATATTCTGAATCAACTCCGCCGACAATTTCCGGCGGCGGCTCAACAGTAGATGCATCCAACCTCAAAACCTCTGATACAGAATCAACAACCATCCCGACTGTCCTGCCGGTAGATTCAACTACAATTATCCTTGTATCATGTCCATGCTCTATCTTTGATAAGCCAAAACGTTTCCTCAAATCAATAACAGGGATTACCTTGCCTCTTAGGTTTATAACCCCTTCAACAAATTCAGGCGACCTAGGCACTCTGGTAATCTCCATTGTCCTGATTATCTCTTGAACCTTTAAAATATCAACAGAAAATTCCTCTTTGCCGATTTTAAATGTTACCAATTGCAGTTCACCGCTTCTTTTTTCTTCAAGCATAAATACCTCCCATTGGTGCAGATAAAGAGTAAGACAGGTAGAGTATTTTTCTACCTTTACCTGTTTCTTACTCTACCTTTACCTGTTTCTTATACCTATCTCTATCTCTACCTGTATTTACTCTACCTTTACCTGTATTTATCTATACCTGCCTTTTCAACCCCTCTGCCGCCCTTTCAGCAGTAACCGGATTTATATGAAATTCATTCCCCCTGTGTGGTCTTATAACCTCATGTGCAAGCGGATGTATCTCAAAATGCCAGTGAAAATCCTGTCTTAGCGTCTTGAATATACTGCGGTCAAATCTCTCTGTCTCTTCATTAGGGACATTATGCATAACAATATGATAATGCGGTGTTATGCCTTCTATGCATTTTATTACACCCTTCATAATCTGCGCAAGAGACATTTGTCTGTCCTTTGTTACAATATCTTTTTCAAAACTAGAGTTGTGCAATTTTGGCGCTATCCATACCTCATATGGAAAGATTGATGCAAACGGGCAGAATGCAATAAAATCCTTATTTTCCATCACAATCCTTCTGCCATCTCTTATTTCCTGCCTTATTATATCACAGAATAGGCACCTCTCTTTCATATCATAGTGGTGCTTTGCCCATCTCATCTCCTGTTCTATCCTTGTTGGTATAACAGGCGATGCGACAAGATGCGAATGAAGATGTTCAATTGCAGCGCCTGTTGCCCTGCCCTGATTTTTGAATATGTTTATATGCCTTATCATCTTATCCTGTTTAAGGTCTAAAATCCTCTTTGCATACATATCAAAGATATATGATATATCGTCCTCTGATATATTTGCCAGAGTTGTGCCGTGGCTTGGATTTTCAACAATTACCTCATGCGCGCCTCTGTTCATCATCCTGTCATAAAGCCCTTCGCCTTGTTTTGCCTCGTCAAGTTCTATTCTAAAGACTGGCTTTTTATCAGGGAATGCCCTTGCTATCCAGCCTTTACCATTATCTATTGTATGTATTGCATCAGGAGTTAGATGTTCGTTGCCGGGACAAAACGGACACCCATCATGATTATGCTCACAGACATCATTATGCCCGTGGCTTTCAACCAATATCCATGCCCTTGTTGTAGGGTCAAGCCTCATCTCGCCCATAAAACCCTCCATTAAATAAAAATCCCAAATAACAAATTACAAACAAATTCCAATAATCAAATTCCAATGTCCAAAATTCCAAATCCTAAACTGTTTGGAATTTGGTGTTTGGTTATTATTTGTTTATTGGTGCTTGTATTTTGCTTTACACCTGCCTTTTTGCCAGCCCCTTTTCCCCGCCTGTAACCGCTCC
>JACRNI010000056.1 GCA_016234925.1 Deltaproteobacteria bacterium | reverse complement strand
TTTGAAAGTTCTATGAGGCTTCTGGTTTTCATTATTTACCTAAAAGGATTCAAGGGGTCAGGGGTTCAAGGGGTCAAAAAGTCAAGTAGCGTCGGGGTTTATCCCCGACGAATTCGTTGCCCATAAAGGGCAACGCTGCTAATCCCTAACCCCTAATCCCTGCCTCTATATATCTCTGTCCCAATCCCTGCTGTTGTAAATATCTCTAATAAGACTGCGAGTTCAACCCTTCCGTCAATTATATGCGCCTTTGACACGTCATTGCTTAATGCATCAAGACAACACTCAAGTTTTGGTATCATGCCGCCAACTGCAATGCCTTTTTTTATAAGCGCCTTTGCTTGTTTTATGCTTAAAGTTGATATAAGTTTTTTATTTTTATCAAGAACACCTTCAACATCTGTCAGTAAAATAAGTTTTTCTGCCTTTAATGCGCCGGCAATCCTGCCTGCAACTATGTCAGCATTTATGTTGTATGTCCTGCCATCCTCTCCAACGCCAACAGGCGCTATAACAGGTATGAATTTGTTTTTATCCAGTGTTTCAATGACATTGGGATTGATAGACTTAACCGTGCCAACCATGCCCATGTCCGTACCCTTTATCTTTAATTTCTTTGCTGTTATGAGATTGCCGTCCTTGCCGCTTAAACCGACTGCCTTGCCGCCAAAATGGTTTATCATGCCGACTATTTCCTTATTCACTTTGCCGACAAGAACCATCTCTACAACATCCATTGTCTCCTCGTCAGTAACACGAATACCCTTTACAAACTTAGATTCCTTGCCAAGTTTTTTTAAGAGTTCGCCTATCTGAGGCCCTCCGCCGTGGACAACAACAGGGTTCAAACCCACATATTTCATAAGTATTATGTCGCGGGCAAAACTCTGCTTTAAGTTCTCTGCAACCATTGCGCTGCCGCCGTATTTTATGACAATGGTCTTGTCATAAAACTGTCTGATATACGGCAGAGAATCCAAAAGTGTTTTTACTTTTTCAATATATTTTTGCATAAGATTTAAAGGGGTCGAGGATTCAAGGGGTCAAGGGGTCAAAAAGTCAAGTAGCGTCGGGGTTTATCCCCGACGAATTCGTTGCCCATAAAGGACAACGCTACTCGAACCCTATCCTTTTTAAAGTATATACCTGCTCAAATCCTCATCCTTTATAATATCTCTGAGTCTTTCATCGACATATTTTGCGTCAATTACAATCTCCTTTGAACCCATATCAGGCGCGTCAAATGAGATTTCATCCAAAACCCTTTCCATAATAGTATGCAGCCTTCTTGCGCCTATGTTTTCCATCCTGTCGTTTACTATTGTTGCAATCTCCGAAATCTCTGCAACTGCATCATCTGTAAATTTAAGTTTTATATCTTCAGTCTCAAGCAGCGCCACATACTGTTTTGTCAGCGCATTTTCAGGCTCAGTTAGAATTCTAATAAAATCTCCCTTGCCAAGCGATTTTAGTTCCACACGAATCGGAAACCTTCCCTGAAATTCAGGTATCAAATCAGACGGTTTTGCAACATGGAAGGCGCCTGATGCGATAAAAAGTATATGGTCTGTCTTGACCATGCCGTATTTTGTATTGACTGTTGAACCCTCCACAATAGGAAGCAAGTCCCTCTGAACGCCCTCCCTTGAAACATCAGGCCCATGCCCTGATTCCCTTCCTGCAATCTTGTCTATCTCATCTATGAACACAATGCCTGACTGCTCAACCCTTTCAATCGCCTGCTTAACAACCTTTTCCATATCAACAAGCCTCTGCGCCTCTTCCTGTATAAGAAATTTTACTGCGTCAGGAACCTTTAACTGCCTGCGTTTTGTCTTTTTCGGGAACATATTCCCCATCATCTCTTTTATATTTATATCCATTTCTTCTGCGCCGCCGAAAGGGGACAATACCTCAATAACAGGCATCTTCTGTTCAGTTGTCTCTATCTCAACAGACCTGTCATCTAGTTTTCCTTCTCTTAAAAGACTGCGGAGTTTCTCTCTTGTTGTCTTCTGGAGTTCCCTTTCCTGCAAAATCCTTGTTGGGTCCTGCGGCTGCCCCACAGCAGTTACAGGAGGGAGAAGCAAATCAAGAAGCCTTTCCTCGGCAGATTCTTTTGCCTTTTCCTGAACCCTTGCCCTTTCCTCATCCTTCATCATCTTTACAGAAAGGTCTGTCAAATCCCTTATAATGCTTTCAACATCCCTTCCCACATAACCCACCTCTGTAAACTTGCTTGCCTCAACCTTTATAAAAGGCGCCTGTGAAAGTTTCGCAAGCCTCCTTGAAATCTCTGTCTTGCCGACACCTGTCGGACCTATCATTATTATGTTCTTTGGCGCAATCTCGTCTCTTAATTCAGGCGCAACCTGCTGCCGTCTCCAGCGGTTTCGGAGCGCTATTGCAACAGCCCTCTTTGCCTCTTTCTGGCCGATGATATATTTATCTAATTCTGATACTATTTCTTTTGGGGTAAAGGTTTTCATAGTTTTATAGCCAACTTCCTCATATAAAATTCAAACGGCAAAGTAAAAAGTTCCAGATGCAAGGCGGAGCAAGGCTTCAAGCGAGGCATACTTTTATAGTATGTTGAGCGAAGAAGCCGCAGCGACAACGAAGCAGATGGACTTTTTACAAAGCCGTTATAGTTCCTCCACTGTTATATTTTCATTAGTATAAATGCAAATCTCCGCCGCTATATTCATTGCCTCTTGCGCAATTGTCTTTGCATCAAGGTTTGAATGTTTGAGCATTGCCCTTGCAGCAGAGAGCGCAAATGGCCCGCCAGAGCCTATTGCAGCAGCGCCGCCTTCAGGCTCTATCACATCGCCGCTCCCTGAGATTATAAATGAATGTTCTTTGTCCACAACAATCAACAGCGCCTCAAGCCTTCTTAAAATCTTGTCAGTCCTCCAGTCCTTTGCAAGTTCAACAGCAGCCCTCGCAATATTGCCTCTGTATTTCTCAAGTTTTGATTCAAATTTTTCAAAGAGTGTAAATGCATCGGCAGTTGAGCCTGCAAAACCTGCAAGGACACTATTATCGCCCATCCTCCTCACCTTGACAGCGCCCTTTTTCATAACAATGTTGCCGAGCGTAACTTGACCATCGCCTGCAACAGCAACCTTGCCGTCTTTTCTTACTGCCAATATTGTAGTTCCATGAAACATAGTTTTTAAAGGGGTCAAGGGTTCTAGGGTTCAAGGGGTCAAGTAGCGTCGGGGTTTATCCCCGACGAATTCTTTGCCCATAAAGGGCAACGCTACTAAACCCTGGAACCCACGAACCCTTGAACCCTATCCTTTCTTTGCCTTTGGATGCGCCTCGTCATATACCTTCATCAGCCTTTCCATATTCACCTTTGTATATCTCTGAGTTGTTGAAAGGCTTGCATGACCGAGCATCTCCTGTATCACCCTTAAATCAGCGCCTGCCTCCATCATATGTGTTGCAAATGTATGCCTCATTGAATGAGGTGTCGGCGATTTTATAATCTTTGTTTTTTTAACGCAGCCTTTTAATAATCTCTGGACAGTCCTTGTTAAAATCCTTTGGCACTTTTCATTCAAAAATAAGGCGCATTGTTCATTTACACCATTCTTACAAATAATGGCATTTCTTTTTTCAAGATATTTATTTATGGCAAAAATCGCCTTTCCACCAACAGGCGCAATCCTTTCCTTCCTGCCCTTTCCTAAGACCCTGATAATGCCTGCATCAAAATCAATATCTTTTACATCAAGACCAACTATCTCGCTTACCCTTATACCAGATGAATAAAGGATTTCAAGTATTGCCTTATTTCTTGCGCCCAAAAAATTATCCTTAAACTTAACCTCCACCAATTCGGCTGCCTCTTCCCTTGTTAAAACAGTTGGCAGAAATTTTTCCATCTTTGGCGGTGAAAGCAAAAGCGCCGGGTTTTCAGCAAGCACGCCCCTTTTTATTAAAAAACCAAAAAATGCCTTTATTGATGAAATCTTTCTTGCAATGGATGTCCTCTTATTCTTTTTGTAAAGACTCGCAAGAAAAATCCTTAAACTATCTTCATCTATAAGATGGACATCAATGTCGCTGCCAGAAAGGCATAATTCTTTTTTCTTTAAAAACACCTCCATCTGCTCTATGTCAATGAGATAACCATCTTTTGTATGAATAGAGGCGTTTTTTTCAATGACTAAATATTTTTCAAAATCATTTTTATATTCTTTTATAGAAGCCATAACTATAGAGTAAGTTTTTATACCACATAAGAATAAAAATCTTCAATACAAAAATTATGCATCGCATTTTCTATATACAGCGTCATAAGTAAATCCGCATACAGAGCGTCAGAACAAAGCAGACCAAGACGCTACGAAGGTGAGGAGTGAGGCGTATTTTAAGCATACGCCGCAACGACGAGCCGAGGAGCAACGCAGGTATGCGAAGTTATGACGCTCTGTATATATGCTGATAAAAAGAAATGGCCACAGATTTTACAATCCATGGCCATTAAGGGAGGAGAGGAAGAGAAATTTTTCCTCTTGGCTCTAATTATAGACAAGTATTTTTACATTGTCAAGTAAAATTATAACTAATATAACTTTTATAATTAGTGCAACTTAAGCAGCGATAAAAAAAGTCCATGAATAAAATATCATGGACTTAAATTATTTTTGGAGCGGGCGACGGGATTCGAACCCGCGACCCCGACCTTGGCAAGGTCGTGCTCTACCAGCTGAGCTACACCCGCGTAAATACAGTTGATAGTGAATAGTCCCAAATCCCGATATAGAAAAACCATATCGGGATTTAAACCGTCAATTCATCCTGAAATACTGCGTTATCGGCAATTTTGCTCCTCACCGTATTGGCGATATACGGCTGCGTCGCAAAATCGCCTCTAGCCTTGTCCGACCCACGCCGCTTGGCGTGGGTGCCCCGGCGACTTGACGGTTTACCCAAAATTCTATATCGGATTTTGGGATAGTGATTAGTATTGATTTTTGCTCTGGTTTATAATAACTTATTCATAGAATTTATCATAATCAATAATGCTGTCAAGGAAATTTTAAAATGGATGAAACCCCGCAGGAAATTCAAAAACCAAAGAATTGGCTTGAAAGTTTAAACTGCGCCATAGAGGGCGCTATATTTGCTGTAAAGACCCAGAGGCATATGAGGTATCACTATGCCATTGCAACTGCCGCCCTGCTGGCAAGCCTGTTGTTAAACCTTCCAACACTGGAATTCATACTATTTGCAATCTCAATAGTAATCCTGCTTTTTGCAGAGATGTTTAACACTGCTGTTGAACAAATTGTGGATTTAATTTGGGAAAAACATCATATCAATGCAAAACATGCAAAGGATGTAGCGGCAGGCGCTGTCCTCATATCTTCCATTGGCGTTTTTATTATGGCTTATGTTATATTTTCCAAATACCTTTTTAACCCCATTGAGATTGGTTTAAGAGAGGCAAAGGAATTGACAGGACATCTTGCAGTAGTTTCTCTTCTATTGGTTTTTATTGCCGTGGTTTTTTCAAAGGCGCATTTTCATAAAGGAAGGCCGCTTCACGGCGGTATGCCGAGCGGTCATTCTGCTGTTGCATTTTCTTTGTGGGTATCAATCACATTTATTACAATGAACCCCCTTGTGATGATACTCTCATTTGTTATGGCAACAATGGTCAGCCACTCAAGGCTCATAGGCGGCATACACGGTAAGTTTGAGATATTTATGGGCGCTCTCCTCGGCGCAGGTCTTACGCTTCTTATCTTTTATCTATTTTTCCCCTTATCTAAATGACAAAAAAGTCCATTACATTAGCCATTGTATCAGGCTTTGCTTTAGTGTTTGCATTTCCGCCGTTTGATATTTGGCTCATTGCGTGGTTTGGCATTGTGCCGTTATTTTTTGCAATCCATGATAAAAAGCCATTTGAGAGATTTTTAATAGGTTTTATCTGTGGCATTGTATTTTTTCTAGGCACAGTTTATTGGGTCGTAAACTCAATGACAAACTACGGGGGAGTGCCTGTCTGGGCAAGCGTTCTTGTGCTTTTGCTCCTTGTTATTGTCTTGAGCCTTTACCCTGCTGTATTTGGTTATTTAGCCTTCAGCCTTCAGCCTTCAGCCTTCAGCCTTTTATTAGTTCCATGTCTCTGGGTCAGCCTTGAATATATAAGGACATTTCTCTTCACAGGTTTTCCATGGGTATTGCTGGGCTATTCACAAACAACATTCCTTCCGATAATGCAGATTGCTGACATAACAGGTGTTTATGGGGTTTCATTTCTGGTGGTTATGGTGAATGTGTTTTTGTTTAAGATTATTAGATATTTTTCAGATGGCAAAGATAGTCCTCCTATTAAAGAAGGCATCCTTGTATTTTCAATCCTAATCCTTGCGCTTGGCTACGGTTATTTCAGGATTGGTCAGATTGATAAAGTAACAAAAAACTGGAAACAATTTAAAGTCGGCATTGCGCAGGGCAATATAGATCAGGCGCATAAATGGGACCCTGCATATCAGGAAGAGACTATAAGCATATACAAAAATTTAAGCATGGATATGGCAAATAAAAACATAGACCTTATTGTCTGGCCTGAGACAGCAACTCCATTCTGGCTTCAGTCAGATGAAAAACTTGGACCAATTGTCTTTGATGTCGCAAAGACCTTATCAGTAAATCTAATTACAGGAAGCCCTTCATACAGATATTCTTTAGACGGCTTGACCACGAATTATTTTAACAGTGTTTTCCTGATTTCAAAAAAAGGCGAGATTTCTGGAAGGTATGACAAGGTTCATCTTGTGCCGTTTGGCGAGTATGTCCCTTTAAAAAGGTTTCTGCCTTTTGAAAAACTTGTTGCAGGCATTGGAGATTTTAGCGCTGGAAAAGATGTTGAGCCTTTGTCGCTAAATAGCGATACATTCGGTGTTCTGATATGTTTTGAAATAATATTCCCTCACCTAGCAAGAAAGTTTTTAAATCAGGGCGCAGACTTTTTAATAACTGTAACAAACGATGCATGGTTCGGCAAATCATCAGCCCCTTATCAGCATTTATCTCAATCTTTAGTCAGGTCTATTGAAAATAGGGTATTCTTAGTGCGCGCTGCAAACACAGGCATAAGCGCAGTAATTGACCCTGTTGGCAGGATAACAAAAAAGAGCGGCATATTTACAAGAGAGTCATTGATAGACACAATTTCTTTAAAGGAAAAATCATTCAAAACATTTTACACAAGATACGGCGATGTGTTTGCGATTGGGTGTGTCGTTGTTTCAATAATTGTATTTACAAGAAAACGGATAATTAAAGGCAGTTAGCCAACACAAAAAAATTTTACTAACAGGTTGCTGAAAAACTATTTTTACTGTCTTTGCGAGCAAAGCGAAGCAAACTCGCTCTTAAATAAATCAACAAGTTATGAGATTGCTTTGTCGCATACGCTCCTCGCAATGACCAAGAATAGGAGTTTTTCAGCAACCTGCTAACAATCAATGTGGTATTGTTCACGCTCAAAAATCGCACAGATACGAGGCGTCAAGGAGCGAGCAGCGGAGCATACTTTTTTAGGTATGTGAGCAGCGCAGCGACGAAGACAACGAAGTAGATGGGCGTTTTTCAGCGTGAACCCATCAGGAGGTATTTTATGTTTGAAGATATTCAGGAAAAAATCAGCATCACAAAAAAAAGGATAGATGACCTCAGAGGTTTTCTTTGACATAGATAAAAAGCAAAAAAGACTTTTGGATATTGAGACTCTAACCAATGACCCGAATTTATGGGAAAAGGCTGAAGAGGCGCAGAAACTCCTTAAAGAACAGTCTAATATCAAATTTGAGATAGAAGGCATTGAAAAACTAAAACAAGGCATTGAAGAATGCGGGATTATGATTGAACTTGCGATAGAATCTTCTGATGAAGCAACTGCAAAAGAGGTTCAAGCAAATCTGTCAGAAATAGAAAAAACCATAAACCGTCTTGAGATGCAAAGGATGCTCTCTGGAGAGAATGACAGGCTCTCCGCCATTGTATCAATCCATCCGGGCGCAGGTGGCACAGAGGCGCAGGACTGGGCTAATATACTTTTAAGGATGTATCTTCGCTGGGCAGAGGCAAAGGGCTATAAGACAGAGGTTGTTGATTATCTGGCAGGCGAAGAGGCAGGGGTAAAGAGCGTTACATTTACTGTTGAAGGCGAATATGCCTACGGCTATCTCAAGGCAGAGGCAGGGGTTCACCGCCTTGTCAGGATTTCTCCGTTTGATGCAAATAAAAGGCGGCATACATCATTTGCCTCTCTTTTTGTTTATCCGGAGATTGAAGATGATATTGAGATAGATATAAAGGATGTGGATTTAAAGGTTGACACATTCAGGGCAGGCGGCGCAGGCGGGCAGAATGTGAACAAGGTTGAAACAGCAGTGAGGTTTACGCATATCCCGACAGGTATTGTTGTCCAGTGTCAGGCTGAAAGGAGTCAGCATAAAAACAGGGCGACTGCAATGAAACTCCTCCGTTCAAGATTGTATGAATTGAAATTAAAAGAACAGGAAGAGAAGATGCAGGAATTTCACAAAGAAAAAAAGGACATTGCATGGGGGAGCCAGATAAGGTCTTATGTGCTTCATCCATACCGCCTTGTAAAAGACCACAGGACAAATCTTGAAATCGGCAATGCAGACGCTGTGCTTGACGGCAGGATAGATGAATTCATTGAGGCATTTTTGCTGAAAAAAAAGTAGAGAATAAAAATTGCAAAAGGGCTTGGTCTGTGGTAATCAATGGTTAGCGTCAGTAATAAAAATTCCTTTCACTGTTAACTGACACTAATCACTGACACTCATAAAGGAGATACTATGATTACACAGATTACAAAGACAGATTACTCAGATTAGAAAAGATTGGTTTTAAATCGGTGTAATCGTTTTTAAAAATCTGCGTAATCATTTTAAAAGGAGGTTTAATTGACAAAAGAAAAAATAGGCTCTTTTACATTTGTCCTTCATTCGCATCTTCCCTATGTCCTTTCACACGGCAGATGGCCTCACGGCATGGACTGGATAAACGAGGCTGCTGCTGAAACATACATCCCTCTTCTAAACATCTTCAACCGTCTTATAAGCGAGGGCATAAGTCCAAAGGTAACCATTGGTCTTACACCTGTCCTGACAGAGATGCTCGCCAATGATGAGTTTAAGGCGGAATTTAAATCTTATCTCGGTCAAAAACTTGAGGCGGCTGGGAATGACATTGCTGAGTTTGAAAGGCTTGGACAGCCGCATTATGCAATGGTTGCAAAGATGTGGCAGGATTTTTACAGAAACACATACAAAGACTTTATAGAAAAATACAATCAAAATCTTGTCGGTGCATTTGCAGAACTCCAGAGAAACGGGCATATAGAAATCATAACATGCGGCGCAACTCACGGCTATTTCCCGCTTCTGTCGCAGGATATAAGCATTCAGGCGCAGGTCAAGCAGGCGGTTTCATCTTATATGCGGCACTACGGCAGACAGCCCCGCGGCATATGGCTTCCTGAATGCGCATACAGACCGAGATATGAATGGACACCGCCTATTGATACAGGCAAAAACACAAAGCCGTATTTAAGAAAAGGCATTGAGGAATTTTTAAGCGAAAATAAGATTGAATATTTTTTCATTGACTCGCATCTGTTAAAAGGCGGCAAGGCAATCGGCGTTTATCTGGACAGGTTCGACGCTTTGCAGGAACTATGGAGTAGATTTAGAGAGCAGTATAAACCTCTGCCAGAGGACACGGAAAAGACGCCTCACAACATATATTGGGTCGGACCGACAGTTGAAGGCAAGATGCCTGTCGCTGTTTTTTCAAGGGATCCAAAAACAGGGCTTCAGGTCTGGAGCGGCGAACACGGCTACCCCGGAGACCCGCATTATCTGGACTTTCACAAAAAGAGATTTCCCGGCGGACTCAGGTATTGGCAGGTGACAGATACAAAGGCTGACTTGGCGGACAAAACAGAATATGCGCCAGAAAAGGCGTTTTCAAGGATACCTGAACAGGCAGGGCATTTTAAGGATTTGGTAAAGGCAACACTTGCGGCGCATAAGAAAAAGGCAGGCAGTTCAGGCATTGTCGTCTCGCCGTATGACGCAGAATTATTCGGACACTGGTGGTTTGAGGGGCCTGAATGGATTTATCACACAATCAAGGCATTTCATAATGACGGCGGAATAGACATGGTAACTGCAGGCGAATATCTTGACAAGTCAAGGCCGACGCATGTTGTATCAATACCAGAAGGCTCATGGGGCGAAGGGGGGTATCACTGGATATGGCTGAATGATTTAAACCAGTGGACATGGAAACATATCTACGAGTCAGAGGAAGAGATGATAAAACTTGCAAAAAAATTCTGCGATAAAAAGGATGACGCCCTGCTTCAAGACATATTAAAACAGGCCGCAAGAGAACTCTTGATTTTACAATCGTCTGACTGGCAGTTTTTGATCTCAACCCGCGCTGCAAGGGATTATGCGGAAATGCGGGTTGTAAGGCATTATGATGATTTTAAAAGGCTTGCGCAACTGGCATGGAAAAAGGGCAAGGGAGAGGAATTGAGCAAAGAGGATTTGAATTTTCTTGATTACTGCCAGAAAAGGGATGACATATTTCCTGATATAGACATCAAATGGTATAAGGAATTGGAGTTTAAGCCGTAACTGCAGAAGAGGGGTCAAGGGTCAGGGGTCATGTAGCGTCGGGGTTTATCCCCGACGAATTCGTTGCCCATAAAGGGCAACGCTACTGAATTACAAACAAGCACCAAATACCAAGCACCAAATGACAAACAAATTCCAAGCACCAAAATGCAAACAGTTTAGAATTTTGAAATTGGAAATTGGAATTTGTTTGTATTTTGGAATTTGTGATTTGGGATTTATCTTTTAACTATGCGCGAAGAAAAGTGGTTTGAAAAAACAATGAGACAAATAACCATTGAAAACAACTCTATTGCAGTTGCGCTCTTTGGCGAGAATGGCGAAAATCTTAAAAGGCTTGAGAAAAAACTTGGAGTCAAACTGGATACAAGGGGCAATATTGCCACGATTCAAGGCGAGGAGCAGAAGGTCAGCCTTGCGGAAAAACTTTTAAAGGAATTATACAGCCTTCTTGAAAAGGGCTACCCCCTTCACCAGACTGACATTGATTATGCAATAAGGATGTGCAGCCTTGAAGCAGACGCAAACCTTGCAGATATATTTATGGACACGGTCTATGTGTCTTTTAAGAAAAAGGTCATTGCGCCAAAAAGCATTGCGCAGAAAAGATACATAGATGCAATAAGAAAATTTGATATTGTTTTCGGCATAGGCCCTGCCGGCACAGGCAAGACATATCTTGCAATGGCAATGGCAGTTGCTGCGCTTTCCAGAAAAGAGGTTGAAAGGATTATACTAACAAGGCCTGCTGTCGAGGCAGGCGAGAAACTCGGCTTTCTGCCGGGAGACCTAGCCGCAAAGATTGACCCGTATTTGAGGCCGCTTTATGATGCGCTCCACGACATGATGGATTTTGAAAGGGCGCAGAAATTGATAGAACGGGGGACAATAGAGATTGCGCCCCTTGCATTTATGAGGGGCAGGACTTTAAATGATTCATTTGTAATAATGGATGAGGCGCAGAACACAACATCAGAGCAGATGAAGATGTTTTTAACAAGGCTCGGCTTCAGTTCAAAAGCGGTTGTAACAGGCGATATAACGCAGATAGACCTGCCTCTTGCAAAGCCGTCAGGGCTTGTAGAGGTTCAAAGGGTGCTTCAAAATATTGAAGGCATAGAATTTGCCTATTTCTCTGAAAAGGATGTTGTCAGACACCCGCTTGTTCAGGATATTATCAAGGCATATGACAAGATGGGCAGGAGACGAGAAGCAATTGCTGAGGAAAAATCAGAATGAATATTCTGATTTTAAACCAGCAAAATAAAAAGATAAACAAAAATAGGATAAAACGGCTTGCAAAAGAGATATTAAAAAATCTGGCATACCCTAATGATGTTGAAATAAGCATACTCCTCACCAATGACAATTTCATCAAAGGATTAAATAAAAAATATCTAAAAAAAGACAAACCCACAGATGTTTTGTCTTTCCCAATGTTTACTCTCCAAACTCCAAACTCCAAACTCCAAACTCCGAATTTACTCGGCGATATTGTCATATCCATTGACACAGCTGAAAAACAGGCGGCATTGCAAAAAACCTCTCTTAATGACGAAATCGCAAGGCTTTTAATCCACGGCGTCCTGCATCTTCTTGGTTTTGAGCATGAAAAGGGCGGCAAAAAAGCGCTGGAGATGAGAAGAGAAGAAAGACGGCTGATTGATTTGTTAAAAGTTTGAGTGCTTATTGCTGCTGCATATACCCTTCAAGTTCAGCAATCCGCTTTTTGCTGAATTGTATTGCAGGGCTTTTATCATTGCTGGAAGCCAATCTCAAAAACTCTTTATAATGTAATATAGCATATTTATAATCACCAAGCCTGTCAACGGTTACTGCGAGATTATAATGAGAATACGGTATTTCGGGCTTTAAATTAACTGCATTTTCCAAAGCATCCCTTGCCTCTATAAACATATCCTTCTTGCCGTAGGCTATGCCAAGCGCAGCATACGGCTCTGCATAGTTCGGTTCAATTGCCGCGGCAAGTTTATATTCCCTTATTGCCTCGTCAAGACTGCCTTTATTTTCATATATAATTCCAAGACCATAGTGCGGCCTTGCAGAATGGGGATTCATCTGGAGCGCAGTCTGAAATTCGTTTAATGCCTTGTCAAGAAGCCCTTTTCTTACATATACAATGCCAAGCGCTCCGTGGACATTCCCATGAAAAAAGGATTGGTCTATATTCACAGCGATTTGATACTCCCTCATTGCATGATCAAACATATTAAACGCTGTAAACGCATTCCCAAGATTATAACGTCCCCTTGCCTTTTCAGGAGATCTTTCCACAACATTTTTCCAGAGCGTCAATCTGTTTTCCCAAATCGCATTTCTTAAAATCGCTGCGCTGGACAAGGCGATAACAGCAAATAGAAAAACAGCAGGTTTGATTATTTTATGCGGGATTGCCGGCATTTTTTAGTTCCAAAAATATTTTATCTATTAAACATCAAACAGGTCTAAATACCACCTGTTGCTACGAAACATTTACGCACCCTGCAGCAACATGGCTTTAGCCATGTTATAGCAAAATCCATCGCCCTTTGCAAAAACATGCGGTTTATGTTACTTAAATACCATGTATTTGCGCTTAATCCGTAAAATAGCGATTAAAAATCTCGCTATTTTACAAACTGGCGATTTGCCTGCCATACTTCGTTATCGGACAATTTTTGCTCCTCACCGTATTGGTGATATACGGCTCGTCTCAAAAATTGTCCGCTGCCTCGTCTGGCAGCCAACTTGCCAGTTTACCCAAAAATCAATGTCTATTTTTGGCTTAATCGCCGTTATTTTATTTTTAACTGTCTTCAGTAATAATGCAAGTTCATATGATATAACCATTTCCCCGTCTTTCTGGATATCTCAACTTGATGATCCTGACTCTGTTTTAATGAATGACGAAGAAATAAACAATTTTAATGATGCTATCATCTCATCAATTGACCAGATGGCAAATATCAGGGCTATTGGCGCAACAATCTCCGGGGATAGGATAAAGGAATATCTTTTGCACGACCCTCTGCCGACAGATAAAATAATGTTTGATAAAAACGACAGAAGGATTAGTAAAAGATTCTATAGAGACCTAGAGAAGAATATAAACCTTGAAGATGTAAAAGACGCTGTTCCAATAAAATTCGGCGTCATAATAAAAAAGGCTGACATAAGGGGGTTCCCGACAATAGAGCCTATATTAGAATATCCGAAATCTTTAGACTTTGATACTGTCCAGTATTCAACAATATCCCCGCCTGAACCGGCTGCGCTGCTTCATCTAAGCAAAGATAAAAAATGGGGCTTTTTTCAAACGAGTTTTGTAAGGGGCTGGATTAGGCTTGATAAAGTTGCATTTGCGAAAGATGCTGCTCATATAACATCTATGGGCAGCCGATTCCTCGTTATTACCGGAAGTTATGTCCATGTCTATAAAGACAGGGAATTCAAAAAACCCCTTGAAAAACTTCCTATGGGCAGCCGCTTGTCAATAATAAATGAAGATAAAGACAGATGGTCCGTGTCATTTCCATACAGAGATGAAAATGGCATTCTCAAATGGGGCAATGCCTATGTTAATAAAACATCTGATGTCCACAGAGAATTTCTTCCGTATTCAAAGAAAAATATTATATCGCAGGCATTCAAGATACTTGGACAAGGATACGGCTGGGGAGGGATAAATAACAAACGCGACTGCTCATCTTTTATAAAAGATGTGTTCGCAACAGTCGGCATAAACCTGCCGAGGAATTCTAGACAGCAGATTACAGTCGGCAAGGCGCTTGGAAATATAGATAATGGTAATTCAAGAGATGACTTAAAGGCGCTGCTTAACTCTGCTATTCCGGGCATAACCCTGCTCGGTTTAAACGGACATATAATGCTGTATCTCGGCAGCATCGAAGACAGGCGCTATGCTATCCATTCTTTATTTAGATACGGCGGCAAGGTTGTGAATAAAAATGTTGTTACTGATTTAAATCTTGGCAATGGCGCAAAAAACAAGGCATTTATAGACAGGCTGAAAGGCATAACCATTATTTCCAGTGCAAACCCACATTAGCCGTTGACTCACAAAGGGGCATGAAAATTGTAGGGGTCGATGGGACGGATAAATAACCTTCTTCCTTACCCATCCCGATTTATCCGACCCGCAGTGGTGGGCTTGATAAATCAAGCCCCTACAATGTTGGGGGGCATTTTCGGGACAAAAAATTCTGGAAACTAAATAATGAGCCTAAAACTAAAAACATACCTAGATAAACTCTACAACTCATTTGACAGAAAATCCATCTCGCCTGACCCGCTTGAATTTCTGCATAAATTCAAAAATCCAAAAGACCAAGAGATTGTCGGACTCATCGCATCATCCCTTGCATACGGCAAGGTTCAAATGATACTAAAGAGCATTAACTGTGTTTTGGATATAATGCATTGGCCGCCATATAAATTTACAATGAGATTTAATCCCAAGACACAGGCAAAATTATTTGCTGGTTTTTCCCACAGGTTTAACACAGGGAAAGATATTGCCTGCCTTATATATTTTGCAAAACAGATGATAGAAAGTAATGGCTCCATCGGCGGATTTTTTTTAAAGGGCTATAATCCTGATGATAAGAATATAAAACAGGCGATTGCAAGTTTCTCCAAAAGGGCATTGATGCTGGATTCCGAGCCTGTTTACGGCAAAAAAAGACTCCCCAAAAATGCGGGCATAAGATTTTTCTTCCCATCCCCAGAAAATGGAAGCCCGTGCAAAAGGCTTAACCTTTATTTGAGGTGGATGGTAAGAAGGAAAGATGTAGATTTGGGGCTTTGGAAAGAAATTTCTCCAAGCAAACTGATTATCCCTCTTGATACGCACACAGCCCGCATATCAAAAAACATCGGGCTTACGAAAAGAAAATCATCTGATTGGAAAACAACAGAGGAGATAACAGAAAATCTAAAAAAACTTGACCCTGACGACCCTGTAAAATACGATTTCAGCCTTTGCAGGCTTGGTATTCTGGACAAATGCCCCAGAAAGAAAAATGAAGAAAAATGCGGTCTTTGCCTGATAAAAGAAATATGTATATTATAAACAGATACATACAATCTAATGGCTAACTGGGGCTAACCGGCTTGCGGGCATGTGGAACACGGCGAGCCTTTATCAGAACTTTTTTCAGCGCATTTGTTTTCTTTTTTAGCATAATCAGTTGCATGCCAGCCGCTGCCTTTAAGCACAAATGCTGACTGAGACATGACCTTTTCAATGTCATCTGAAGAACAGTGTTTGCATTCATTTGCAGGCTTATCAGAAATCTTCTGCATTACCTCAAACCCCTTGCCGCAGGATTTGCAGATATACTCATATATTGGCATCTATATTACCTCCGCTGTGATTTATTATATTTTATGCATTAAGACGCAATTTGTCAATAAAACTTATTCCCTATAAATTTATTTACAATTACTCGTCTGTTATGCTAAAGATGAAATGCATGAAAACATCGGCGGAAAAAATCATTGCAGCAATATTTATAAGTTTTATTATTTTTACAGTTTATGCAAAAGATGCTGCAGCCGCAGTAATATCCCAAAAAACCGTTAAGGTGCATCAGTTAAGGATATATCAGGGCGATGCTACAAAGGAAGGATTGGCGCAGAGTTACAGGTGGGGCATAACATCAACATATTTCGGGCCTGATGATATAAAAAAATTATCTTCAATTGACATCTTCATTGACAAGGAAGGGAGGATAGAAACTATAAAGGTTGTGAGGAAGGATTCTTCTGGCAAGTTAATGATTTCAATATTTAAAGGCATTACAGAACTTTCTTTAGAAACAGCGCCTGAAGGCTCAAACCTGACTTCTCAGGAGATACCGATAACCATCAGGACAATGGATGAACTAACCATTCCGTAAAAATTCACCAGTCCTTTGACTTAACCATCTCGCGCTGTTTAATTATCTCGCGCTGTTTATTGAATATATGATGTATAATCATCTCTCTGGTGCCGTCGTCTATCACAATGAATCTGACCGCTGTTGGAAATTCCCTTTGAACCCTGACAGGCTTGCCGTCCTTTTCAGGTATATCTTCCTTTATAACCCTGACAACCTCGCCTACGGCGCCCAATATACTATACGGATAACTTGAAAGAACCATCTTTAACTTGAATTTAGCGCCTTTTTGAAACTCCTCTGCTGCTGTAAAACTAATGCCTGCGCCGCTGATATTTACATTCTTTCTTGTGGGCATCTTAAAAAGTGTATCTTTTTCAGTAAGACACTTGAGGATAAAATTTAGTTTCTGGTCAAGGGCAATGAGAACCTTTACAAGCCCGGGGTCCAGCCTTTTCACATCCATATCCCTCATAAAATCTGACGCAGGTTCATAACCCTGTCCTTCAACTATAACATCCTTTACATCTTTTTCTTTAGAAGCATCACCCAGAGGTTCGTAGGCAAAACCGATAAAATCATCCAGTCTTACAAATTCCCTTTGCGCGGCAGGATCAGTCTCCTGCTTCTGCTCTTCTTCTTCCTTTTCTTTTTTAAACCATGCCATAATGTTTCTCCTTACATTGTAGTTCGCCGATTTATCGGCTCTTTTAAAATGCGCCCAATGAATTGGGCAGCTACATTTTCTATTATTTGTAGCCTGCCGATTTATCGGCTCTTTTAAATCAAATCGCTCAATAAATTGAGCAACTACATTCACGGAAACTTTATCTCAAAAAAACCTTTTTTTCAACATGTTTATTTCTTCATCTGTTATAAGTCCGCTTTCCTTTAATCTTGCCAGTCTCTCAAGTTCTAAAACAACGGCTCCACTTCTTCGTTTTTCTATAAAAGCGCCCTGCCCATTTGATGCACCATGATATCCTGCCGACTTTTTAAGCCTGTCTATCTCTTCATAAGACTTGCGGAGTTCCTCCAACATAGCCTTGTTCTGCCTTTTTAGCCTCACCCTTTCGCAGGCATTCTTTATAACTATCAAAAGTTCTTCAAGCCTGAACGGTTTTGTGATGTAGTCATAAGCCCCGTGCTTCATTGCCTCTATAGCAGTCTCAACAGTCGCATACCCTGTTACAAGAATAACAACTGCGTCAGGCTCTATCTCTTTAACAGACTTTAAAACCTCAAGCCCGTCCATGCCCGGCATCTTTAAATCAGTGATGATAATATCAAAATTTTCGGCTTTTACTAAATCTAATGCGGTGTAACCGTCTGATGCGGTTTTTATGGCAAGGTTTTGATTTTGATGCTGAAGAAAGTCTTCAATCGCCTCTCGTGTTGACTTATCATCGTCAACCACGAGAACTTTATAGGATTCGTCTTTAATCGTCTTTTCCACTTTAAAAGATTATACACTTACTTATATGCCCTTACAAGTTTTTTGCCGCCGACAGTTGACTTTAATTCTTGTTTTATATCTTCCATGCTGCTCATCATCTTCATCATTAAAATAGAATCATTATCTAATATCTGCTTAATAATGTTTTTTACATCTGCGCTGCCTTCTTGGACAGCATAATCCTTTATTTGAGAAATAAGCGCATCCCTTTCTTGCTGAAGTTCCAGCAGTTCGCTCAATCTATTTTCTGATAACAGTTCTTTCTGCTTGATTGATATTCCCAGAACCTGCTTGAGGGCAGTTATGTATTCTTTGGATATATCTTTCATTTACGATTCTAGGTAGCCGCATCCTTTATGGATGCGCCATCGCAGGCTAAAGCCTGCGGCTACCATCCCCTGAACCCTTCTTTACAGCACAGCGTGATACGATGGAGCCCCTGCATTTTGACCCTTCATCTCTTGCTGGATAACTGAGGCATTTGCATTTGCAATCCCTTCCCATCCCAATTTAACCTCTGCTGCAAGTTTATTGACAATATTTAAAGGCTCTATATCATTTTTTGAATTCGCCTGTATCATCTGCTCCAGCATATAGTAATAGAGTTTTTCAAGGTTTGCCGCAATCTCTCCGCCTGCCTCTTTGTTCAAGGCATTCAGCAGTTCGCTTATGATTGCCATGCTTTTGTTTATATACTTGTTTCTGTCCTGTATATTTTTAGTTTTTATAGCATTCTTTGCAAAGTTATTAAATTTTATAACACCCTCGTAAAGCAGTACTATAAGTTTAACCCTGTCTGCTGTCATTACCTCTGTCTTTTTATATTGATGCACCATATATCCTCCATTTATTTTGTAGGGGTTTGATTTATCAAACCCGTTATATCGGGTGTCATAAATGCCACCCCTACATTTTCATATCGGGTCGGATAAACTTGTCCTCGAAGGTTTTAATCGGGGATCCGACCCCTACATTAGTACCTGCCCAATGCCCCTGCCAGATAATTCTGCTGATTTCTTAAACTTGTTACCATTGATTCAAGGGCTGCAAATCTGATCCTCAGGGTTTCCGCATACGCATCTAATTTAGACTCTTTCTGCTCTATGGCCTTATCCAGACTCTTTATGGTATTATCATATCCTGTGGTCCTCTTTGTAATGCTGCCATCTGCATTTGTAAATATATCAATTGCATCATAGATAAGCGCGCCGAAACCTGTTGTAGAGCCTGTTGCAAAAAGATTCACCACATCATTAAACTTCGTTGAAAGCGCATCTGACAATTTAGTTGAATCAACAGACAATTTGCCCTTTGAATCTATGCTGATGCCTGCCTCTCTAAGTTCATTCATATCAGGATTAGACAGACCGCTTATTGTGGACTGTATTGTCTGCCTCATTTGTTCCATAACAGTCTTTGCAACCGCCTCGCCGTAAAGAGACCCTTTTGTCTTTGTCTTTGAATCATATTTATTGTTTTCATTTATATAAGTCATCACACTATTATATTTATCCACAAGGTCTGTAATCTTTGTCTTTATGCTGTCTGTGTCCCTAGTAACTGTAAGCGTCTCACCCGCCGCTGACCCAACCTTTAGCAGATTAATTGTAACGCCTCCTATAACATCGGTTATGGTATTTGAAGACCTTGTAACTGTAAGACCGTCAACTGTTATGCTTGCATTCTGTGCGGTCTGAAGGTCGCTCGTTGTAAGGGTTGTATCATTCTGAGTAATTGCTAAACTGTTTGATGTGCCTGTTTCATTTGATTTTAAGATAAGTTTATATTCTGTGCCTGTATTTACTATGCTTGCAGTAGCGCCTGCACTAAGCGCATTTATATCATCTGCAAGTTTCTGCATGGTTGTTGTAGCGTCAACATTCACGGTCTGCACTGCGCCGCTTCCTACTGTAAATTTAAAAGAACCTGCGCCGGCAGCAATAAGGGTTGCATCCTTATCTGCGACACCGGTTGACACTATTTGATGGTTTTTGGCAAGGAGATTAACCTTTATTGTATAATTTCCAGCAGAGGCGCTGCTTGATGCTGACGCTGTGAATACGGTTTCATCTGACACAGATGTCTTGAATACATTAAATGATGTAGTTGATTTTAATGCGTCTGCCGCGGACTGAAGTTCCTTTAATTTTGAGGATAATGTGCTTAATGCGGACTTTGATGTCTCAAGCCTAGACTGCCTGTTTTCCATCAAGGTTATGGGCTGGCGCTCTATCTTGATTAAACCTTCTATAAGAGACGCATAATCTATGCCGCTTGTAATGCCTGTGCTTGCTGATATACCCATAAGACCTCCTGTTCGGGTCGGATAAATCCGCCCCACTACATTCGGGTGTCATAAATGCCACCCCTACACTTTTTGTAGGGGCTTGATTTATCAAGCCCTATTACCTATACCTATTGCCTTTCATGTCTTCTTATTAAATACTATGCCTACCAGTTCATCAAGCCTTCTGCCGATTTCAATAATCTCTTCTGTAGGTATCTGGCGAATGACCTCTTTTGTATCTTTATCTATAACCTTGGCAATAACTACATCAGGGCGAGTCTCCCTCTTCTCTATGGAGAAACTAACGTTGGTATTTAATAGTTCAACCACGCTTTTTATCTCTTCTGCTATGCGCTCGATATCTTCACTTTGTAGTGGCAAAGCTTGCTTTGCATTTTGCAGACCAAGGTCTGCGACTACATTTTTTTCTACCTTGTTCGCATCTCGTTTTACAATAATTTTAGACGGCGCTGTTTGAGGCGCAGGTATAGGCAGAGAAGACTTAATCTGATTATTTGCTATGTCTAATACTGTTGCCATAAAAACCTCCTTCATTATTCGGTAGCCGCAGGCTTTATGCCTGCGCCAATCGCACCCATAAAGGGTGCGGCTACGGTCGCTCCGCTCCTCGCAATGACATATGAAGCAGAGTCATTGCGATGGTTTCTTACCAGCTGAGATGTCTCATATGCAAAGTCAACATCTCTAATCCTTGATTCTGCTGCCTGCCAGTTCGTGAACAGAACATTCAGGTTGTTGGCTGCATAACCAAGCCTTGAACCTGCAGCGCCGAATACGGATCTTGCAGTATTTGTCCTTACAAGGGCTGCGCTTATGGCGTCAAACGCAGACAAAGCGCCTGTAACACCTGAAAGGATGCCTGCAGACAGAGCAAGACCGCCTGTGCCTGTTGTCAGGGTAGCCAGAGAAATAGACAACTGGTCTCCTGCTGTGTTTTTGAAACCTATGAATATTGTGATTGATGAAACTGCGTTTGTAAGGAGCTTTGTTCCGCCGAATTCTGCGGAATCAACGATTCTTGTGAGTTCTGCTACCAGTTTGTCATACTCATCTGAATAGTAGCCTCTTAGTGTGGTGTCAATAGAACCCTGTGCCGCAGATGCTGCAAGTTCGCTCATCCTTGCAAGGATGTCAACTATTGATTCTGCTGACTTGTCAGCAATGTCAAGGGCGCTGTTGCCGTCATTGACGTTTCTCATGGCAGCCTGCATCGCCCTTGCCTGAACCTTGAATGTCTCTGCCCTTGCAAGGCCTGATGCGTCGTCCTTTGCGCTGTTGATCCTGTAGCCTGACGAAAGCCTGTTGACGCTC
>JACRNI010000046.1 GCA_016234925.1 Deltaproteobacteria bacterium | reverse complement strand
TCTGACCATCGGAGATTTGGAAGAGATAAAAGAGATGGTTTTATCTTTCGGCCTAAAACCTGTTGTGCTGCCGGATATTTCCCTATCAATGGATGGTTCAAAGACTCGATATGGAATCCTTCCGTTGGACGGTTCGCATTTAGAGGAGATAAAACGCATGGGCTGTGCCGCTGCTACCATTGCCATAGGGGAAAAGATGAGGAAGGCGGGAGAGATACTTCAGCAGAAATTTAAACCCCCGCTTTATACGCTTGACAGTCTTATCGGCATTGAGGCAACGGATGAGTTTATAAAACTCCTTATGCGGCTCAGCGGCAAGGATTGTCCCAAAGGCATCAGGAGATGGAGGAAAAGACTTATAGACGCAATGGTGGACACACATCTTCTTATGGCGGATAAAAGGATTGCTGTCGGCCTTGACGGAGATGTAGTTTCCGGGATAAGCGCATTTTGTCGTGAGATGGGAGTAGAAGTAACAGGGTCAGGGGGCAAGCTTGCCCCTGCAGGCGGTAAGCAGGGGGGGCAAGAGGCAAGCGATCTGGAAGACCTTGAAGATATGGCGCACGATGCGGATTTAATCATCACGAACAGTCATGGAAAAGAAATTTCAGACAGGCTAGGCATACCGCTTCTCCGCATGGGTTTTCCGGTATATGACAGATTTGGAGAGACTTTGAAGGTGAGGATCGGGTATCGCGGCAGTTTGAATTTTTTGTTTGAGACGGCGAATATATTTCAGGAGGGGCGCAATGAATCATATCACAGGAATCACCCAAAGCGGCAAGACATGGACGCCGCAATTTATTCAGAGTATAAATATTGAAACATGTATTGCCTGTGGCAGGTGCTATAAGGTATGCGGCAGAGGGGTGCTGAATCTTATGGAAAAGCCATTTGAAGGAAAAGACGAATACGGAGACGATATGGGCAATATGGTGATGGCCATTCAGAACCCGGGAGACTGCATCGGCTGCGAGGCGTGCGCTCGGGTATGCGCGAAGAAGTGCCACATACATGAGCCTGAGGTTATAAAAATATGAAGATAGCATTTGCCACAAATGATAATAAGACGGTAAACGACCACTTCGGCTGGTGCAGACAATTTGCGATCTATGATGTGACGCCTGCGGATTATACATTTCTTATGATGCGGGATGTGCCTGAAGGCGGCGATGACGAAGTGGACAAGATTGACAAACGGATTGCTGCCATAAAGGACTGCGCCATCATCTACTGCAGCCAGATAGGGCCGGTGGCTGCCGCGAGGGTCATCAGGGAGAGAATCCATCCCATAAAGGTTGCGCAACCTGAAGCGATTGACGATGTGCTGAATAAAATGGTGGAGGTTCTGAAAAAACCACCGATATGGCTAAAGAAGGTTTTGGAGCGTGAAACAGCAGTCCCCTCTCCCCTTGCGGGAGAGGGTCAGGGTGATGGGTAATGCGTATAGCGGTTGCCTCAAAAGATGGCAGGGTCATAAACCAGCACTTCGGCCATGCGGAGAGATTTTTGATCTATGAGGTAACCCCCCTCAATCCCCCCTTTGGCAAAGGGGGGCAGGGGGGATTTGAAATAAAATTTCTTGAAGAGAGACGGGTTGAAAAGTATTGCGCTGATAATGAAGATGAACGTTATGACAGCAAGAGGTCTGAAAGAATTTTTAATGTATTAAAAGACTGCCAAATCCTTCTAGTAACAAGGATTGGCGCAATGCCTGAGAAAGAACTAGAGAGAATAGGGATAAAGACCTTCATGCTCTGTGATTGGATAGAGGAAGGAATAAGAACAGTGTTGAGCGGTGGGTTATGAGTGATGAGTTAAAATTAGAAGAAATGGAAAGATACCAACGTCAACTATCCATTGACGGTTTTGATGAAAAGGTGCAAAAGAGGCTTAAAGATTCTGCGGCTCTTGTTGCAGGCATCGGCGGTCTCGGCGGGACTGCTGCCCTTTATCTTGCTGCAGCAGGCATCGGCAGACTAGCGCTTATCCATGAAGGGAGACTTGAAACACCTGATCTCAATAGGCAAACACTGATGACAAGCGATTGGGTAGGAAGATCGCGCGTTATGAAGGCAAAAGAGACGATTAACAAATTTAATCCGAATATTGAGATAGATGCCTTTGATGAACCTATAAAACCTGAAAGGCTTGAAACAATAATTTCTGATATCGACATTGTCCTTGATTGCCGTCATAACTTCCCTGAAAGGAGGTTGGTCAATACTGCCTGCACAGGGGCCGGCATAACAATGATTGAGGCAGCCATGAACGGTATGGAGGGTTACTTGTTTAATATCATTCCGGGTAAAACAGCCTGTCTCTCCTGCCTCTATCCTGAAGATCCTGTTTGGGACCCTTACGGTTTCCCTGTGCTGGGCGCAGTATCAGGGACATTGGGCTGCCTTGCCGCCATGGAGGCGATAAAGATATTGACAGGATTAGGAGAACCGTTGATAAATGCCCTCCTCCACTTTGATTTAGGCAGGATGGGGTTTAAAAGATTTAAGACTTATAGAAGGGAGGATTGCAAGATATGCGGACGTCCATCCTTACACGACACCCGTGTTTCAGCAAAGACGCAAGCAAACGTTTCGGCAGAATCCATCTGCCGGTAGCGCCGAAGTGCAATATCTCCTGCAACTATTGCAGCAGGAAATATGACTGCGCCAATGAAAGCAGACCGGGTGTGACCTCGGAGATACTCTTGCCTGAAGAGGCTCTGGAGCGGCTTGAGCAAGCCATAAAGAGAATGCCGTATATCTCTACAGTCGGCATTGCCGGGCCCGGAGACAGCCTTGCAAATCCTGAAAAAACCTTTCATACCCTTGAACTTGTGCGCGGCATAGCAGCTTCTTTGCACCTCTGCCTTTCAACAAACGGACTCATGCTTGCGGATTATGCTGACGAACTTTTGAGATTAAAGGTCGGCTATATCACCGTAACCGTCAACAGCGTAGATGCAGATGTAGCAGAGAAAATCTACAGGTGGGTCAGATTCAGGGGAAAAAACTACTATGGCAAAGATGCTGCGGTCTTGCTTCTGGAGCGGCAGAGAGAAGGACTTTTGAAACTCAAAGGCAAAGGCATATTTTTGAAAATAAACACACTTTATATTCCTGGCATAAACGAAAGCCATATAGAAATGGTTGCAAGGGAGGCAAAGAAACTTGGTGCGCATCTGGTGAATATTATGCCGCTTATCCCAGCGCAGGGAAGCGTATTTGAAAAAATAAAGAGACCGGAAGAGGCGGAATTGGAAAAGATGCAGATTGCGGTAGGCAGTGAGATTGAAACCATGAAACACTGCCGCCAGTGCAGAAGCGATGCTGTAGGAATGCTGGGGAAGGATTGCTCTTCCACGCATCACGCATACGCATCACGGCAATTAATATGATTCTCGTTGATACAACATTAAGAGACGGCGAACAGGCGCCTGGAATCGCTTTTACCATAGATGAGAAGGTAGAGATTGCGCAGGCATTGTCCGCCATCGGCATAAGAGAGATTGAGGCCGGAACGCCTGTTATGGGCGGCGATGAATTGGAGGCTGTAAAGGCAATCCTTGGCCTTAAACTTCCTGCAAAGGTATTTACCTGGAATAGGGCTCTGGAAAAAGATATTGAAGCGTCTTTATCCTGCGGCGTAAAAAACCTTTACATCTCGTGTCCTGTATCCGATCTTCAGATAGAAAAAAAACTCAGGAAGACAAAGAGCTGGGTAAAAGATAGATTTGCAAAACTTATCCCTGCGCTTAAAAAAGAAGGTTGCTACATAGCATGCGGTCTTGAGGATGCATCCATGGCTGATATATCATTTGTCCTTGAACTCTCTCATATCCTGGACAGGCTGAAGGTTGATAGGATTAGAATATGCGACACCGTGGGCATCCTCACTCCGTTCAAGACATTTGAACTCATTGCGTATCTCAAAAGGCATGTAAATATCCCGCTGGAGATCCATACCCATAACGACTTCGGTATGGCAACAGCAAACTCACTTGCTGGCATAAAGGGAGGGGCTGAGTATGCCAGCGTTACTGTGAACGGCATGGGCGAGCGGGCCGGAAATGCAAGTCTTGAAGAACTGGTCATGGCGCTGGAAAGACTTGAAGGGGTAAAAACCAGCATTGATACCAAAAGGCTCAAGCAACTCTCGCTTCTTGTTGCACGGTTTGCAGGTAGACCCATTCATCCTGCCAAGCCTATTGTCGGAGACATGACCTTCAGCCACGAATCAGGCATCCATGTGGACGGTGTGATTAAGGAGCCATCTTGTTACGAGCCATTCTCTCCCGAAACAGTTGGAGCAAGTCGGCAAATCCTTATAGGCAAACATTCTGGGATAAACTCCATTATATATAGATTTAAAGTTATGAATGTTTTTTTAAGCAGGGAAATGGCTGCTGAACTTCTATTTAATATTAGAAATATGGCAGAGGAAAAAAAGAGGAGCCTTTTGGATATGGAACTAATGATGCTGTATCACAACCTCCTTGAAAATGGAGTACGAGATAGGAGAGAAACTCTATTTCATGTTCCTTGAGCATAGGATGAGGGCATTTCAGGGCGCATTCCATGCAAACCCTGATTACATGCACTGGTACGGCTGGGCCGAGATGAAACGGGATTTGGCTGAGATAAGGGAAGAGGCTGGGAAACTCAGAAAAGAACATGCACAGCGAGCGAAAGTGAGCGGATAGAAATGTATACCTTACATGTTGAGCGCCCCAAAGGAGCGCTCAACATGTAATAGCAGCAGCAAGATAAGTTATAGATCAATATTTTAAGGGGTCAAGAAACCTTGCCCCCTTAAAATATTCCATTAACCACTTTCCATCGTCATAGTATTTTTCAAGCCAGCAATAACCTGCCATGCCAAAAATTGGTAAAATCCCAAAAATAGACTTTGTTTTTTGGGGAAACCTGCAAGTTGTCCCCGATAGATTCAGTCGGGGACAGAGGCCATTTTTGCGACGAGCCGTATATCACCAATACGGTGAGGAGCAAAGATGCGCTGATAACGAAGTCGGGGCACCCAAGCGAAGCTTGGGTCGGGCAAATCGCAGGTTTGTCCAATAGCGAGGTTTTTAATCGCTATTTATTTTACGGAAATACATTGACTTGCAAATAACTATATGCTATAGTCTTATTGCTTTAAAAACATCTTCAAATCCCCAAAAATCCTAAAAACCGAGGTGATGACAATGTTTAAGGTTGGAGATTTGGCGGTTTATCCTGCCCACGGCGTTGGTATTATACAATCCATTGAGAAAAAGGAAACATCCAGCGGCAAGCAAGCCTTTTATATCATAAAGATTGTAGAAACAGGCGCCATTATTATGCTTCCAACGAGTAATATTGAGGCAGTTGGATTGAGAAGGATTGTGGATAAGGCTGTGCTTCCAAAGGTCTATCGGATACTTAAAAATAAAAAAGAGTCTGCAACTGACAATCAGACATGGAACAGAAGATACAGGGAATACATGGAAAAGATAAAGTCAGGCTGTGTAATGGAGGTTGCAAGTGTTATGAGGGAATTATATCTTCTGAAGTCCAGCAAGGAACTTTCATTTGGTGAAAGGAAGATGCTGGATATTGCAAAGGGTCTGCTTGTAAAAGAACTTGCTATCACAAAGAATATTGCAGAAGAAAAGATGGAAAAAGAACTTAATAAAATAATGCAGGTTTAAAATCATAATGCGCATCATCCTTGTTATATTTGGTTCAGCAAGCGGTTATTTTATTGCAGAACAGATATTAGGAAATAACTTATCGTCAATTATAGGGCTTATAAGCGGCTTTCTCATATCAATAGTGGCAATAATCTTTGAAGAGCGAGTAAAAAGAACCCCTATCAGAATTGTAATCGGCGGCGCAATCGGGCTGATTACAGGACTTATCGTATCAAATCTTATATCCTACCCTATTGTAACCAAGTTCATAGAAAATAATGTCCTTGAAATCCTCATCTATGCGCTCATAAATTGTCTGCTCGGTTATATTGGCTTGAGCATTGGCATGAAAAAAGGAGATGAGTTTGACTGGCATAATATCCTTGCATTATCCAGCAGCAAACAATCAGCAGGAATTGTCAAGATACTTGATACAAGCGCTATTATAGACGGCAGGATCGCAGACATCACGGATGCAGGTTTTATAGAGGGAGAAATTATTGTCCCGCAGTTTGTGCTGCAAGAATTGCAGCATATAGCAGATTCTCAAGATGCAATCAAAAGGGTAAGGGGTAAACGGGGATTAGATGTTTTACAAAGGCTGCAAAAACAGGCAAACACAAAGGTTGCTATAATAGACAATGACTTCCTGCAAATAAAAGAGGTAGATGCAAAATTGGTTGCACTTGGCAAAGAAATGAATGCCAGAATAGTAACAAATGATTCAAATCTAAATAAGATAGCAGAATTGCAAGGCGTTTCTGTCCTTAATATAAACCATCTGGCGAATATTTTAAAGCCAGTGGTTCTGCCGGGCGAGGTAATGAATATTTTTGTGTTAAAAGAAGGCAAGGAAGATGGGCAAGGCATTGGTTATCTTGATGACGGAACAATGGTTGTAGTTGATAATGCCAAGAGGTTTTTGGGGAAAAATATGGACGTTGTTGTTACAAGCATACTTCAAACAACAGGCGGCAGGATGATATTTTCCAGATTAAAAGACGATGCGAGGTCTGACCTGCATTAGCCTGATTAGAAAAATATTATTTTAGCGCCCGTAATCAATAGGTGAACGGGATGCTCGTCTTGACCCCGCTCCTTGGAGCGGGGTCAAGACGAGATATATAAATAATCAAATTCCTTACCGTGAATAATCCCCGCAGATTGCTGCGGGGATTATTCAATTACGGGTGTTTTTTTATAGAAAGATTAAATGAAAAAAGTTATAGCAATAATAGTTGCCGGTGGAAAGGGCAAAAGGATTGGCGCTGATATAAGCAAACAATATCTTAATATAAGCGGCAAACCAATCCTTGCGCATACATTAAAGGCATTTGAAGACTGCAATGCTATTGATTCTATAATAGTTGTATGTCATCCCAGTGATATGGAATATTGTAAAAAAAATATTATAAAAAAATTCGGTTTTAAAAAGGTCATTAAGATTGTGAAAGGCGGAAAAGAAAGGCAGGACTCTGTGAGAAACGGGCTTGATGCTGTTCCAAAATCATGTGATATTGTCAGCATCCATGACGGTGTCAGACCATTTGTCAGCCAGTCGATAATAAAAAAATCTATTTCAGATACAAAAAAAGCAGGCGCATCAGTCGTCTGCGTCCCTGTAAATGATACGATAAAAGAGGTGTTAAACGGTTATGCAGCAAAAACACTTCAGAGACAAAAATTATGGGCTGTTCAAACCCCGCAAACATTTAAAACGGAAATAATAAAAAAGGCTCACAAAAAGGCATTAGAAAAAGGCATAATCACAACAGACGACTCAAGCCTTGTTGAAATATTAGGTTACAAGGTTAAAGTTGTTGAAGGCTCTTATGAAAACATCAAGATAACAACACCAGAAGATTTAATTATTGGAGAGGCTATTGCGAATCGGCTTTGGATATGATGTTCATAGACTTGCAGAGGATAGAAAACTCATCCTCGGCGGTGTGGAAGTTCCTTTTGAAAAAGGGCTTCTCGGACACTCTGATGCAGATGTGCTTCTGCATGCAATAATAGATGCGCTTCTCGGTGCGGCAGGATTAGGTGATATTGGAAAACACTTTCCTGATACAGACCCTTCTTACAAAAACGCATCAAGCATGAAACTTTTATCAAAGGTCTATGAACTATTAAAAAGCAAGGGTTTTGAAATTATAAATATAGATTCAACTATTGTTGCACAGAGACCAAAACTCGCTGAACATATTCCAGCGATGGTAGGAAACATCGCAAAGACATTGAATTGCAATCCAACCCAGATAAATGTAAAGGCAAAGACAGAGGAAGGGCTTGGTTTTACAGGCAGCGGCCAAGGCATAAAAGCGTATGCAGTGGCATTGATACAAGCGAGAAGTGAGATGTAGAAATACGGCTTTAGCCGTGTGTAAGATGTGAGATGTAAAAGGTTGAAAGGTGAATAATAAAAAAATAAAAACAAGATTTGCGCCAAGCCCTACAGGACACCTTCATATCGGAAATGCTAGGACAGCGCTCTTTAATTTTCTATTTGCAAGACATCACAATGGAAATTTCATAGTAAGGATTGAAGACACAGACAGGCAGAGGTCAACTCTGGAATTTGAAGATTCTATACTTGAAGACCTCAAATGGCTTGGACTTAATTGGGATGAAAAACCTTGCCGTCAATCAGAAAGGCTTGAGATATACAGAGAATTTGCAGAAAAACTTCTAAAACAAGGCAAGGCTTACAAATGCTTTTGCACAGAAGAGAGACTCCATGAACTCAGAAGAAAACAAAATGCCGCAAGTATTCCGCCAAAATACGATGGAAAATGCAAGACATCGCCTGATGTATTGAAGGATGTTATCCCTACCATAAGATTTAAAGTCCCGGAAAAAACGATTGTCCTTGAAGACATGGTTCATAAAAATATTGCTTTTGATTCAAAAATATTCGGCGATTTTATAATAATCGGTTCTGACGGAATCCCAACCTATAACTTTGCTGTTGTTATAGATGATAGTTTACTGGAAATAAGCCATGTCATACGGGGAGACGACCATTTATCAAATACGCCCAGACAGATTTTACTTTACGAAATATTGGGTTTTAAAAAACCTGAATATGCGCATCTGCCTTTGATACTTGGCAAAGATTCTGCGCCTTTAAGCAAAAGACATGGACAAGCCGCTGTAAAAGAATTGAGAGAAAATGGCTTTGTCCCTGACGCAATCTTAAATTATCTCTGTCATCTCGGCTGGTCGCCTGATAAGGAATATTTTTCAATTAAAGAGGCAATTGAAATGTTTTCTATTGAAAAGGTATCAAAGTCTCCTTCCATATTTGATGCAGAAAGACTAAAAAAATTCAATAAAACATACATAGAAAAAATGGATGCTGAATACCTTATAGATGATTTAAAGCATTATTTTAAGGATGTATCAGAGGATAGACTTAAAGTTTTGGCGAATGAAGCAAAAAAAGAGGCGGTCTTGTTAAAGGATATACCCTATATTATCCAGCCTTTTTTACAAGAGCCTGCATTTGAATATGATGCAAAAAAAATCTTAAATGAGCCTTATGCAAAAATAGTATTAAATGCCCTGATAAATACCCTGATAAATACCACGACAGATGAGATTGAAAAAGAGACCTTTTTTACTGATAAGTCATACAAAAATATTATTGAAAAACTTAAACAAAAAACCAGCGAAAACGGCAAAACCCTTTTTATGCCGATAAGGGCTGCATTAACAGGAAGAACAAAAGGGCTTGAACTTGAAAAAATATTTCATTTGCTTGGAAAAGACGAGGTTTTAAAAAGACTTAAAACATCCCTATGCCGCGCCTAATCAAAGAAAGGTCAAAAAAGAAAGGTCTTCCGCCGGGAACCCTCATCCACATCGGCGAGAAAAAAAGAGAGGATGTGCGCATCACTGTCATTGATTATGATGAGGCGCAGGTTCATGAACTGGATATAAAAGATATTGAGCAGTGCTTTCCATTCAAAGATAAACCCACTGTAACATGGCTCAATGTAGAGGGTCTGCATAAGCCTGAAATCATACAGAAACTCGGCGCTTGTTACGGACTCCACCCCCTTTCTTTGGAAGACATCCTTAATACTGACCAGCGTCCAAAGATTGAGGATTACAAAGACTACCTCTATATCGTTCTTAAAATGCTCCACAATTCAAAAGGCTCTGAATTTGCAGTGGAGCAGATAAGTCTAATCCTTGGTCCTAATTTTGTCATATCATTTCAGGAAGGCATAGAAGGCGATGCATTCAATTCCGTGAGAGATAGAATCAGGAGCGGAAAAGGGCGGATAAGGGGCATGGGCGCTGATTATCTCGCTTATTCCCTGATAGATGCAATAGTTGACAACTATTTTATAATCATGGAGAAGATCGGAGAAAATATAGAAAACATTGAAGATGAACTTGTTGCAAACCCAACAATCAAGACCCTGCATAAAATCCATCAATTGAAAAGGGAACTAATCTTTTTGCGCAAGGCTGTCTGGCCATCAAGAGAGGTGGTTGACATTATGGAAAGGAGAGGCTCGCCGCTCATCAAGGATACCACTGCGGTTTATCTGCGGGACATCTATGACCATACAATTCAGGTGATAGATGCAATAGAGATTTCGCGTGAAATGCTTTCAGGCATGCTTGACATCTATCTCTCAAGCGTGAGCAACAAACTGAATGAGATAATGAAATTCCTTACCATCATCGGCACAATCTTTATCCCGTTGACATTCATAGTCGGCATCTACGGCATGAATTTTGAATTTATGCCAGAGATCAAATGGAGATACGGCTACTTTGCAGTAATGGCGCTCATGTCTGCAATAGCCGTGTTTATGCTGTTTTACTTTAGAAAGAAAAAGTGGATTTAGAGAGACTGCCATCATCCTAAACCTCAACCTGCATATCATCCACGCTGCAGAATGTATTTGGAAATATCTTTCTTGCTGCGACCTCTGCAATATTTCTGTCTTCAATTGTTTTGTAGATTGATGCGTCAAAATGCACAAGCGCAAGTTTTTTTGCCCCCGAATCAAGCGCTATCTGCGCAGCGCTTTCAGGATTTAAATGCGGCCAGTCTTCTGAATATTGACCGCTTTTGAATGCGCACTCAGTAATAACCAAATCTGCATTTCTTGCAAGTTTAACCGCATTTTCGCAGTATCCTGTATCAGGGCAGTATGCAATCACCTTTCCTTCAAGTTCAAATCTGTATCCAAGTGTCGGCGATGAATGAAGCATTGGAAGAAATTCTACTTTAAATGGAATCCTGCCCCCATCCTCTGGCAGTTCATGGATTTCGGTTTTGTATTTGAGCCTGTTTATTGGCATTGTGAAAGGAAAATTGATAAATCTGCCAAGTATTTCTTTTGTGCCTGATTGTCCGCATATATGCAAGCCTCTAGGGAAATCAAACTTTCCCAAGATATGCAGTCCTGCAATATGGTCAAGGTGAAAGTGGCTTAGGAATATGTAGGTGGATGTGTTTTCCTTTATATAATTGTCTATTTTGTAAAGCCCATTTCCTGCATCAAGGATTATATTATATCCGCTTGATTCAATAAGTATGCAGATGGTATTTCCTGTTCCTGTATCATACCAGCCGTTTGTTCCGAGAAAGGTTATTTTCATAGGTTTATTCCATTTAGGGGTCATTGCGAGTAAAACGAAGCAATCTCGTTTTTAAGTAAATAGTAAGTTAGAGATTGCTTCGTAGCTATCGCTCCTCGCAATGACGGCCTTTTCAAGACCATGTTAAGTTAGGTTGATCGGCAGCATAATCTTAAACTCGCTTCCTTCCCCTGTTCTACTTTTAACCTCTATCTTTCCGTTATGCGCATCAATGATTGCCTTTACAATAGAAAGTCCAAGACCCGCGCCTGAAACCTCACCTCGGGATTTATCAACACGGTAAAACCTGTCAAAGATTTTGTCAAGATGCTCATCAGAAATTCCAATACCTGTATCAGATATGGTTATAATAATAAAGCCATTTTCCATCTCACTTGAAATTATAACCTTGCCGCCTTTTTTATTATATTTTATTGCATTGTCAATAAGGTTTATAAAGAGTTCTGTCAGCCTCTCCCTATCGCCAGAGACATCAACCTTCTTTCCATTGTTCAACAAAATCTCAATATTATTTTCTTCAGCAATTGGAAGCATGAGTTTATAGACATTGTTTAGTATCGCGCCAATATCAATAACCTCTTTTTTAAGCAGGATATCTTTTGTCTCAAGCCGTGAAATATCAAGTATCTTTTGTATAAGCAATGCCATCCTTTCAGATGCATCCCTTATTACATTCAGCGCCTCTTCATATTCATTTTTATTTCGCTCTTTTTTTAATGTAACATCGCAGTAACTTTTGATAACAGATGTTGGCGTTCTTAACTCATGCGAGGCATCTGAAAGAAACTGCCTCTGCTTTATAAAAGCGTCTTCTATCCGTGTCATCATATTATTGAAACTTGCGGCTAATGGCAGAAGTTCTTTATCAACACCTTTTTCTTCAATCCGCTCATTCAGATTTTTTTCAGTTATTCTGCTGACCCTATTTGAGAAACCGCTCAATGTCCTTAAAGACAGACTTGTAATCATAATGACACCAATGCTAGAGATAATAAAAGTAACAGGCAGTATAATAAGTATGATGGTTTTGAATGAGCGAAGCAGGCTATATGTATCTGCCAGAGAATCAGCAGCCTGGATGATAATAGTTCTCGTTGGAAATCTGACAGGGTAATTCATAAGGCGGAGAGGCTCGCCTTTGGGTCCTTTTATAGTCAGTATGCGTGCTGTTTTTTCCAATGGCAAAGGAAGGGATTCGTTAGCAAGTGACGGAGACTTTGCAATTATCACCTGATTTGATAATGCTATCTGATAATAATGTCCTGAGAACGGCACTGTATAATCACCAACTTGAGCCTTTTCAAGTTCCCATTCTATTCTATTCTCTTCTACGTCAAGGAGGCTTGCTAAAAGTTGAGTCTCTGCATGAAGGTGATTATCAATAGAGCCTACTGCTATATCCTCCAGTTTGTAGTATAAAAAAATACCAAGCCCTAAAAAAAGGATGGAAAAGACAACCAAAAACCAGAGAAAAAGTTTGGATTTAATGGAGTTAAACATAGATAAAAAATAGGCTATGGGTCATGGGCGATAGGATAAAGTCACCAAGTCACTATGTCACCAGTCTGGTGACTGGCAACTAGTGACTGTATTTTTGCCTATAGCCCATTGCCTGCCTTTAAGATATACCCCTCGCCTCTTATGGTATGTATCAGTTTTTTCTTAAAACCCTTGTCAATTTTATTCCGCAGATAATTTATATAGACATCCACTATGTTGCTGTCAAGGTCAAAACTTTCGTCATAAATATGCTCTGTGATTTCTGTCCTTGTAACAACCCTGTCCTTGTTGTATGCAAGATATTCAAGGATTGCATATTCCCTTGATGACAAAGTAATTTCCTTTTCACCCCTTTTTACTGCATGGCTTGCTGTGTTGATTTCAAGGTCTTCTATGGTTATTATCGGGCTTTTTATTTCACCAACTCTTCGGAGCAAAACCCTGAGCCTTGCCAAAAGTTCTCCAAATTCAAAAGGCTTTGTCAGATAATCATCAGCGCCTGTATCGAGCCCTTTGATTTTATCAAGCACAGCATCCTTTGCAGTTAAAAAAAGCACAGGGGTTTTGATATTATTTCTTCTCATGGTCTTTAAAATTTGAAGACCGTCCATCTTGGGCAGCATAATATCAAGAATAATCACATCCGCCGGAATGTTCTCTGCCATATAAAGCCCTTCCTCGCCGTCATATGCAGCATCAACGCTGTAGCCTTCTTCCTGCAATCCTTTTTTTATTATGTTTGCAAGATTTTTTTCATCTTCAATAATGATTATCCGCATAAATCACATCATATCTTATAAATCGCCTTTTTGAAAATATTTTTTGCCGTTGAGCATTGATGAAAAAAGTTCTGTCTTTTCAAATATTGTATGAACAAGCAAGCCAGTCATATGCGCAGCAAAAAAGAAGATGATAAACCATAATCCAAATTCATGGACTTCTTCAGACATATCCTCAATTATTTCTTTTGCATCGTGGTCATATTGGCTAAAGAAACTGCCAAGCGGCGCGAGTCCAAATTCAAGACCTGAAAGGACAATGCCTGTTAAGGTTTGAGAAATAATAACCAGAAAGAGTGCAGCATAAAAAAGCGATGCAAGAGGATTGTGTCCAATGGAGATTGGCGGCTTAATCTTAAATCCGCTTAAATACCATTTGATGTTACCCCAGATTGCCGTCCATCTTTCTTTTTTATACGGGATTATATCCAGCCACCTTGCATATTCATTGCCAATAAATCCCCACAAAATCCGAAGTGTCAGCGTAAATATAAATACATAACCAATATACGCATGTATTTCTTTTAAATAATCCCCTAAATAATCCCATGACATGCCGAGTTCCTCAAACATCTCAAAACCTAATGCCAGAAGCGCAAGCGAGATTACAAGCAGGGCATTTGTCCAATGCAGAACCCTTGTCTGCCAATCCCACACGTTGACTATTGTAAATTCCTGATTGTTTATTTGATTTTTCATTTTAACCCTCCAGAGTTTTATTAGTCTTTCTACCGGTGACCCGCTGCAAAGTTATTTTTTATCGTCCCTATCTTTTTCGTAGGATTTTTTCTCTTTTTTCAATATGCTCCCGTCCTTTGCATCAACATAAATCTTTTCTGTCCTGCCTTCTTTTGTCTTAATCTTAATCTCATAATAACCCTTTTCAAGTTCTGTTTTAACTACATCACCGGGGATTTCTTTTACAGCAATGGCAATAGCCTCATCCATTGTAATGTCCTTCTTTTTTTCTTCTCCGTATGAAACATTAGAGAAGACAGCCAGAAAGATAAAGGCTGTTAGTATTGATAGTGTCCTTTTCATTTTTAGTTCCTCCTTTTTAATGTAGTGCGCCACCGGTAGATGACACCACCCATTATAATGAGGAAAGATTAACGGGAGATTAAAAGCAGAAAAAAGATTT
>JACRNI010000045.1 GCA_016234925.1 Deltaproteobacteria bacterium | reverse complement strand
TGTTCAAGGCACAAAAGGCGCAGAGGTTGTGGATGATATAATGCCTAAAAAAGGCGACACTATTGTTTATAAAAAAACATACTCGGGGTTTTTTGAAACTGAACTTGATGATGTTTTGAAAAAATTCGGCATAGATGAAGTAATTATTACAGGCGTTGTCACAAATATATGCGTGCTTTATACAGCGGCAGACGCATACATGAGGGGTTACGAGGTCAATATCCTTGAGGACTGCGTTGCGGGACTTAATGATGAAGACCACAGATTTGCATTAAGACAGATAAAAGAGGTATTGAAACCTAGACCAAGGAAGTGAAAAGCAGGGATTAGGGGTTAGAGGTTAGGGGTTAGCAAAAACTAATCCCTAGCCCTTGATTTTTTATGACAAGAGGCATAAAACTTTTTAAAATACTAGGCATTCAGGTTTCTCTGGACTTTACATGGTTTGTTGTGTTCAGCCTTGTTGTGTGGAGTCTTGCTGTTGGTTATTTTCCTGTTCAATACCCGGGACAGGTCGGCTTAACATATTTTTTAATGGGTATAATTTCATCGCTGCTTCTCTTCGCCTCTGTTTTATTCCATGAACTCTCCCATTCGCATGTTGCAAATAAACTGGGATTAGAGATAAAAGAGATTACACTTTTTATCTTTGGCGGTGTTGCAAAACTTTCAAAAGAGCCTGACGACCCGATGATAGAATTAAAAATCGCTATTGCAGGGCCTCTGTCAAGCGTATTTCTTGCAGCATTATTCTGGGTTTTAAAAAACATCATTGAAACAGCGATTGCCTCGCCTTTTATAACAGCAATACTTGGTTACCTTGTAATGATAAACATCGTGCTTGTAGTATTCAACTTGATACCCGGTTTTCCTCTGGACGGCGGGAGGGTGTTAAGGGCAATCTTATGGTTAAGGACAGGCGATGTGCAGAAGGCAACAGAGGTTACAAGCAGCATAGGCAAAGGCTTTGCAATGCTCTTAATATTCTTCGGCATAGTGCAAATACTCGCTGCAAATTTTTTAGGCGGCATGTGGGCGGTATTTATAGGGCTCTTCCTGCAGCAGGCAGCGGAGAGCGGGTATCAGCAGGTCTTGCTCAAAAAGGCGCTGCTCGGCGTGAATGTAAAAGATGCAATGACTAAAGATGTTGTGACCATTTCAAGCGATTATGCAATCGCAAAGGTTGTTGAGGATTTCTTTTTTGTCTACCATTTTATCGGCTTTCCTGTTGTGTCAGACGGACATTTGGTCGGTATGCTGACGCTTAATGATGTAAGAACGGTTCCAAAACAAGAGTGGCATAATACATTTGTCAAGGATGTGATGGACAGCAACATAAACAATATGATTATTGAGGCAAAGGACAATGTAATGGATGCCCTGACAAAAATGATAAGCCTTGAAAAAGGCAGACTTCCTGTAATGGATAATAATAAACTTGTCGGCATAATCACAAGACAGGATATTATGAAACTAATGGTTATTAAGCAGCGCCCTGCCGATTGGCGAGGCAATAGATATTTTGCCGTTTTTCGGGTCAACCTCTTCAGGCGTAACAAGTTCATAAACCACCTCATTCCCGCTGTTAACATCCTCAAGAAATATCTTTGAGCCAAAGCCGATTTTGTCTTTGGGAATAGAATCAAGTTTCAGGTTTGAAAGCGCACTTATTCTCGAATGCAGTTGGGTTACCCTTGCCTGAAGAAATGACTGCCTTTCCTTTGCAGCAGAATATTCTGAGTTTTCTCTTAAATCCCCGTGCGCCGCCGCCTTTCTTAGCTCCTTAGGTATTTCTATCCTAAGTTCTTTTTCTGTCTCTTTTAATTCTTCTTCAAGCTGCGTTACTATTGGAAATTTGTGCATATATATTTACCTCATTAGAAGTTCTCCCATTAGAAACCTTGCCTATTTATATAAACAAAAACTTCTAACGGGGTTTACCTCTTTTTTTAAATGTGTTAATAATAATACAGTAATTATCAGGCTGTTGAAAAAGGCATCAACAGCCTTGATTACACAGATTAGGAAAAACGATTACACAGATATTTCAATTAGTTTTAATCTGTGAAATCTAATCTTTTATCTGTGCAATCAGAGTTTGTTGAGTTTTTCAACAAACTATTATTTTAATTCTATATGAAATCCATACTTTTTTCAATCATAATAAACCTATGAAGGTCGGCTTTATTCAGACATCGCCGCTCTTCGGCAATATTAAGGCAAATGTAGAGAGGGTTGTTGAGGATATTATCTCCATAGATGCTGACCTTATTGTCCTGCCTGAACTTTTTTCTACCGGGTATCAATTCAAATCAAGAAAAGAGGTTTCTAAACTTGCGGAAGAACTGCCAAAAGGATATGCGGCAAAAATGCTCATTGACACAGCGAAAAAGAAGAAATTGTTTATTGTCTTTGGCATTGCTGAAAAATGCAGCAATAGGTTTTATAATTCTTCTGTGCTTGCTGGTCCAAAAGGTTTCATAAACGTTTATAGAAAGGCGCATCTTTTTTGGAATGAAAAGAAATTTTTTAGCCCCGGCAATACACCCTTTGAAGTCTGCAATATCGGCATGGCAAAGATAGGCATGATGATATGTTTTGACTGGTTTTTCCCAGAGGTCTCCAGAATCCTTGCATTAAAAGGCGCTGATATAATATGCCATCCATCAAACCTTGTCCTGCCTCATTGTCCGCAGGCGATGATAACAAGATGCCTTGAAAACAGGGTCTTTGCAGTAACAGCAAACAGGGTTGGCATAGAAAATCGCGTCAAAAATATT
>JACRNI010000029.1 GCA_016234925.1 Deltaproteobacteria bacterium | reverse complement strand
ATTTTTGACATTTGGCATTTCATTAGAAATTAGGATTTAGAAATTTATTTGTGCTTTCAAGATACGGTGCAGGTAATGATAATAGGACATGAAAGGTTTACAGAGAAACAATCGATTTTAAAGCACCCTCCTCCCAACATACTCCAAAATAAGCCCGCCCATCATTGATATAAAACCCATAACCCTTAGTCCCCTTTCAGGTATCTCCTGAATCATCAATGCCCACTCCTTTACCCTTGCTGGAAAGGCAAAGTATGGAAAGCCTTCTATAATAAGCATAAGCCCAAGCACACTAAATATAAAAGACATACATCTAAAATATCACAAATTTTTTATATTTGCAATTACTTTGCAGTCTTCTGAATATAATACTGCTGTGCTATTGAAAGGATGTTGTTGATGAGCCAATATAGGACAAGACCTGCAGGAAAATTTAAAAACATGAATGTGAATATAATCGGCATGATTAACATTACCTTTGCCTGCTGCGGGTCCATTGCAGACGGCGTCATCTTCTGCTGCCACAGCATTGTTGCACCCATTAGTATTGGAGTAACAAGATACGGGTCTTTTGCAGAGAGGTCGTGTATCCAAAGAACAAATGGCGCATGCCTCATTTCAATGGAAGCAGAAAGGACATTGTAGAGCGCGATGAATACTGGAATCTGCAGTACCATTGGCAGACAGCCGCCAACTGGGTTCACCTTGTTCCTCTTGTATAGTTCCATAAGTTCTTTATTCATCTTTTCTTTGTTGTCTTTGTATTTTTCGCGTAGGGCAGTCATCTGCGGCTGGAGACTCTGCATTGCCTTCATAGAATTAAGGCTTTGCTTTGTTAATGGGTGAAAGAGTATTTTTATTATTACTGTTAAGAGGATTATTACAATTCCGTAATTTTGAATGTAAGAATTAAGGAAGTTAAGCGCAACAAGAAACGGCCTTGCCAAAAATGCAAACCAACCGAAATCAATTGCCTCTTCAAGATTTACCTTGAGACTTTTTAAAATATCATATTCCTTTGGCCCGATATAGACAGTGTATTTTTTTACAACACTGGCATTAGGCGCTATGTTTAAATTTGCATCAAGCCTTGAACGGATTATGTCTTTAAACGGCGCGCTAGATGACCATGCAAGGTTTTCTTTATCTTCCGGCATGACAGCGGATATAAAAAACTTATCTTCCAATGCAACCCAGTTTATTTTACCTTTTACACTTTCCTCTTTGTCCGATGCTGTTTTTTTAGCAACATTGCCATTAACATATGCAATTGGTCCGTGGTGATATGATTTTTCTTCTTCCTTTACAGCGCCTGAAAGGGCAAAAAGGTCTAATGAAAGCGTGGATGTGATGTTTTGGCTTGATTTATTGGATACACTGACATCCAGTTGAATATTGTATGTGTCAGATGAAAAAACATACTTTTTATCAATCCTTATGCCCTCTGGAGATTCCCATGAAAGAACAATATCTGCTGTTTGACCTGCGGCATTAAGCAGGATGTTTTTTGCAGGCATCGCAAACTGAACAGCGCCTTTATTCAGCAAATCAGTTTGCAGAGAATATAAAGGCATTGAAATGGGTTTAATTACATCAATATTTTTTGACGCCCCATCAAGTGTTTCCTTATATCTCTTTAATTCAAATCCCTTTATCCCGCCTCCAATGCTTGTAAATACAGCCTTGTAAAGAGGTGTTTCAATGGTGATGTTTTTTTCATCAGATTGCTGTAAAGGGGATGTTTTTGCATCTGTTGTTGACGGCGCAGTTAAAACTGCTGGGGGGTTTTTCTCTTCTATTTTTTGAGCGGGCGTTGATTTTTCAGGTGCGATTTCTTGATGGACTGTTTCAGGCGGACTTACCCACCTGACCGTTGCCTGTTGATAAAGAAACAGGACAACTATTGAAAGTACTGCTGCTATCAGAATTCTTTTTTCCATTATTTTTTAACCCAAAAAATGCAGTTGCATTTTTTGGCAAACGCAATCTTTGGTCAAATACGGCGTCAAATCGGGCTGTCCAAATACTCACATACATTAAGGGGTATGCGTCTGTTTTGTCCAGCCCTCTTTTCCTTGTCTTTGGCTCAAATCTTGCGTTTGCACCCGAAAAATAAAAACCAAATACATTTTTCGGGTTAAGTCAGCGGGTCATATCCGCCAGAATGAAACGGGTGGCATTTTAAAATCCTTTTTATGGCGAGACCTGTGCCCCTGAATGCCCCGTATTTTTCAACAGCCTCCCCTGCATAATGAGAGCATGTCGGATAAAACCTGCAAGAAGGCGGCATTATTGGAGAGATAAACGCTCTATAAAAATTTATAAGATATTTTAAAATGTTTTTAATCATTCTTTTTTATCTTTGTTAAAAAGTCTGTCAGTTCTTTTTTGACATCATTATATCCAGAAAGACTGTATCCTTGTTTAACAGATATTGAAATATCAGAAGACGCAGGAAAAATTTCTTTATTTAGTCTAAAAAATTCTCTCAAGCACCGTTTGATTCTATTTCTTTTAACAGCGCTGCCGACCTTTCTGCTTACTGACAACCCAAACCTTTTTATACCAATGTCATTTGATTTTATAAATATGGTAAGATTTTTGGTAGAAAACCTTTTGCCTTTTTTTGCAGCATCTATAAAATCCTGCTTTTTTAAGAGCCGTTCTTTTTTAGTAAAGGAACAGGGCTTCATAAAACCCTATTTTGCAACGCTGCCTGTTGGGGCGAGACGTTTCCTTCCCTTTGCCCTTCTCCTATTTAGCACAAGCCTTCCGCCCTTTGTAGCCATTCGGGTTAAAAAGCCATGCGTCCTTTTTCTCCTTAAGGCCATGCGTCCTTTTTCTCCTTAAGTTGCTTGGTTGATATGTTCTTTTCATAGCCCACCTCTTTAAAAAAATTTAAGATATAATTTAAAACACAATTAATGTATAAATGTCAAGAGCGTATTTTGTTTATCTGTGGGTGCTTGACAACAGGCATTACATAGAATAGACTGCTGTCCCATAAGATTAGAAACCCAAAATAAAAGGAGATAAATCCAATTGACCCACGACCTTCTTATACTTTTAATATACCTCGTTGTTATAGTAATAGCAGCAGAGATTTTTACCAATGCAGTGGAATCGCTCGGCGCAAAACTCAAATTTTCAGAAGGCGTTACAGGGAGCATATTTGCGGCAGTCGGGACTGCCTTGCCTGAGACAATGGTTCCTCTAGTGGCAATATTTGGAGGGAATTCAAGAGAGATAAGCGAGGAAGTCGGCGTCGGCGCAATCTTGGGTGCGCCCTTCATGCTTTCAACCCTTGCCATGTTTCTTGTAGGTATTGCTGCATTTGTATTTAAACAGAGGAGAAGAAAGGCATCTGTTACGCCTGAACATACCGGACTCAAGCGGGACCTTGAATTTTTTCTCTTTGCATTTTCCATTGCCTTTTTTATAGCATTTACACCCTCAAGTTGGCGGCTTTTGCGTATCTTCATAGCAATAGTCCTTGTGCTTTCATATTTTTATTATGTAATGGAGACAGTAAAGGCAAGCAAGGCGCTTGCAGAAAAAGGGCATGCCACTGAGGAAAGCAAAAATCTATATCTGTCCGCAATATTCAAAGACCATATGTTCTTTGTGGTTGTTCAACTCCTGATTGCGCTGGGTCTTATAATAGCAGGGGCAAAGGGTTTTGTAAACGGCGTTGAACACCTTGCAGAAGTTTTACATATGCCTGTTATAGCGCTTTCTTTATTGATTGTTCCAATCGCGACTGAACTCCCTGAAAAGGTAAACAGCATCATCTGGATAAGGCATGGCAAAGACACAATGGCAGTTGGAAACATTACGGGGGCGATGGTATTTCAGGGGAGTTTACTTCCTGCGATAGGCATATTTCTTACGCCGTGGACAATAAACCTGACAGTTATGGCAAGCAGCATCATAACGCTTTTTGCCAGCGCATGGTTGTATATTCTTGTTATCAAAAAAATAAAAATAACACCGCCGCTTTTGATTGCAAACGGCGTCTTATATTGCCTGTTTGTTTTTATTGTGCTGGCAAGGATATGAGCCGTTTTGTTTAATCTCACTTTTTAAATCCCGCTAAAGCGGGATTTGTGCATTTAGTCTTGCCTGACAAAACCATGCGGTTTTTAATACCATTTTTTGCAATTCTGTATTACAATATTTTTCGTGGAAAAGAATGAAACCTTTTTAAAACTAATTATTATTGAAAAGTTTGTGCTGGGAACAATTACTGTTCTATTGTCCTTCGGCATCATAAGCCTTTTAAATCAGGACATGGATAAATTTGCAAACGACCTTGTTGTCTTATTTAATCTTGACATGGAAAATGATTATATAGAAAGCGCCATAAAAAAACTTGGCATGTTAGGAAATGGAACAATCATTGGTGTTTCAATCGGCATGCTTTCTTACGGCTCGCTGAATCTTGTTGAAGGATATGGCCTTCACAGGAGAAAACGTTGGGCTGAATGGCTGACTGTAATTGCAACAGGATTATTCATACCATTTGAGATATACGAGGTTATTCAGGCGCAGACATTAGTCCGCATAGGGGCTTTGATATTAAACATTGCCATTGTCTATTACCTTGCAAAACACAAGGAACTGTTTAAAGGAAACGGCGTCCTGTCCAAATTATTGCAGAAATCAAAGCCTTACCCCAAAAATTAGAATCACCGGCAGGGCGGGCTATGCCGCCGCTTAAATAGAACTCCCCATTTCTTTCGTTTCTTTCTTGCAATCTGTAACGCAATCGGTTACAATTCAAACAAATGATAAAGAACTTCAGACACAAGGGATTAAAAGCCTTTTATCTAACAGGCAGCAAGGCAGGAATCCCAGCGAAATATACAGACAGGCTGAGGTTAATCCTTGCCAGACTTGATGCAGCCCGTGAACCAAGAGATATGAACCTTCCCGGCTTGAGACTTCATAAACTGTCAGGGCAATTAAAAGACTTCTGGGCAGTGGATGCAAGCGGTAACTGGAGGGTTATATTCAGGTTTGAGAAGCAGGATGCAGCAGATGTTGATTATCTTGACTATCACTAAAAAACATATCCCCGAGCGTCTTTATCGGGGAGAGGAGGTAAAACCATGATGCACAATCCACCGCACCCCGGAGAGGTTATAAGGGAACTTTGTATCAAGCCGCTAGGTCTTACTGTTACAGATGCAGCAAAGGCGCTTGGTATCAGCCGCAAGGCGCTCTCTGAACTGCTTAACGGACATACAGGCATAAGCCCTGAAATGGCTGTAAGGCTTTCCATTGCCTTTAATACTACGCCTGAGAGTTGGCTTACACAGCAGATGCAGTATGACCTATGGCAAATGAAACAAAGCCAAAAGAGATTGAAGGTTAAACATCTAATAGCCGCTTAATTTTTTGATGGAGACCGCTTAAGAGATGGGCTGAATGGCTGACCGTAATTGCAACAGGATTATTTATACCTTTTGAGATATACGAGGTTATTCAGGCGCAGACCTTAGTCCGCATAGGCGCTTTGATATTAAACATTGCCATTGTCTATTACCTCGCAAAGCACAAGGAACTGTTTAAAGGAAACGGCGTCCTGTCCAGATTATTGCAGAAATCGAAGGCTTAATCGTGTTTTTTCTATTCCTGTGTATTTATAATGACTGGAGTCATCGGCAAACGATAGTCCCGTGTGGAGTGATTTGTTAAATCATGATTTTAGTAAATCCCGCTATTTGCCCAGACAATGCGATTTCCACAACTTCTTTGAATCTTTCTGCCTCTTTACAACAATCCTCAACTTCTTTTTTATTAACATTCTTCGGGTTGGAAGTGACTTTAGCCGTTCTGTCAAATCCCACATATAGCAGTGCTTGTTTGTATCGTTCTTTTTTCTCCTTTTTTATGCCTTTCTTCGTCTTGCCAATCATTTCTTTCCACTGTTTTTGACTTGGTAGCATAGATGGCGTAGCAGGAACAAAAGCGAACTGATTCATTTTTATAACAAGATTATAATTATCTACGAACCACTCAAAATATTCCCTCATTGCTTTAGCAATACCTTGTTTCTCTGGATGCTTTTTCAATGCATAAAATATTTCAGAATCCCAACGATTCTGTTGGGCGCAAACAAAAAGGATAAATGCTTTTGAGAACTCTTCTTCTGAAAGAATCACCAATGCCCCTGCTCTAGCATAACGGTCTTCTCTCATCAAAATTTTAGCATCCTTTAGGATATCACATGCATTGGTATATGCTTCTATAGCAATACGTTCAATGTCCCCTTTAATATTAGGTGTAACAATATCAATCCATGATTCCTGATTGGTCATTTGTCTCCATTTTGAGATTTGATATTTCTGTGAGTCCTCTCGCCGAAATTGTTTCGGTGTAGGGATTTGGGTCACAAGGTTTCCTTTTCCTGTCTTGCTTCCCTTAACCCCAGCATTAAAAATATAACTGCTATCCCAAGATAACCCAGAACGAACTGCCATGTGTAAGATGGGCCATAGGCATTTACTATTGCGTTGTCAACTATTTTGTAGCCGTGCATTATGCCTGTAGCGCTTGCGATTGCGGCAGTGAGCGCCCATCCGACAGCAGCGCGGTAATGCCTCTCAATCAAGGCAACTGTCATGGCGGCGAGAATCATTGATGTAAAAATAAAACCCCTTTCCAGAGAAATAAGTCCTGCAATGGGCAGTTGTATTGCAAGGGATTGAAGCCCTACATCTCCGATGTTTGTCCCTGCTGCGCGGAGTCCGCTTTCAAGGATTAAAAGCCCCCATGCTGCCATAGCAGGAAAGAAGCCGACAACAACTGCCGGAGCATGGTTGCTTGGCGTTGCCTGAAATGCCTGCGCTGCAATTGTAACGCCAATCCATAAAAGTATGGCAGCGCCTGCCTCAACAGGCACGAGGGAACTTGCAAAACCTACAAGCCCAAGAAGGCAAAGAAATGTTATGATAACGCCGTTTGCAACAGAATAGCCTGCGCCTGCGCCCATTGCCTTCCATCCGGGATGTCCGATATAAATGGTTGTCGGAAATGTGCTTCCGAATGCAGCAGCCGCAATTGTCCCTATGCCGTTTACTGCAAGCGAACTCTTAACAGGATATTTGTCTCCAGCAGCCTCAGCGCTCTCAAGGTTTTGCAGAGAACCCAAAAGATTGAATAGACCCATTGGTATGATTACAGGCAGAAATGCGAGCATGTAAGGCGAGACAACGGCATTTGCCAAATCAAATATGTAGAGGTTTGGAATCTGCAGCTGGATATTCATTGCATTTACGAGCGCATCGCTATTCATCCTTCCAAGCAGCCATGCCAGAATTGTCCCGCTGACAACTGCCACAAGACCCGCAGGGATTTTTTTAGGCAGATAAATCCTTCCAATGTATTGGATGAATATAAATGCAAGGGGCGCAAAACCGACAAGGGGGTCTGCAAATATGCGAAAGCAAAAATCCATAGAAATAAATGTTACTGCTATGCCTGCCAGAGTTGTTAAAAGTGCGGCCCGCGGGGTTATTCGTTTTACCCAGCCTGCAATGAATGCGCCTCCGAATTCTATTATGCCGGAGCCGAGACACGCTGCCAAACCGACGCGCCATGCAAGTTCAACATCATTTGTCTGCTCAACAACAGGCTTCATAACAAAAAGGATGTATGCAAAAAGCGAGACCGTGTTTACGCCGTATGGAAGCGCTGTTACATTTGCCTGTCCTGTGCGGTGTGATAAAGCGCGTGCTTGGAATGCATAAAATATATTGCCGATTAAAAGACTTACTGCCACACCCGGCAGGATGCGTCCATAAACAAGTCCCCCCGGCATCTTTAAGATTGCGCCGCAAAGCACAACTATTAAAATCAACTGAATAAGGTTGTCAACAAAAAGCCCAAAGAATCCGTCTAAATCCCCCTTGTGCCACCACTGGAAATGATTTTTAGTCTCCATAGATTGCCCCTCCAGATATATATTTCTAAAACAGGCGAAGTTTATGAAAAAAGATTATGGTAGTCAATTAGAAATTAAAAAAGGGCTGGAAATTTGTTTGACATATTATCCCCAGTCATGATAAATTTGTAGCATGGGTACTGTGCAAAAAATCATTCTTGTAGATGATGTAAAGTCGTTTAAGCCGACCATTTCCAGATCTGATGTCGTGGTATACACCGCAACATCAGGAGAGGAAGTGCTTGATATTCATCAAAGAGAAAAGGTTAATCTTATATTATTAAGCCGCTATATGCCCGGTATGGACGGCGAGCAGGTCTGTAAAACAATTAAAAGCAACAATGCAATAAAAAATGTTGCGATAGTAATGCTGATGGGGGGGTTAAAGATAGAGGATATTGAAAAGTGCATTAGTTCGGTTGGAGCAGATGACTATATTATCAAGCCGTTCACACCATCAGAATTTGTTAATAAAGTACGTCAATTTATAAACATACCTGTAAGAGAGAATATGAGAATATTAACAAAACTTACAGTAAACGCAAAAATGGGAACAGAATCAATTATGGGAAACACGGTAGATATAAGCGTCCGCGGAATGCTGTTAGAAACCGAAAAACAGATGGATATGGGAACTGCTGTTAAGTGCGAGTTCAGCATCCCGGATTCACCAAATGAAATTGCAGTAAACGGGAATATAGTAAGAAAGATTGACGGCAAAGTTCCGCCATTCAAAAGGTACGGCATAAAGTTTACTAATCTTGATCACAAAAGCGAGATGGTTATTGAAAAGTATGTGTTTAAGCAGCAGCGCCAGCAGTTAAGAGACCGGGTAAGGTAGCATTTTATTTTCTTCTCTCTATCTTAATTTTTAATCAAGCCAAAAAATCAATATCTCAAACCACCTATCATTGCCTCAAGCCTTTTTACCCTTTCCTCTATGGGCGGGTGTGTGCTGAAGAGTCTTAGCAAAGAACCGCCGCTTAAAGGGCTTACAATGAACATGTGCGCTGTCGCCTCGTTTGCGCCTGTCATTGGAATCCTTTTATTTGCCATTTCAAGTTTCCGTAAGGCATCTGCCAGATAAAGCGGATTGCCGCAGATATTTGCGCCGCCCGCATCAGCGCCGTATTCCCTTGAACGGGATACTGCCATCTGGATGAGCATTGCTGCAAGAGGCGCTATTATCATCATTGCAATAAGACCGATGGGATTGCCGCCCCTTTCATCATCATTTCTTCCGCCGCCGAACATTGCTGCCCACTGCGCCATGTGCGCAAGATAACTTATTGCGCCTGCAATGGTCGCGGCTATTGTTCCAATCAGTATATCCCTGTTTTTTATGTGCGCGAGTTCATGCGCCATAACGCCAGACAATTCTTCCTTTGTTAAAATCCTCATAATCCCTGTTGTAACTGCAACTGCCGCATGATTCGGATTTCTGCCTGTTGCAAAGGCATTCGGCGTGTCATTATCCATAGTATAGACCTTTGGCATAGGCATGTTTGCCTTCATTGTAAGGTCTCTTACAACTGCATATAATTGCGGCGCATCTTGTTCTGACGCCTGTTTTGCGCCATACATCTTAAGCACAATCTTATCGCTAAACCAATACGTTGCAAAATTCATAACACCTGCAAAGACAAGCGCTGTTATTGCCCCGCTCCTCCCGCCAAGCGCATCTCCCGCAAAGATAAGGATTGCTGTAAGAACAGCAAGCAGCATTGTTGTTTTAAAATAATTCACTTTATTTCCTCCGTTTTGCCCCTGATTGAATCTATCAGGGGTTGCATTTTAAATTTTTTTATGTCCCTGCTTTAGATGTCTGGCTTATGTCAGTATTATATGTCTCGCCTGTAAAATCTATCTTCCATGCATTGGATGTCTCATCTAAATCAAGATGAATTTCTGTCTGTGTTGTAAAATTTCCGCCAAATGCAGATGGAACGCTGTATTCTATATTAACAATTGCAATATTTTTCTTTATATCGCTGCTTACGATATTTACCTTCATGTTTTTTGAGTATTGGGAAGTAATGCCCTTAAACTGCTCTTCATTCAATTTGTAATGCTTTGTACTTACGAGTTTGTACGCCTCTTTAAGCGTTGTGGGCCCGCCCTCTGCAATATATGAATAAAACTTTTTAACAACCTCTTCTGGTTTTTCCTTGCCTTTTATTGCTGCGCTGTTTCCGTTTGTGGAACAGCCTGCAAAAATAAAGGCGCTGCCAATAAAAACAATGATAATTAAAAAACTGGCTAATCTTTTCATAATGCGCCCTCTTTTTGTCTATAAATTACGACCAGTTTAAATTATAATCCATTTGAAAATTTTTAGCAAATACAAAAAAATATGCCCCGGACCCTTCAGTATAGCCGATGCCAGAAAGGTGCCGGGACATATTAAAAACTCAAGAAAATATTATAAATACTCTGCCTTTGGCGCTGTTAAATGCTCTTCAGGAACATTCAACTGTTTCTGTTTCTGAGCCTCATCATAATCTCCAACACCAAGATTTGAAGGGCCTTTTTTCGGGTCATCCACAAAGAATGCCGCCCTCATTTCCAGATGCAGAGGTCCGCAGAAGGTTTCACAGTAGATTTCATACTCGCCTGCGTAATCTGCAACGAACTCTGTCATAAGTGAAACACCCCTTGGGATATGAAGCATTGTCCTTGTTGCATATGGACCGTATATGGTAAAGCCCATGATAACATCAGGGTTCTTGGTGATGCCGGATGCCTTGTCAATATTGGTAACAATGATCCTTACCTTATCACCTTTGTTGACCCTCATCTGTCTTGGGACATAACCGTAACTAAATGCCTTTACCCTGATTTCCTTTACACCGTCCTTTGCAACAGTAATGCCCGGCTTGCCTGTGTCAACAGGAAGGTAACTAATCTTTGCGCCGCCAACATGAACAGGTCTCACCTCTGCTAATGGCTTATCAACAAGCCCGCCTTTTTCTGCCTGACCCATTGACCAGTCTTTAATCAGGTTTGCAGAGATAATCTTTGCATTATGCGGCTCGCCGTCAACAGGAATAATCTTTAATGACTTGCCGTATGTTGGGCTTTTCTCATCTGCATCAATCATCTCGTGGTTTACTGGCCAACGGATGCCTGTGGGACTGAAAAGACCTGTTGAAAACTTATTGAGCGCAAACACATACTTGGCATCATCACTTACTGCAATATGCCCTATCCGGTAATGAACTGGGAATTCGTCGACAACCTCAAGTTTATCAAGGTTTGTTTTAACAATAGAGTCTGCAACAAAGCAGGATGTATATGCATTGCCTTTATTGTCAAATACATTGTGCAGCGGACCAGCGCCTGCTGGAATTACCTTTTCAACTGCTAATTTATCCACATTGATAAATGTAATGGTAGCAGAGAGTTTATCTGCAACCTGTATATATCTCCCCTTCGGCTCAGCATCAGTGCCGTGAGGGTTCTTTCCAACAGGTATTTCCTTTATGAGTTTAAAAGGATTGACAGAAAACACGCCGACTGTAGAGTGATAATAGTTGCCCGAGAAAACATATTCTGGCTTTCCCGGTTTGCTGACATCCAAATAGTCAGGCGCGCTTGGCGCAGGACCCCAGTCAATAACCTGAGCCTTACCTGTGGCAATATCCACCTTTGCCATCTTGCCTGTAAGTTCGCCTGTCGCATACAAGCTTTTTCCATCTCTGCTCAAACTGATGTGATGAACACCAAAAGGAAACGGCAGGGCAATAAGCCTTTCAAGTGAACCCAACTGCAAATTGATTACTCCTATGGTATTTGCAGCCTTGTCATTGACATACAAAAATTTGCCGTCTGGGTTCAGGTTTTTGGTGCCTGAATTATCCTTGGCGCTGAATACCGGCTCATGCAGGTCAACACCCACAAGGATGTGCCTGTATGTCCTCATACTCGGGATACCGAACACAGCAACCGAACCATCGGTTCCGCCTGCATTATACATAAGCATTGTATCCTGCAGCGGGGCATCATTAGGCGATGTCTCTGTCACATGCCAATCCCTTTCTGCTGCATCAACTGCTGCTGGGAATGCAGACCACATTACAAAACTCAATATTACTAACAGAAATCTAAATTTCTTAAAATGCATTTTTTTTCACCTCCTTATTTTATAGATTTACTTTACTGTAACCTTTTCAGGCGCTTTTCTTAAGCCCCCTTCAACAAATCCAGCGCCTTTTAATTTGCCGCCCCTGCCTGCCAACGATGCCTCAACTGTTTCCTGTGCATCCTTAAATTCGGGGTTCTTTGCAGCATTCAAAGGTGTAACCTTATTCTCTGTGGATTTTGGGTCAAAAGAAGATTTTGGGTTCAGATAGTCTTCTACGCTTGTTATTGGCTTTACATCCGCGTTTGCCCTTATCCATGCAATAACATTCCAGATGTCCTGATCCTGCAAAAGGTTTCCCCATGCAGGCATTATATCTGAAAGGTCAGATGAAGCGCCGCCACCCTTGATCGTTGTAAAGAGTTCTACATTTGTCTTCTTATTCATGTATGAACCTTTTGTGAGTATCCTCGGCTTTGGGTCAAGATACACTGCATTCGGACCATCACCATGTAAAAGCCAGCCGTGACATCCTACGCAATAAACATAATACCACTGCTTGCCTTCATTCGGGTCTGCGCCAGCAACCAGAGTGTTCTTAAACGAAGGAGACCAGTTGTTTGTCCACTGGTTGTAGATAGCCTCGCCTGAGGCAGGTTTCTTAATTCTGTCCCATGCCTCTGTCTTACCAGTGCCCTTTGCGTAACCGCTTTCAACCTTGAAGGTCTTTGTGTCAGCCTTGGTAGTCCTCTTACCGACGCCGGTGAGGTAGTCAAAGGGTGCTATGCCGTATGTGCTTCCGCCAATGCCCTTCATCATATCCATTGCCTCTTTCTCAAAGTCGTCTATAGCCTTTTTTAACTCTGCATCCGTGCGGGTAGGGCATTCTACTTTTTCATTGCCAATCTTGCATCTCTTTTCAGCAGCATTTGCAAACGGCGCTGCAATGAAAAATGCAACTGCTAATACTAATACTAACTGCATCTTTCCATTCATGTGGTTCACCTCCTTTTAGGTTTAGGGTCTGCCTTTTTACCTCTAAAATGATTATTAATCTGCCACCTCCTTTCTCTTATTTTTTATTAAAAAAGTCTTAATATCCACAGTTGTTAAAATTATCTAGTCTTACTTATGGTGTGTAAAAAATAGAATAGCGTCCATTAAATGTCAAGAGAAAAATTGCCATGTCTGCTTATACAATAGCCTTGCTTTTTATTATTCAAACTGTATAATGAACAAAACAAATTTTCTCTAATTAGCAAGGACCCGCTTCTTGATAAATTTTATCTTATGCATTCACATTCATCAGCCTGTCGGCAACTTTGACTTTGTTGTTGAAGATGCCTACAAAAATGCGTATCTCCCATTTTTGCAGGCGCTGTCAAAATACCCTCGCATAAAATTATCGCTCCATACATCCGGCTATCTTCTGGAATGGCTTAATGAAAACCACAAGGAATATCTGGACTTGCTGTGGCAAATGATTGAAAAGGGGCAGGTTGAGATGATGGGCGCTGGTTATTATGAACCTGTGCTTGCGGTCATTCCCAAAAGAGACAGGATTGGGCAGATAAAACTCATGTCAGATAAACTAGATGAATATTTCGGCGTCAGGCCAAAGGGCATCTGGCTCACAGAACGGGTTTGGGAACCGCACTTGCCAGAATCTTTAAATGCAGCAGGGGTTGAATATGTTGTTGTTGATGATTACCACTTTGTAAAGGCAGGGTTTAAAAAGGAAGACCTGTCAGGTTATTACATAACAGAGGAACAGGGGCATGTTTTAAAGGTGTTTCCCGGAAGCGAAAGGCTTCGTTATGTAATACCATTTGAACCAATAGAAAAATTTATTGAACATTTAAAGAATATAGAAAGCAGTCTGCAGCGCTCTTCCGTCCGTTTGCCGCTCGCTGTGTTTGCCGACGACGGCGAAAAATTCGGCGTTTGGCCAGGGACGCACAAGTGGGTTTATAAAGAAGGCTGGCTTGAAAGATTTTTAGAGACGTTGAACCACAATCTTGAGTGGATAAAACCTGTAACATTTTCTGAATATCTTAAAGACAATGAGCCAAGCGGCAGGGTTTATCTGCCCACAACATCTTATATGGAAATGGGCGAATGGGCGCTGCCGGCAGAGGCATCTTTGGAATATACAAATCTAATTCAAGATGTAAAAAAATGGCATGACAGCGAAAGGATAAAAAGATTTCTTCAAGGCGGGATGTGGCGCAATTTTATGGCAAAATACAGCGAGGCAAACTGGATGCACAAGAGGATGCTCTTGGTCAGCAAAGAGGCTGAGAAATCTGAAAACCCTGCTGCCATCAACTGTCTATACAAATCTCAGGCAAACGATGCTTACTGGCACGGTGTCTTCGGCGGTTTATATCTGCCTCATTTAAGAAGTTCTGTTTATGAAAATCTTATAAAGGCAGAAAATCTTATTGAAGATGTTAAAAATCAGCCGCCCATTGCCATTAGCGAGCAAGATTTTGATGCTGACACGCATAATGAAATCCTTATCAAAACCCCAAAATTCAATGTATTTTTAAGACCGCACAGCGGCGGCGGGATTCAGGAATTAGATTTTAAACCAATCGCCTATAACCTTACAAATTGCCTCGCAAGACGATATGAGGGTTACCACCATAGGGTTAAAACACAAGGCAACGGCGGCGCGGGTGAAGGGACTAAAAGCATTCATGACACGGTTGTATCAAAGGAGCAAGGGCTTGAAAAATCGCTTGTTTACGACAACTATGAAAGGCTTTCCCTTATTGACCGCTTTATAAAACCCGGCGCGCCCCTTTCGCCCCTTTCGGTTGATGACCTGCAGACAGGAAGGTTTGAGGAGGGCGGTGATTTTGTCGGCGCACTCTATAAACACGAATTCAGAAACCAAAATTCTGAACTTGTCTTAACACGCAATGGCATTGTCTTTGGCAAACCTGTCAGGATTGAAAAAAAAATCTATTTTACTGATGATTCGCTGCTCAGAATAGATTATCAACTGGCAAATCTAGACGCTTCTCCGCTTCATACATTGTTTTGCTCGGAATGGAACATCCTCCTCGGCTTTGGATTGAAGGCGCGGGACATGGGCAGTATGGAGGAATTTGAACTTGAAGAAGACTGGCTTGGATTAAAGTTCAGGATGAAATTAAATCCTTGCGCAAATCTATACACATATCCTATTGATACAGTATCGTTTTCAGAATCAGGTTTTGAAAGGAACTTTCAGGGGCTTTGCATACTGCCGTGCTGGGAAATAAATCTAGCGCCCGGGAATGCCTGCAAGATTGAACTTTCAATAGATGCAGCATCTCTTGTCTAGCAGGCTGTTGAAAAAGCCATCAACAGCCCTGATTACACAGATTAGAAAAAATGATTACACAGATATTTCAAGGAGTTTTAATCGGTGTAATCATAGTAATCATATGCTGCGTAATTATTTATGACGCTTCATATAAAAATATTTCTTGAAAAAGTTTTGCGCCTCTGCTAAATTGCCTTCCTCTAGCAGGTTGTTGAAAAACAACCTGCTAATGCAATCCATGAATGGATTGCCAAATTGCGAGATTTAAAAAATTAAGCAGTTTGCAAGGCTTGGACGAAGTGAATTCGTCCAAGCCGCAGTTGAAAAAGCCATGGATGGACTTTTTCAACATCCTGTTAGAAGCATTAAAGTTGTCAACACTTGTTGATAACCCTGTGTATAACTTGGCGGTGCAAGCATGAACGACATTTGGCAAAAAACCTTATCTACTATCAAACAACGTATCAACCCTCAGATATTCGACACATGGTTTAAGCCTGTAAAACAGCTGGCAGCAAACGAGACCTCCCTTGAGATTGAGATGCCGAACAGATTTTTTTTGGAATGGCTGAGAGACAACTACACCCCCCTCATTCTTGAAACCCTAAAGGAGATAACAAAAAGGGAATACTCTATTATATGGAGGATTGGCAAAGACAAAGGGTCTGCATCAACAAAAAAGGCCGTATCTCCTGCAGAGGTAAAAGGCGCGGGTTTAAAGGCAAACCCTGTTGAAGAGAGGATTGCAAAAGAGGCGGGGCTTTCGCAAAAATATACCTTTAACAATTTTGTTGTGGGCAGCAATAATGAGTTTGCGCAGGCAGCGTGTTTTGCGGTTGCAAACCACCTCTCAAGCAAATATAATCCTCTGTTTCTATACAGCGGCGCAGGTCTGGGCAAGACCCACCTTTTACAGGGAATAGGCAACATGGTTATACACAACAATCCCAGCGCAAGGGTTTATTATTATACATCTGAAAGGTTTATGAACGAATTTATAAACTCTGTCCGACACGAAAAAATGACCGACTTTAAAAATAAATTCAGGAATGCAGACCTCTTGCTGATTGACGATGTCCAGTTTTGGGCAGGCAAGGAAGGCACTCAGGAAGAGTTTTTCCATACATTTAATGCGCTTTATGAATCGCACCGCCAAATCGTTTTAAGCAGCGACAGATTTCCCAAAGACATCTCCGGATTGGATGACCGTTTAAGGTCCAGATTTGCATGGGGGCTTATAGCAGACATTCAACCGCCGAATATTGAAGTAAAGATCGCAATTCTTAAAAAAAAGGCTGAGGAGCATGGAATAGTTTTATCTGACGATGTTGCCTCATATCTTGCGTCTGCAAGCGGCACAAATGTCAGGGAACTGGAGGGTTATCTAATCAGGATAGGCGCTGTTTCCTCTCTTTCTGGAAAAGATATCACTCTTAATATGGCGAAAGAAACTTTAAAAAATATTATTATAGACAACCACCATAAAATATTAACCATTGAAGACATACAGAGGGCTGTTGCAAATTTCTTTAATATAAAGGTAGCGGATTTGCGCTCAAAAAGAAGACCTCAATCCATTGCCCTGCCAAGACAAGTTGCGATGTATATTGCAAGGGAGTGCACAAACGCATCATTTCCCGCTATTGGAGAGGCATTTGGAGGAAAGGATCATTCAACAGTAATCCATGCCCATAAGAAACTAACAAAGGACTTGGATAATAATCACGATTTAAAAAAAACTATAGATTCTATAAAACATCAGTTGGAAAGATGTTGAATCCTTGTTAATAAAAAGAAAAGATTTTTTAATCAGGTTTATTAAAATATAATCTGTATATATCTTTAAAAGTTTTAAACATCTTGTTATATATAAATTATTAACAAAAACAATATGATTGGGTGGTTTTCCACAAATAAACACCCATTACTACTATTACTAAAAATATATAAATAAATAAAAGAGGGGGATGTTATGAAAATTAAAATCGAAAAAAACAGTTTTTTACAGACCTTGCAAAAAACGCAGGGGGTTGTTGAAAAAAGAACCACAATGCCAATACTCTCAAATATACTGATGGAGGCTAAACAAGGTGGGTTAGAGATTATCGCAACAGACCTTGAGGTGTCGTTCAAAGATGTATGCAGCGCACAAGTTATAAAAGAGGGAGGAACTACTATTAATGCAAGGAAATTATTTGAGATAGTAAAGGAACTCCCTGAAAATACTATTGAGATTGAAGTTAAGGAAAATAACCGCACAACTATAAAAAGCGGTAAGGCGAGATATAATATAAATGGACTGCCTGTGAGTGAATTCCCCGCATTTCCTTTATACAACGAAGGAATAATGACAGTGGTTAACCCTGATGCAGTAAAAGACATGATTGAAAAAACAGTATTTGCAATATCTTTGGATGAGACAAGGCATAATATAAACGGCTTATTCTTTGAAACAGAAAACAATAAAATCAAGATGGTTGCAACAGACGGATACAGGCTTGCATTAGCAGAAAAAGAGGTTGATACAGAGGTTGGCTTGAAAAAAGGGGTTATAATCCCGAAAAAAGGGGTTTTGGAATTAAAAAAACTTCTGGAGACAGAGGGCTCATTGTTAATGGGTTTCACGGAAAACAGCGGAATATTTAAGAAAGGCGACGCTGTGTTGGTAACAAGATTGATAGACGGGGAATTCCCGGAATACAAGCAGGTAATACCAAAGGGCAATGATAAAACCATCACAATTGAAAGAGAAAAACTGGCAGGCTCATTGAAAAGGATGTCCCTTTTGTCAACAGATAAGGTAAAAGGCGTAAAAATTAATATATCAAAGGGAAAGATGGAACTTTTTTCCAGCAACCCTGATTTAGGGGATGCAATGGAAGAAATGGACATAGATTATAAAGGGGATAATATTGAGATGTCTTTTAATGCAAATTATATTATTGACGCCCTTAATATACTGACCACAAAGGATATTGTCATTGAACTAAAGGACAGTGTAAGCCCTTGCGTAATAAAGACCATTGGCGCTGCTGATTATATATATGTGGTAATGCCGATGAGGATATAAAGGACAGACTCTGAAAAACCGGCTTATACTGCAAAAATGCAGTATTTGTCAGATTATTTAGGCAGTATAATACATGTTAGGACATTGAAAGCGAAAAGAGATAGGGTTTGGAGAAATTATGAGAACAATATGCCTTCGGTTGATTTTGCTTATTGCAGCAATACATCAATTATTGTTATGGCTACCTTCACCTGTGTTAGCAGATAACGCAAAAGATAAATTATTGCTTGCAGCCCCATCCGATTTTTATGAACAAGAAATGCACAGGATGATTGCACTTTTCAAGGAACGTAAAGAAATAAAATTGTTTCAATCCAGAAGCATCCGTTATGCACTCGCAGCGATTAATGTCACTAACAGGCTGGTGAATACCCCTTTTGGTAAAAAACCTGATGTTGAAAAAATCATTATTTATAATCCTGACGATTTCGAGAAGTTAAACAGGGATACTGGATCAAATTACGCTTCTTTAGTGATATTGGCTCATGAAGTTGGTCATCACTACAATCAGCACCTTGTAGATGACATTTCTTTAGAGATAAAGCATAGCGACTCTAACTCATGTGAATCATGGGGAGGCGAGTTGGGAGCCGACTTTTTTGCTGGCATTATATTAGGTCTAATGGGGGCATCGGATAAGGAGATAATTTTAGCATATACTTATTTATTCACTGAAAATGGGAGCTATACACATCCCGACTCTTATAACAGAATTGGCATAGTCATCACGGGGTTGCATGCTGCTACCAAGCAAGGTCCATCCAAAGAACATGTCGACGCTATTATTGGTAAAATAAAGGCGGGATTAATAAAAAAATTCTACTGAATCCAGCAGGATCGGTGGGCTACAATTTTGCCGAATATGCGAAAAGCACATTTTCAAGGATTGAACATCAGTGACATGCCATTTCAGGTTGCCTTTTGTGATCCAAAATAATAACAGACTGGAGGTAGTCAAATGGAGAAAAACAATTTGTCCAGGAAGTTGGTGGTATTTGTCTTATTTGCGTTTATAGTTGGACTTTCCGGTTGTGGAAAGCCACCCAAAGATGTTGTACGGAAAATGGCATTGAACTATTTAAAGAGTGATGGATTAATACTGGACGATATCAAGTATCTCAGCGCTTATTCAAAAGATGGCGGTTATACGGTTAATATTCAAGCGGGCGATGCGCTTTGTGAAATGCCAATGATTAAGGGCGAGAAGGATTGGATCGCGAAGGGCATATCCTGTAGCGGACAGTTTCTGTCTCACGAAGAGATAGCGAAACGCAAGAAAGCACTATTTTCCGAAGAACTCAAAAAAGAGGTGGCTGGTGCCAACGCCAAAGGGCCGCAGACGCTGGAAAATGGCGTGCGCATCGAAAAGGCTACTTTTGACGGCAGCCGTCTAAGCTGGCTAATGACTTCTCCTCTCAATGCAGTAGAATTTACCGAGGAAGCGAAAAAAACTATTATGACAGAGTTAATCGCCAAACTTTGTACGCTTCCCTCGACACGCAATGCTTTCGAAGCTGGTTTTAGCTATGGCTATGATATTAACTCAGTTGATGGAAAACCTGTTTTGTCTCTTACTATCAATGCTAAAGACTGTCAATGATCCCAACCACGCCGTCGTGTAGGGGAGAAAAGGGGACAGATTTATTTAAAGTGGATGGTTAAAATTTTAGATGCAATGAGTCGGCCGTTTTCTGATATAATATTCACAAATAGTTAAAGGACGGTGGAATGAAATGTAAAATGGGACGGTTCTATTTTCTTGGCGAAGTATTCAAAAAAATCCGTAAAAGGTTAGGCTCTTGAAATATTCTTTCCATGCCGAAGATGAAAAGGTAGCGGCAATAATGAAACTATTATGGAACCTTTTGTGCTATCATAAGTTTAATAGAATATGCGTTGTGAGGTGAGAAAATGAAAACAAAATTAAAAATGATTTACTGGAAAGGTGAAATGTTTTGGGTGGGGAAGCTTATTGAACATCCTGAAATAATGACACAAGGCGAAACGCTGGAAGAATTAGAAGAAAACATTAAAGATGCGTATATGCTTATGACAATGGATGATGTGCCTGAGAAACATAAGGTAAAAGAACTTACCCTTGCTGTATGAAAAGAAAATGCCTGATCAAAAAGTTAAATAATTCTGGCTGTATTCTCATTAGACATGGAAGTCGCCACGATTTATACAAAAACCCTGCAACTGGCAAAAAGCAACCTGTCCCAAGACATAATGAAATAGATAAAAACCTTGCAAAACATATAATAAAAGAATTGACATAACCAATCACTCGTGCGGATGGCTGTTAGCAGCCGCTGATTTCAAGCATCCAACGGCTCTATATGCACTACCACATCCACAACATTAGCGACCTCTGCCTTTATCCTCTGTTCCACAATCGTAGCGGCTTTATGGGGACGGAAAAGGGGACGGATTTATTTAATATTTATAAGGAGATGGTTAAAACTAAAGCAAAACTAAAGAACTAAAGGGGACAGATTTATTTAAAGTGGATGGTTAAAATTTTAGATGCAATTAGTCAGCCGTTTTCTGATATAATATCCACAAATGATTAACAGGCGGTAGGAATGCAATTTGAGTGGGATAATAAGAAAGCAATCTCAAACTTGCGAAAACACAAGGTTTCATTTGAAGAAGCCATGACAGTATTTTATGACCCGTTATCAGCGACTTTTGATGATCCAGATCACTCTACCGATGAGAAAAGACTTATAACTATAGGTTACTCCTCTCGTAGTCGTCTGCTCGTGGTATCACATATCGAGAGGGGAAAGACAATACGGATAATCAGCGCGCGGACTGCAACCGCGCACGAAAGGAAACGACATGAAGGCTAAAGAAAAGAAAATTAGTGATGAGTTGCGTTCCGAATATGATTTTGATTATTCTAAATCTGTTCGCGGCAAGTATTACAAACGTCTTCTATCCGAAGGGGCTAATGTTGTAATGCTTGAGCCTGATGTTGCCAAGTCATTTGCAGATTCAGATGCAGTAAATGAGGCATTGAGGTCTTTACTTGACTTAACTAAAACGACACAGCGCCTAACAAAACACTCCAGCGGACGGTCAATAGTCCGCCGCAGCTGAGATTTATCGTTAGAAGAGAAAATAAAATTAAGAATATGGTAAAATCATCGCATGGAGAGTAATAAACTTTGAGTCCAACAGTATTTAAAATAGGAAAATACCGGTTTCACTTTTTCTCTAAAGAAGAAAATAGAATTCATGTCCATATTATTTCTCCTGAAGGAGAAGCAAAGTTTTGGTTAGAGCCTACTATCGCATTAGCTAATTATTCCGGTTTTTCCAAAACCCAATTAAATTCTTTACAAAAAATTATTGAGAGGCATAAAAATGAAATTATTAAAAAATGGAAAGAACATTTCAAAACCGGAAATAACTAATATTTCAGAACATGGATTTTGGATATTTTTGAAAGAGAAAGAATACTTTGTTTCTTTTAATGAATATCCATGGTTTAAAGATGCAAATGTATCGTCAATAATTGATGTGGAAATAATTCATAATCATCATTTATACTGGCCAAAATTAGATGTGGATTTATCCACGGAAATTTTAGATAATCCGGAAAAATATCCATTAACATATAAATAAAAATCTTCTAACAAATCAGTCCAGTCGACCGCTTACAGCAGCCGCTGAGTTTAAGCATCCAACGGCTCTATATGTACTACCACATCCACAACATTAGCGACCTCTGCCTTTATCCGCTGTTCCACAATCGTAGCGGCTTTATGAGCATCTCCAATGCTCATTTCAGGGGATACCAATAAGCAGCAGTCTATATAGACAGCGTCAGCCCTTCCCCTTGCCCGTATGTTATAGCACTTTTCAACGCCGTTTTGAGACATGGCAATATCTTCTATCCTAGAAATATCTTTATCTATAAGCGGCGAGGCATCCAGCAGCACATCAGACGCCTCTTTAACTATGCTGTATCCCAAACGTCCTATCATTATTGCTATCAAAATAGCGGATATGGGATCGACAATAGGGTAACCGATTTTTACTGCTATTAAACTTATCAGAACAGCGATGGATGCAAATAAATCGCTCAATGTGTGTTTTGCGTCTGCTATAAGAAAATCGCTCTTAAACTCTTTTCCTTTTCTGTATTCATAAATCGCCGCAAAGATATTTACACCCATAGTCGCTGTAATTATAATAAAACTCATGTTTGTTATTGTATAATGAGGGTGATTCCAAAAACCTGCAACCGCTCTGGTAAATATCTCGAAACAGGTTAAAAACAGAAGAGTGGCTATGCCGATGGTCGCCATTGTTTCAAATTTTTTGTGCCCATAATGGTGTTTTATATCAGGCGGTCTTGCAGCCAGCCATGTTCCAATAAGGCCTATGACATTGGACATGCCGTCAAATAATGAGTGGAAGCCGTCAGCCTGCATGCTGTTTAAACCTGTAAGATAGCCGTAAAAAATCTTTATTACTGCAATGAAAAGATTTAAGAGGAGCGTGAGCCAGAGAACCTTTTTAATTTCGTTTGTATAGACCATAGATTGCGTTTGCCAAAAAATGCAGCTGCATTTTTTGGGTTGACCACCAAAATATAATCATTGTATAGTATTGTCAATGGGAATGAAAGAAAACACATATGACATCATTGTAATTGGCGCAGGTCATGCTGGGTGCGAGGCAGGACTTGCAGCAAGCAGGCTCGGTCTAAAAACCCTTGTCCTGACAATAAATCTTGACACAATAGGGCTTATGTCATGCAATCCTGCAATCGGCGGGCTTGCAAAGGGACATCTTGTAAAAGAAATAGACACACTTGGCGGAGAAATGGCCAAGGTTATTGATGAAACCGGCATACAGTTCCGCATATTGAATGCCAGCAAAGGCCCTGCTGTCAGGGCAACAAGGGCGCAGGCAGACAGGCAGCAATATCGCTTGAACATGAAGTCCATCCTTGAAAATCAGGAAAATCTGCACATAAGACAGGCATTGGTTGAAAGGGTCTTAGTAAAAGATAACAAAGCAACAGGGGTTGAAACAAACATTGGAGAGGTTTTTAATGCAAAGGCTGTTATTATTACAACAGGCACATTTTTAAAAGGCCTGATTCATATCGGCATGGCAAATTTCCCTGCTGGAAGGGCAGGCGATATACCGTCTATAAGTCTATCAAATAGTTTAAAAGAACATGGGCTTGAACTAGGGAGGCTGAAGACAGGGACATGCCCAAGGCTGGATGCAAAAACAATTGATTTTAAAGAACTGGATAAACAGGATGGAGATAAAAATCCGATTCCATTTTCATTTTCTACAAAGGAAATACTGCAAAAACAAGTCCCTTGCCATATCACATACACAAACAAAGAAACCCACAGGATTATCAAGGGAAACCTTGACAAATCGCCGCTTTACGGGGGCGTTATAAAAGGCATAGGCCCAAGATACTGTCCATCCATCGAAGATAAGGTTGTAAGGTTTGAAGATAAGGAAAGGCATCAGATATTTTTAGAACCAGAGGGTTATGATACAAATGAAATCTATCCAAATGGTTTATCAACAAGTCTTCCTGTTGATGTTCAGTTAAAATTTTTAAGGACAATCAAGGGGTTAGAGGATGCGGAGATTTTAAGGCCCGGTTATGCAATAGAATATGATTATGTCCCGCCAACACAATTAAAACCCACTTTAGAGACAAAATTGATACAAGGGCTTTATCTTGCAGGACAAATCAACGGCACATCTGGCTATGAAGAGGCAGCCGCGCAAGGCTTAATTGCAGGCATAAATGCAGGGTTGAAAATCAAAGATAAAAAGCCCTTGATGCTTGGGAGACATGAGGCTTACATTGGTGTTTTAATAGATGACCTTGTTACAAAAGGCACTAACGAGCCTTACAGGATGTTCACTTCAAGGGCAGAACACAGGCTTATTTTAAGAGAAGACAATGCGGACTTGAGGCTCTGTGAAATAGGGCATGAAATCGGGCTTGTGCATAGCGAAACATACAGTGCATTTAATTTTAAAAAACAGGCGATTGAAAATGAACTTAAATATCTAGAAAATACCAGAATAAATCCAACAGCAGAGTTTAACTTACAATTAAAAAAACTTGGTCTCAGCGAAATCAATAAATCCATTACATTAAATGAATTATTAAGAAGGCCCGAGGCGAATCTGGAAATTATTTATGTACTTATGAATAGGACAGACTTACCGGACTTCAAAGTCATTGAACAGGTTGAGATTCAAATAAAATATGACGGCTATATAAAAAGGCAGAAAGAGGTGATTGATAAGTTTAAAAAAATGGAGGACTTAAAAATACCTGAGGAATTAAAATATTCTGATGTCAATGGCCTTTCAATAGAGGTGAAGGATAAATTAAACAAGATAAAGCCAATATCAATAGGACAGGCAGGCCGCATATCAGGCATAACGCCTGCTGCAATCTCAATGCTTTTGATACATTTTAAGAAAATGGGTTATAGGTTATGAAACATTCATGCCGCAGGTGGCACAAATGGGAATGAAAATTGTAGGGGTCGGATTTATCCGACCCGATATGGCGGGCTTGATAAATCAAACCCCTACAAGGTTATAAAATTTGCGGGACAAGAAAACCCCGCTAAATGTGTTTTCATATGAAAAAAAGTCAAAAATCAAAGCAGGAAGATATAGAAAAATTATTAAAGATAGGTGCAGAAGAAATAGGTTGTTATATTGGAGAAAGAGAAATCGCCTTGTTTTTAAAATATCTTGAAGAACTCAAGGAATGGAATAAAAAAATCAACCTGACTGCGATTAAAGATGACAAAGATATTATAATAAAACACTTTTTAGATTCGCTTATTCTTGCGCCATTTTTGAAATCCTGCAAAAACCTTCTTGACATCGGCTCTGGCGCAGGTTTTCCCGGCATACCTCTAAAAATAGTTATGCCTGAATTAAAGGTTGCGCTTTTGGATGCTAATAACAAAAAAGTGTCTTTTACGAATCATATTATAAGAATGTTAGGGTTAAAAGATATTGAGACTGTTCATGCTAGGGCAGAGGATGAAAAGATTATAAAAAAACTCGGCAAGCCTGCCCCCGAAAGTTTTAATCGGGGGTTTGACGCTGTTACATCAAGGGCATTTGCAGAATTAAAAGACTTCTTAAAAACAGCAAAACCTTATGCAAAAGAAAGAGGTTTAATAATATCAATGAAAGGCCCAAAAGGTATTGAAGAATTGGACAGGGCAAAAAAAATTGAAGACTTGACACTTGTTGAAAAAAAGGCGGTTAAATTGCCGTTTTCAGATATAATGACAAGCGTATTTGTGTTTAAAAAAGTGTAAGACCCGAATATGTTCCACGTGGAACAAAACTAAAAATCCAAACACCGAACAAAGGTGTTCCACGCGGAACATGCATAGCGAATGCTAGTGAGCGAATAGAAATGCAGTCTTCCTTACATGGGAACATCCCGAAGGGATGTTCAACAATTGAAAATTTTCTCTTGCAAACATAAACTATTATGCTAAACTACCAAAAGTTTTGGAGGTCTTTTGGCAAGGATTATAAGCATAGCAAATCAAAAGGGCGGTGTCGGCAAGACAACAACTGCAGTAAACCTTGCGGCATCCATCGCGGTTGCTGAAAAAAAGGTGCTTTTAATAGACTTTGACCCGCAGGGAAACACGACAAGCGGCGTCGGCATATCAAAGCATGACCTGAAGGCAGGCATATATCAGGCAATAATAGGGCATAATAATATAAAAGATGTTGTAATGGACACGGAGATTTCGTTTTTAAAGGTAGTGCCTGCAACTGTTGATTTAATAGGCGCAGAGATTGAACTCATAGACGACCCTGAAAGGGAAATGAAACTAAAACATGTATTAAAAGACATTGTAAATGATTATGATTATATATTGATAGACTGTCCGCCTTCTTTAAGTCTTTTGACTATAAATGCCTTGACTGCATCACACTCCGTTTTAATCCCGCTTCAATGCGAATACTATGCGCTTGAAGGCATATCCCAGCTTATGAAGACATTTAACCTTATAAAACAGAATCTAAACCCGCACTTAGAAATAGAGGGCATACTTTTAACAATGTTTGATTCAAGAAACAATCTAAGCCATCAGGTTGCAGACGAGGTTAAAAGCCATTTTAATGGCAAGGTATTTAAGACAATAATCTCAAGAAATGTGAGGCTCAGCGAAAGCCCGAGTTTTGGCAAGCCGGTTTTGCTTTATGACATTGCGTCAAAAGGCGCTGTAAGTTATCTTGAACTTGCAAAAGAGATGCTGGGGAAAAATTGATTACCAATCGTAAAGGCAAAATAATGATGGAGCGGGCTGAAGAGGTCAGCCAATTTTGGGCATACGATTTGAGCTATGCTGAAAACTCGGATCTGCGTTTATTGGATAATGCGCAATTTATCTATGAGTTATCATTGGCAGAATTGGAATTAAGGGCGCTGGGAGCAGATTTTGAAGTAACCAATGCCCTGAGAGAATTTAAAATCAAGAACAAGTCAAAAGAACTTACCAATAAAATAGTAAAACGTTCTTCCTACTTCAAAACTGCCGAGCAGACCTTTACCGATTATTTTCAAATCATTCAAAAAAACAGAACAAGATCGGTCAAT
>JACRNI010000044.1 GCA_016234925.1 Deltaproteobacteria bacterium | reverse complement strand
GGCTATTAATGCATTCACAAAGGTCTTTTTTCTGGATATGAGCATTGCTATGGAGGCGTATGCGTATAAGACCCATGACAGATTAAAGACCGCGGAACTTGAGACAGTATACAGGCTTTCCAGAGCGGCAGAATACCGGGACGATGAAACAGGCAATCACATAATGAGACTCGGTCATTATTCAGCAATTGTTGCAAGGAATATGAATATGAAAGGCGATGAGGTGGAAGATATATTTGTAGCAGCGCCAATGCATGACATAGGAAAGATAGGTGTGCCTGACTCCATCCTGCTTAAGCCTGATAGACTTACACCAGAGGAGTTTGAAAAGATTAAGGCGCATCCCATCATTGGCGGCTTAATACTTTCCACTTCAGAATCAAGGCTTCTCCAGAAGGCTCAGGAGATAGCCCTCACACACCACGAAAGGTATGACGGCACGGGTTACCCGCACGGACTTCACAGCGACGAGATACCTTTGTCCGGAAAGATTATTGGTGTGTGCGATGTGTTTGATGCCCTGACCACAAAAAGGTCGTATAAACCTGCGTTTTCAAATGAGGAGGCTTTAAATGAGATTAAAAAAGGCGAGGGGAGTCATTTTGACCCTCAAGTGTCAGGCGCATTTTTTAAAGGGCTGGATGAGATTCTGGCAATCCAAAAGAGATTTCAAGGATGAAACAACGAAAAACTCCTTCCTCCTAGAGGGGTTTTATAATTACCCATCCCGCATAACTGACCATATTATAACTGTAGGCGGCGGGGATGCCATACACGACTGGAATTATATACTTTCAAGGCTGGGGATTTTAAATCTTGACCAGATTGCGGGAAACATGGTCTATGGACTTGGAATTCTTCTTTTACTTGCGTCTGTGGCTGCGGGATTTTATTTCTCTTTTGACACAAATGATACAGAGGTAAAGTTTACTGAATTCATGGGGAAGATTTGACCCCTTGGTTCCTCCACGCAAGATTACTGTTATTTTTGGCTTGACATATATCACCCAAAATCCGATTTAGGATTTTGGGTAAATCGCCAAGTCGCCTGAAAGACAAGTCTGGCAGGCAATTTTGCGACGCAAAAGTCGCCTGAAAGACAAGTCTGGCAGGCAATTTTGCGACGCAACCGTATATGACCAATACGGTGAGGAGCAAAATTGCCGAAGACGCAGTATTTCAGGATGAATCGGCGATTTAAAATCCCGCTAAAGCGGGATTTGGGTATCAAAATTGCCTTGACACGCCGTGTCTAACTGTGCTATCAGCATGGCATTTCAAATGTAATAGAGACCTATATTTTTAGATTCAGATAGTAATCACCAAGAAGGGCAAACCGGGAGTAATTCTGGGGCGCAAAACCACCTGTCCTGTTCATTAATAGTTTGTTGAAAAACTCAACAAACTCTGATTGCACAGATAAAAGATTAGATTTCACAGATTAAAACCCCTTCCTGCCTGTCGGCAGACAGGGAAATATCTGTGTAATCGTTTTTCCTAATCTGTGTAATCAAGGCTGTTGATGCCTTTTTCAACAGCCTGTTAAGTTAATGAGCGCAGGAAAGAGGGGATTCCGAAGTGATTCAGAAAATAAGACAAAGAAGTAGTTTCAGGTATTTTTAAACATTAAGCCTGCACCTGTCCTAATGACAGTGCAGGCTTTTTTATTTTGATTGAAACGGAACCAGCGCCGAACTTGTAACTACATAAAAAGGAGGATAACATATGCTTGTATTTATCAGCGATATCCATTTAACGGATGGCACGACGGGACCGCACAATATTGATGAGAATGATGTGGAGTTTTTCTGGAACGATATTCAGGTTGACGGAGTTAAACCGAAGGATATTGAACTTGTAATCCTCGGTGATTTTTTTGATGTCATACGGTCTACCCAATGGAAGGATATTAAACCATGGGATAATAACAATACATCAGTTTCGCAGACGGCAATCAATATCGTCCAGAATACAATCAAAATAAATAAGAAGCCTCTTGATTTCATGAAAGACCTCTCTTCCAAAGGTGTGAAAATACGCTATATAATCGGCAATCATGACAGGCTGATAAATGCTGTGCCTGAGGCAAGGAAACTGATTAGAGAATGTTTGAGTATCGAAAAATCACCAGACCCTTTCCCTCTGGAATTCTGGGATAAAAACCTTTCCATCTATGCAACTCACGGTCATGAGGCAGATGTCTACAACAGTTTTCCATGGCCTGATGTAACACCGATCGGAGATGCTATTGTAACCATGCTCCTCAACCCCTTTCCCGGCCATCCCTCATTAAAGGGGCTCTCCATAAAAGACAGTCTTAAGGAGATTGACAATCTCCGGCCTGCAACGATTGCCCCTCTGTGGATTGAGCACTGCATAAAGTCCTATGGCGAAGATGTAGGCTCAAAGGTAAAGGGGGCATGGAAAGAGTTGGTGGATAATTTTTATAAAGACCCATTTGTTAAAAAGTGGTTTGATGAATATGACAGCTGGCTGAACCCTGTTGATAAGGCTGACGCCCTGCAGATAGCCTTTGAATATTTCACAGAGAGCAGTATGCAGGGGATTCTTGAGAAAATTTTAGAGATTCGGAATGACTTTTATAAACCAAAGGAAGAGTATCTCCATAAAGCATTGGATTACATGAATGAGAAGGGGTGCGATTATATCGTATTTGGACACACCCACGAGCCTTGTATCCATCTGATAGAAGAGTCGAAAAAGGGAGGGAAATTTTATATCAATTCAGGGACATGGAGGGATAGGATTGTCATGGGCGAGCCGAGAAAGAAGATAGTTCCCTTCGCCCCTTTAGAGACCATTAGTTATGTTCAATTTTTCAATGATACGGAGATGAAGGAAACAGGCAGACGGTTTGAGGTATGGGACGGCTCAATAGGGTGTTAATTATAACGGAGGTTCGGTATGTCTCAAATTACAATTAAGGATATATCATTGCAGGACTATAATCTCACCGAGCGGGTGAAAAATCTCAAGAAGGCATATTTCAGGGCGATGCCAGAGATATGTGTTGAACGTCCACACTGGATAACCGAATTTCATCTGAAAAATAATCTCTTCAAAAAAGATAAAATCACTATTCTGGATAAGGCAAGGGCATACCGTTTTGCTTTGGAAAAACGCACCCCTGTAATATGGCATACCAGAAGTTATGAAAAAGGGATGAAGCCCTTTGATATTAAGGATACATCCTTATTTGCAGGCTCAACAACAAGCAAGTTTAAAGGCGTTCCTTTATATCCCGAATTTATCGCATTGGCCCTCTGGCCTGAGTTATGGACAATCTCGAAAAGAAAGAGCAATCCCTTTTTCCTTTCTGAAGAAGATGCAAAGAAACTCAATTATGATATCTTCCCGCACTGGATGGAGAATACCATACAGGAGCTTGCAAGGAAAAAGTATCATCCGCCTGAAATGAAGGTCTTTGAGAGACTTGTATTCTTTCTTGCGAGTAAGCCCAACTGCATTTCTCACACCCTGCCTGATTTTTCAAAGGCAATAAACAAAGGACTCCGTGCAATCATAGACGAGGCAGAGGAGAGGAAATCAAAGACCCCTGACCAATCAAAAATAGAGTTTTATACTGCAATATCAGAGGCGCTTGAGGGGATTATCGCATATTCAAAAAACCTCTCTAAAAAGGCAAGGGAACTTGCGGATAAGGAGAATGACCCTGCGCTAAAAAAGGAATTACTTGATATTGCAGAGATTAACAGCCATGCGCCTGAGTTTCCTGCGAGGACATTTCGCGAAGGTTTGACCACAGTATGGCTCTGCTGGACAGCCATTCATCTTGAAAATCCGAATGTTGGCTTAAGTCTCGGAAGGCTTGACCAGATTCTCTACAATCTCTACCGAAAGGATATAGACAACAAGGTAATTACAATCAATGATGCCATTGAACTTATCTCCTGCCTCTGGCTTAAAATCGGCGACCATGTCCCTGCCATGCCTGATGCAGGCGAGCAGTTATTCGGAGGCACAGGCTCAAATCAGGCTATTACCATAGGCGGAGTGGATAAGGACGGCAGAGATGCAGTAAACGATTTAACATATGTGATGTTAAGGGCAACAGAACTTATGAAACTCCGCGACCCGAATCTCAATGCCAGATATTATTCAGGTATAAATTCAAAGGAATATCTAAAAAGACTTTGCGAGGCTAATGTCAATACAGGCGCAACGCCTGCGCTTCACAATGATAAGGCGGTTATCAAAGCCCTTACATCAAAAGGCGACAGTCTTGAGCATGCAAGGGATTACGGCGTAATAGGATGCGTTGAGCCCGGGAGCAATGGCAGGTCTTACGGCGCCACAGGTGCGATATTGTTCAACCTGACCTCTGTGCTTGAACTTACCCTCTTCAATGGCAGGCACAGGCATACAGGCATGGATGCGCTGATAAGCAAGGAGACAGGAGACCATAATGCCTTCAAGATATTTGATGAATTTAAAAATGCCTTTGCAGAGCAGACCCGCTGGCTTGTGGAAAAGGCAGCAAACCTTAATAATATCTTTGGCAGGATACATCAGGATTTTTATCCAACACCAATCCTCTCTGTACTTTTTGAGGGGCCTATGGAAAAGGGCAAGGATGTTATTCAGGGCGGGGCGCTCATAAACTCATCAGGCGCAACCATTATCGGTCTTGCAGATGTTGCTGATTCCCTGAGCGCCATTCAGAAACTTGTGTTTGAAGAAAAGACCGTATCATTCAGGGAATTACTCGATGCCCTTAATAAAAACTTTGAGGGTTGTGAGGTTCTGCAAAAGCGTCTTATGAATCCAGATAAAACACCTAAATACGGCAATGAAGACCCGGCAGCAGATACAAATGTGAGATGGATTGTTGAGTTGATGGACAGGGCATTCGGAGAAAAGGAGAACTATCGGGGAGGGCGTTACCGTGTTGGATACTGGACAATGACAAACCACGCAGGTTTTGGAAGACTTATGAAGGCGACACCGAATGGACGAAAGGCACATGAAAACTTCACAAGCGGCATAACCCCTGTATCGGCTGTTACACCTCATCTTACAAAGGCGCTTAATTCTGTTGCCAAACAGCCTGTTGAATGTCTTTCAAGCGGAGTGGCGCTTAATCTCAAATATACCCCTGAGAAAGATAATGGAAAAATGCTGGACAACTTTGCTGCATCTGTTGAAGGTTATTTTGATGATATGGATGGAAAAAGGGATGGCGGCATGGAGATACAGTTTAACATTACAACCCATGATAAGTTTGTTGAGGCTGTAAAAAATCCAGATGCAGAAGAATACCGGGAACTTCTCGTAAGAGTCTCAGGATATACAGCATATTTCAAAGACTTAAACCCGCAGATGCAGAAGGAGATTATTGACAGGACAGAATACCTCCTCTCAACAGGAAAGATGATACCCTTTGAACCATTCCCATTGCATGAAAGATGAAAAAAATTCCAAAATACAAGCACCAAATGACAAACAGTTTGGAATTTTGAAATTGGAATTTAGAATTTGTTTGTAATTTGGAATTTGAGATTTTGAATTTGTTTGGAATTTGGTGCTTGAGATTTGGCGCTTTGTATTATTGTGGAGGTTTATATGGCATCCAGAATAAAAAGAACCATGTTAAGCCCTATATCTCTCATGCCTGAGATGGTAGGGGATTTTATAACAAGATTTGGGTCAAAGAAATTAAAGGAGGAGTTGTGCGGAGAGATAACAGATAAATTTTTGGAAATACTCCTCGGAGGAATGGACATTGCCTTTACCCTCTCAAGTGGTTATAGAAAGAATATAAAAGGCTTTGAGGGAAGGTATCTTTTTAGAACCGCAGATAATCTTGTTTCTGCATCCGCCGCATTTAAGGATGGCAATATGCATGTGCATGAGGATTCTATAGATGACTGGGGTGCAAGGGTGACCTTCAAGGATGCAAAGGCGCTAAGGGCATTTCTATTCTCACAGAATCAGGACATCCTCAACTCAATCCTTGCAAATGAGGTTGAGGTGGACGGGAATCTGAATTACATCTACAAGTTCGGCTTTATGGCAAGGGATTTGGCAAAGAGGCTGGGGGTTGGGTGAGGGGCAATAGAACAGGATGCAAAAATAAAATAAGGGGAGATGATATGAAAGATTACACCGATTAAAACAAATTTCTAATTTCTAAGTCCTAATTTCTAATAAGATACACTTGCCTGACGGCAAACAGGAATGCCAAAAAAATTGGGAATTTAGTCATTGAACATTTCATTAGGAATTAGACATTAGGATTTAGGAATTTTTCTATTGTAGTCAATTCTTTTATAGGAGGAGGTGATGGGTGATAAAAACTGACGGAAAAAAGAAAAAGAAGGTTGTTTCAGGCAAAGACAAGAAGGCAAAACAGGCGTCTGATTCAGTTGATGTAAAAGTAACTAAGCAGGAAACAGCCGCCCCCAAAGCAAAACAGATGCAGGCAATTCTGGTTTTCTCGCTCCGTCCTCTAGACACCCCCAAAAAACTTCTTCAACAAATAGCCGAGCAGCAGCGCTCTCATGGCCACACTGCTGCACCGAAATGCATTGCAAAAGCCGGAACAGTAAAAGACCTGAATGACAAGGCATTTATAACCGAAACACTCAGAAAGGAATTTCCTGATATAATCGTAGAGGAACTGATCAAAAGGACAAATGTTTATTCATTTCATGGATCGGATGGGAATAATGGAAAATACTTTGTTGTTTTTGACAAGGGATAGTGTGGGAGAAAAAAGAGAATATATGCGGAAGGATATTTTTAAAAAAAGTTTCATTGTAGTTTTTCTCTGGATGATATTTGCAGGGATTGGGTTTGCAGGGGAGAGAGAAAAGCAACATTCAATAGACGTCTGGAAGGAAAAATAGACAATAAAAAACTTCGTTAAGGAATAACTATCAATGGTAGACACATCTTCTTCTTGGCTTGGGATGTAGGTCAATATTTTGAATATTCACCTGACGGAAAACACCGCCGCATCACTAATCTAAAATCGTTATCCAAATGGTCTGCCGCTATTTCACCTGACGGTGGGCTTTTGGGCATAATTTATAAGGGAAAAGAAAACTATCCTGCGCGCGGGAAATACAGACATACAGCAACTGGGGCGGGCCGGGGTGGTCTGGCGGCGAACAGCCGTCTGGTGATGAGGAACCTAATCGGGCGGTAGCCCCGCAGATTAATGCTTTTGACCAACCAAGTCAGGTTGATACAGCATGCAAAATACATGATAAGGCATACTGGGACGCAAGAGGCACGGCTAAAGAGAATGGAGAAAATAAATCTGTCCGCTTTTGCGTCCGTCCGCTTTTGCGCTTTTTGACCGCTATAGTTGGCAACACATTTAACCAATAACCCTTAGCCCATCTGTAACTCTTATGGAGGAAGTGATGGGGAGTAGAAAGAGATTTAAAATCCCAAAGCCCATTTTTGGTCTGAAAAGACCGAAGGCGGGCTTTTGTGTTTTGGAAACTGGAGGCAGGATATGACTGAAAAAGACAATATCAAAAAGCAAAAAAGGAAAATGGGATGTGGAGGCATGTTTAGCATTG
>JACRNI010000073.1 GCA_016234925.1 Deltaproteobacteria bacterium | reverse complement strand
TGGCAGGGAGCTTTTTGAACTTGCAAAAGACTTGAGGGCAATTACAAATAAATACAAGGCAAAATTATTCATAAATGACAGGGTTGATATTGCAATTGCAGTTGATGCAGACGGCGTTCATCTTGGGCAGACAAGTTTTTCCGTCGTTGACGCAAGAAAACTTCTTGGCAGTAAAAAACTAATCGGGGTTTCAACGCACTCCATGCAAGAGGCATTAAAGGCAGAAAAACAGGGCGCTGATTTTATAACATTCGGCCCTGTGTTTTATACAGAGTCAAAGGCAAGGTATGGAGAGCCGCTTGGGATTGGAAAATTAAAGGAAGCGGTCAACGCAGTCCATATACCTGTTTTTGCAATAGGCGGAGTTAAACTAAAAAACATAAAAGAGATTATGGCAGCAGGCGCGCATGGCGTTGCTATGATTTCAGAGATAATGGCAGCGGAGAAGCCAGAAGAAGCCGTGTTCCGTGTGCGTGATGCGTTTGTAACTCAAGGCTTTAGCCTTGATTGCACTATTCATGGGAGGTCTTATGACACAACTAATTCAGGCGCGAAACAACATAACAACCCCTGAGATGAAAAAGGTTGCCCTAAAAGAAGGGGTCAGTCCTGAGTTTATAAGAAAGGGCATTGCAGACGGAAACATTGTTATCACAAAGAATAAAAAACATGATATTGAGCCGCTTGCTATTGGCGCGGGTTTGCGCACAAAGGTAAACACAAATATCGGCACATCGCAGGACAGGGTTGATATGGCTCTGGAACTGGAGAAATTAAAGACTGCTGTAGAGGCAGGGACAGACGCTGTTATGGACCTTTCAACAGGCGGACCTGTTGATGAAATAAGAAAGGGAATAATTAGAGAATCCCCTATATCCATCGGAACTGTCCCTGTATATCAGGCAGCGATTGAGGCAGTAAATAAAGGAAAATCTTTTGTTGAACTTACAGCAGATGAACTATTTGAGATTATAGAAAAACATGCAGGGGACGGAGTTGACTTTATTACTGTCCACTGCGGGGTTACAAGAAAGTCTGTTGAAAGGCTCAAAAAAGAAGGAAGAATCATGGGCATAGTAAGCCGCGGCGGTGCGCTTACAGCAGAGTGGATGAACTATAATAAAAAAGAAAACCCATTGTTTGAAAACTATGACAGGCTTTTAGAGATTGCAAAGGAGTATGATATGGTTTTAAGCCTTGGGGATGGTTTAAGACCAGGATGTCTTGCAGATGCGACAGACAGGGGGCAGATTGAGGAACTCATAACACTTGGCGAATTAACGCAGACTGCATGGGACGCAGGCGTTCAGGTGATGATAGAAGGACCGGGACACATGCCTTTAAATCAGATAGAGGCAAATATACTTTTGCAAAAAAGGCTTTGCCATAATGCGCCGTTTTATGTTTTGGGACCTCTTGTTACTGATGTTGCGCCGGGTTATGACCATATAACATCCGCAATCGGAGGCGCAATCGCTGCAAAGGCAGGCGCAGACTTTTTATGTTATGTGACACCTTCAGAGCATTTGAGGCTGCCAACAGTTGAGGATGTCCGAGAGGGGGTAATCGCTTCAAGGATTGCAGCCCATGCAGGGGATATTTCAAAGGGCGTAAAAAATGCGATGGACTGGGATATAAATATGTCAAAGGCAAGGAAGTCACTGAATTGGGACGAACAAATCAGACTTTCAATAGACCCGCAAAAGGCAAGGGTTTTAAGGGAATCAAGCCCGCCCTCTGACAAAGATGTCTGCACCATGTGCGGGAGTCTGTGCGCAATAAAGGTGGGTGGGAAATGAAAGCAGCAAAGGGTGAAAAGCATGCTTTTCACGGGCAAGGGGCAAAGGTCAAAATATTCCAGATTTCACGCATTATGCATCACGCATCACGCATCACGGTTTTATTTCTGCTCACTGCTTACTGCTCACTGCTCACTGTCCTTACTGCCTGCACATCGCAAACAGGCAAAGAGGGCAGCGCTAAACTCCTTGATATAGGCAGTCCTGCCCCTGATTTTTCACTAAAACTTTTTAACGGCAAAGAAATTAAACTAAGCGATTTTAAAGGCAGTCCTGTTGTTTTGAACTTCTGGGCATCGTGGTGCGGGCCATGCAGAAAAGAGGCACCTGAACTTGAGAGTGCCTATAAAAAATACAAGGACAAAGGTGTAGTATTTCTAGGTATAGCAGTTCAGGATAAAAAAGAAAAATCCCTTGGATATATAAAAGAGTTTGGCATAACCTTTTTAAACGGCGCTGACGACACAGGCAAGATTGCAGAGGACTATAAAATCTACGGCATACCAAAGACATTTGTAATTGACAAACAAGGCAAAATAACCTTTGACAGAATGGGAGGCATTACAGAAGACGAACTGTCAAAAGAGATAGAGAAGGTGATGTAATAATGAGAGAAGGAGTCAGAAAATGCCTGCTCTTTTTGTTGATGTTTGCTGTTTATTGAAGGTCTCGACATTTCTAAATCGGCTTAACAGGTTTTAAATACTTGCAAACTTCATACATGGTATGTTAAATAATAACCAATCATAATGGTGGGCGTAGCTCAACGGTTAGAGCATCGGACTGTGGCTCCACAAGGGAACACACAGCATAAGGTATTGAAAATACCCACAAACCCTTATAAATACTTGCTCCGTAGTCATTTCACACCCCCTTTATTCTTGCTTATTTTTTAGGCAAATACCCCCTATTTTAGTATAGTATCTTTACGATTTTATGACAGTGTTTAGATGTTCACTATTTTTTGTAAAATATGTATTGACATTGCATACACAAATATATAAATTATAGTTATGCAGTTTACATGGGATGACAGGAAAGAAAAAGAGAATGTCAAGAAGCATACTATAAAATTTACAGAAGCGGTAGAAATATTTAATGACCCGCTGCATATATCTTTACTGGACACTAGATTTAATTATTATGAGGAAAGATGGATTACGATAGGAGCAATAAAAAAAGGGGGCATTATCACTGTAGGGCATTTATATATTATGCAGCATGACGGAGAAGATATAATAAGAATAATAACGGCTAGGAAAGCCACAAAAAAGGAGATAAGAGATTATGAAGAAATTAGAAGATAAAGAAGACTTTGAACTCAAGGCTGAATACGATTTCAGTAAAGGGATAAGAGGCAGGTTTTACCGACCTCATAAAATATCCATGTCATTAAGACTTGATGATGACATAATCCTTTACTTTAAAAAACTTGCCACCGAAAAAAAGATAGGCTACCAGACTTTAATCAATCAGTCTCTCAGGGAATATTTGAAAGAGCATGGCAGCGCCACAATGTAAACAGGCAAGACTTCAATAGTCATCTTCTTTTTGTTCTTCTTCCTCTTTTTGCCGATTCTTCAACACTAGATTATAGAGTTTTTCTGCGGTTCCCCTCAATCTTACTTCTTCCTCAAACCCCCCGTATCTCCATATATATCTAATTTTTTCAATTAGCTCTGTAAGTTCAGTGTCTTCATTCCCTAATTTCTCCTGCTTCTGCATCTCTCCTTCACCAGTAAGGAGCCAGTCAAGGGATATTTTGCCTGATTTAAATATACCTGCTCCTAATTCAGATATTTTTGTTAATGTAGATATATTTGGCTCAACCTGATTTTTTTCATACTTACTAATAACAGTAGGACCTCCAAGCCCCATCCTTATTGCAAGTTCAGATTGATTTAAACTTAACAATTCCCTTATTTTTCTAATTCTATATCCTAAAGTTTCCATAATTTCATTTTTCCCTTGACATTATTCCCCATTTTCGCTATATATGCCTTCCATATGTTGAAATTAAAACAAAAAATAAAGATAGCGATGGTTGAGCAAAACCTTACCGGCGGCGATGTTGCGCGGGCTATTGGCGTTGACCGCGGCCAAGTTTGGTGGACGATATATGGCAGGATAAAACCCAAAAAAGTAAGAGAGGGCATCTGCAATGCCCTTAATCTGCCGCTTTCCATCTGGGACGATATATAAAGTGGGCAAAATGAAATCCCCAAAAATTCGTAAAGCAATTTGCGAGTCCGTTCATCTGTCAATGACCGTCTGGGACATGCTGGATAACGGGAAAGAACTTTATATCATTTTTAGGAAAAAAGCAAAAGAAAAAGAAAAACAGGATGTATTGAATTATGAAAGATTTGATTAACATCACAGAGGTCGAGGAAATGTTAGGCATCAAAAAGATAACAATTTATCATATGGTTCATCATAAGCGGATTCCTCATATCAAACTAACAGGTAAAATGCTTCGTTTTAGCCGGAAAAAAATAGAAGAGTGGATTGCGGCAAACAGCGTCGAGCCCAGGAAAAGAGATGTAAGCATGAAACGCAGAGGAAGACGGAAAAAGTCTACTAATGGGTTGTCTATAGATGCGCTTGTTGACAGTGCTATATCCGAAGCAATAAAGAATTAAATATAGGCAGGGATGGATAACCATTTCCTAGCCAAAGGAGGGGCTGGTATGTATGAGTGCGAGAAAGCGATACAGGATGTTGTATTGACTCTAACGAGATCATATTTCTGCGAGATTGCCAAACCCTTAAATGCCTATCAACCATACTCTCAAAAAGTGATAGGATTTAAGACTATTTCATTGGATTCTGTGGATGAAGTTGTTGCACAAGTTATAAAAAATATATGCAAACAGCATGTTGCTGAAGATATAAAAACCGGTAGAGTCGGTAGAGGGAGAAAGCCGGTAACGGTATCAACATCACTGGGACAGAAGCTCAAAATAAGGAGGTAAACTTATGAATAATGCCAAAGATGTAGATTTTTTTAATTTTGGAAGGATTTATAGAACGCTTTATAGAGAAATGGAAAGAACATCGGAGTATTTCTTAAAAGAATTGTCATTGCAACTTGGCAATAACGAATCTTTAGAAGCAGATATAATAAAAGAAATCACAAAGGTTTTAAAGGAAAAGGTAGATGAAGGACTGCCTTTAGAGGTTCGTCGGAATAATCATTTCATGCTTGGAAGCGGCACATTTAAAAAATGAGGAGGTATAGATGTTAAGAATAAAAAAGACCATAGGCAAAAAGAAAAGGGAGGTTACACTTGAAGATGTTTATAATAAATTATCTTTTTTGAGCATGGCGGTAGTAGATATTTTGAAAGACCCAGCTAGAGAACCTGTCTTACATGATAACGAACTTTGCGGGTTGCAGAATTTGCAATGGGATACATTAGAGGAGTTGAGGGGTATGATGGATGGGAAGTAATGAGGATTTTACGCAAGAGGAAGAATAAAAAGATATGAGACCAGCGCATGTATCGGCAAAACAAGCGGCAGACTACTATTATGCTAAAGACCCTTTCTGTGAAAACAAACTTGAACTAAAAGGGGAAGGCGCTGAAAAACTAGGTATTGCAGGGGAAATAAAACCTCGGCAGTTTAAATCCCTTTTACAGGGCAAAGACCCTTCTGGTAAAGGCGATTGGGAAGTCAAAGGGGCTGGAGCGGATAGGGAGAGAGCAGGGATAGATATTCCTTTTAGTATGCCAAAATCCGTTAGTATTCAGGCTTTTCATTCTAACGACCCTCAAATGCAGATAGACATGCAGAAGGCTTTTAGGATGGCAGCAGAGCGGACAGTCCACTATATGCAGGAGAATGGATATTTTCAATATCGGGAGACTATCAATGGTGTAACAACCGCTAAAGAGGGGGAGGGTATGTATAGTTTCTTTAGTCATAGCGAAAGCCGTGCTGGAGACCCTCACGGACATATACATACACTTATATATAATTCCGTTCTAACCAGAGAGGGGGAAGTCCGTGCATTGCATGCTGATAAAATCTTTACAGACCAAAGACATATCTCAACGATTTTCAATTCGTATGCTTCTAAAGAACTGACATCTCTGGGTTATGCCCTTGAAACAAGGGCAAACGGGACTTTTGAACTGGCAGGACATAATCCATTGCAAGTATCCCAGTTTTCAACCCGAAACTTAACAATAGGGGAGAGAATAAAAGAATTATCCCAAAAATACCCTCATGCAACTGCCGGACAAATTCAGGAAATGGCGCAGAAGGGAAGCAGGAAGGCTAAAAATAGGGAAAGAACTGCTGGAGAAGCGCAGGCAGACTGGAACCGAGAAGATGCGCTTTATGGCATTAGTCAAGGTGATGTTGATAATGCCATAAAAGATGCAGGGAGAAGAACCAGAGCAGAGGCTAATTTTTCTACACAGGACTATATCGCTAAAGCCGTTCTTTCTCTTAACGAAATAGAGTCCTGCTTCACTAAACAGCAGGTCATTTCAACTGCCGCTATATTTAGCATGGGGAAAATATTGACCCCTGATGAACTGCAAAAAGCCTTCACTGATTGTATTACATCAAAGGAGATTGAATATCTTGGCGAGAATACGAAGGGGAGGGGGAAGTTAGCAGCGCAGGTTTATACTTCTAAAGAGATGTTAAAAGTCGAAAAAGAAATTATTAAAATGGCAAAAGAGGGACAGAACAAGGCAGGGGCAGTAATGGGTAAGGATGAAGCAAAGCAAGCCCTTGCGGAATGGCAGAAAAAAAATAATATTACACTTACTGCCGGACAAAAAGAAGCGGCTGAACACATTTTAACTAGCAGCGACAAAATAACACTTATTCAAGGCGATGCAGGAACAGGTAAAACAACCATGTTAAAAGCCGTTAAAGACATAACAGAGGGGCAAGGACAAAGGATACAGGGATTGTCCAATACCGGCAAGGCAGCAAGTGAAATTGAAAAGGCGTCGGGGATTGAATCACAAACAGCGGCAAGGTTTTTGGCAGCAGAAAAAGATAGGGCTTGCAATCATGGGATATCCATAATTGACGAAACCTCGATGATGGGCAGCAAGGCTACTCATGATGTTTTGAAAGCAACCTTGCAAAGTGATAACCCTAATGCAAAGGTGGTAATGATTGGAGACACCAAGCAATTACAGTCTATATCAGCAGGCAAGATTTTTCACGACCTGCAAACAAAATCAGGTCTGCCGGTTATTGAGATGAAAGAGAATATCAGGCAAACAGATATCGGCGCAAAGACGATTGCCGAGAAGATGTCAGCAAAAGAATTTGAAGAAGCATATAACGAAATGGAAAAACAAGGTAGGATTGTTGAAATCCCGGACAAAGGACAGAGGCATGAGGCGATTGCTAAAGATTATGTCAAAGATGTTGTTAACGGGAAAGATACAATCCTTACTACTGCCACCCATGCAGATAGAAATGACCTTAATAACAAGATTCATGCAGCGCTACAAGAGCAGGGTAAAATAGGGAAAACAGACCATACCCTGCAAGTCCGGGAAAGTAAAAACCTTGATCCTATCAAAAAACAATTTGCCGGCAGTTACGAAAGAGGGGATGTCCTTATTACGAATGAGAAGACTCTCGGATATGAAAAAGGAACTGAACTTAAAGTAATTGACATCAATCATCAGACTAACACCTTAATTGCTATTTCTGCCGCAGGTGATGAGAAACTGCAAATTGACCTGCAAAAAGAAGGGTCTAATTTTGCAGTCTATTCTGAAAAGACTCAATCCTTTACAGAAGGGGAAATAATCATCTTCGGAAAAAACGACAAGGGAAAAAGGGGAATCGGAGTCAACAACGGGGATATTGCAACTATCCAAGAGATTGATTCTCAAACAGGACGGATTACCGCTGTATATGGAACCGGAAGGCAAGTTAGGTTCAATATCTGCAACTATAATTATTTTGGACAGGGGTATGCAATCACAAGGGAAAAATCACAAGGACAGACCGCTGAAAAAGGGATGTCCAATGTAGACACCCAGCAAGGAACATCAGCGCAGGCGAGTTATGTTGAGATAACCAGAGCAAAGATGGGAACAATCCTTTTCATAGACAGCAAAGAGAACTTCAAGAAGCAAATGCAGATTGAAACTGAAAAGACTTCAACATTAGATGAAAGAGATAGGCGTATTCATCGGTATCGGTAACAACCATGGATTTAAAAACATTCAGGGAAATACCTTTGGCTGTTCTTATAGAAAGATTTGGCGCCGTTAAGGTTAATCATAAGTCAGATAAGATAAGGACATGCTACCGATTAGATGATGGAAGGGAAGTAATAGTGAATACTGTGAAAGATGTGTTTTACCCAAAAAATGCATTTAGCCTCAGATAAAACTTAACAAATTGTCCTCCTTTAGAATAGAATCAATTGGTTACCAAGCAATAGAAACCAAACCAAAGGAGGACAAAATAATGCAGTCCAAATGTAACACAAAGATAGAGG
>JACRNI010000072.1 GCA_016234925.1 Deltaproteobacteria bacterium | reverse complement strand
GGCAATGGGAGCATACTTATAACTGCATCAGACCCCATCACTCTCTGGGTAAAATAACCCCATTGCAATTTCTTAAAAATAATAGCATCATTGATGCTAAATATCCCTCGCCTTTGTCTCATATGTTGTGAACTTATACAATATGAAAATTGATAAATGTTATTGTGATAATCTAAAAAATTGCATAGAGAAAGAATAGACTGCATGAAGAAGATTGAACTCATATGTCCGGCAGGGAATCTGCCTTCTTTAAAGACTGCCATAGATAGCGGCGCTGATGTGGTTTACACAGGCTTTAATGATGCAACCAATGCTAGAAATTTTGAAGGCTTGAATTTTACAGAGCAGGAACTTGCAGACGGCATTTCCTATGCCCATAAAAAAGGAAAGCAGGTCTATCTTGCAATAAATACATTTCCGCAGAATGACACATATCCGCAGTGGTATGCCTCAGTTGATAAGGCAGTTGCGCTTGGCGCGGATGCAATAATCCTTGCAAACCTAGGCATATTAAAATATGCGCGGGATAAATATCCGGATATAAATATCCATTTAAGCGTTCAGGCAAGCGCATCAAATTATGAGAGCATAAATTTTTATAAAAGGCATTTTGGAATAAAGAGGGTTGTCCTGCCAAGGGTATTGACTGTTGATGAGATGAAGGCTTTGCGCGAAAATACTGATGTTGAACTTGAGGTCTTTGCCCTTGGAGGACTCTGCATAAATATTGAGGGCAGGTGTTATCTTTCATCTTTTGTTACAGGCGCATCAACAAATACAGAAGGCGCATGTTCTCCGTCAAGATTTGTGAGATTTATAAATGAGAAAGACCGCTTGAAGATTACACTTAATAATGTTGTTTTAAATGACTTGGCGGCAGGTGAGACATCACCTTATCCAACATGCTGTAAGGGCAGATATTTAACAGAGGATGACAGATATTTCTATTCATTTGAAGAACCAGAATCATTGAATGTTATTGAAATAATCCCGCAGTTGATAGATGCAGGCATAGATGCCCTGAAGATAGAGGGCAGGCAGAGGACAAAGGCATATGTTGGAACTGTTACATCCATTTTAAGAAAGGCAGTGGATTCATATTATGAGAATCCATCAGTGTATAAAACAGATGAAGAACTCATTGCAAGGGTAAACGCTACATTTGAAGGAACAAAGCCGACTTTGGGGTGTTATCTGGAGAAATAGTTGTTCACGCTGAAAAATACCCCGACCCATTGCTCCGCAATGGGTGCCCCGTTTGTTGTCGCTGCGGCTTCTGCGCTCAACATACTACAAAGTATGCCTCGCTTGAAGCCTTGCTCCGCCCTGCATCTGTGCAATTTTTGAGCGTGAACTTTATAATGACACTATGAAATTAACATTAGGTCCAGTCTTGTTTGACTGGAAAAGAGAGGATTTGATTAGGTTTTATGATGAGGTAAAAGATATGCCTGTTGACAGGGTGTATCTTGGTGAGGTGGTGTGCGCAAAGAAGAAAGGATTGAGTGCTGAGGACATAGAGGCGGTTGGGAAAAAACTTGAGAAGGCAGGGAAAGAGGTTATTGTATCAAGTCTTGCGATTGTGAGTAATGAGGATGAACTTAATTTTGTTAGAGAGATTTGCAGATTACCTTTTCCAGTTGAGGCGAATGATATGAGCGCTTTTAATATTATAAATCCCCCTGTATCCCCCTTTGTCAAAGGGGGATTTTCAAACATCCCCCCTTTAGTAAAGGGGGATACAGGGGGATTTGAAATTATTGCCGGTCCACACATTACAACCTACAATGTCCCGTCCATTCAGTTTTTACAAGGACTAGGTATTAAAAAGGTGGTTTTCCCTGTTGAACTTTCAAGGGATGCAATTAAATACAATATAGAAAACACAAATATTGACGGAGAGGTATTTGCACACGGCAAAGTCCCGCTTGCATTTTCATGGAGATGTTATACATCAAGGGCTTACGGCTTGAATAAGACAAACTGCAAACACCATTGCAGGCTTCATCCAGACGGCATGGTTTTGAGAACCATTGAAAAAGAACCTATGTTCACTGTAAACGGCACATCAATTTTGAGCGCAAATACATATACTTTGCTGGAGTTTGTTGAGGATTTGAATTGCATTGGTGTTTCAGCACTTCGCATCTCTCCACAATGGCAGGGGACAAAAGAGGTTGTGGATGTTTTCAAGAAAAGGATTGATGGAGAAATTTCTGGCGAACAAGGAATGACAATGCTAAAACAAACAAGTCAAACTGGCTCCCCGATTAAAGCCTTCGGGGACAAGTTTTGCAATGGGTGGTATTTGGGAAAGGCAGGCAAGGAGTATGTAGCCGCAGGCTTTATGCCTGCGGTATTTACGCACCCATAAAGGGTGCGGCTACTTAACGGAGGACAACATGGCAGATATTTTAGATAAGGCAATTTTGATTGGAATGGGTCTTGAAAAAAAGGTAAAGAAAATTGCGGATAAACTTGTAGAAGAGGCGGTAAAGACAGAGGAGGGGGATGAGTCTAAACTTCCTCCCCGCAAGGAACTTGAAAATAAGGTTGTTGAAGAAGGGGTAAAGATTTTGAGAGAGGTTGTTGCTGCTGCAAAGTCAGGCAAAGATATGATAGACGAGCATATAAAAAATGCGGTTCAGGAGATGCTGGAAAAGTTCAAGGTTGCTACCCGTGAGGACATTGATGTCATAGAAAAAATGGCGCAGAATGCAAGGGAAAAGGTTGATAGACTTGAAAAGAGGATAGAGGAGTTGGAGACGAAACTGCAATAGAAGGGTAGCCGCACCCTTTATGGGTGCGTTGATTACGCAGGCATAAAGCCTGCGGCTACCTGTTTAGATATTAGAATTTGTTTTTAATTTATGCCAACAAAGACATATCAAAACATAAAGCGTCTCCACAAAGTCATCAGGACATTTGTAAAATACGGCTTTGGGGATGTGGTCAGGGAACTAAAGATATTTCCGTTCTTTACTGTTATTGAAAAGGTTTTATTTTTCAGGACAGCAAAGGCATACCGCGGATATACGCTCCCGCAGCGCGTAAGGATGCTGCTTGAGGAACTTGGCCCTGTGTTTGTAAAACTAGGGCAGGTTGTTTCAACAAGGGCTGATATGCTTCCTCCTGATTGGGTTGATGAATTTAAAAAACTTCAGGACATGGTTCCGCAGTTTCCATTTGAAGATGTCAAAAGGGTTGTCGAAACTTCCTTAAAATCTCCTCTGCTGGAAAAATTCAGGACATTTGATGAAACGCCTTGCGCCTCCGCATCCATTGCGCAGGTTCATTATGCAACTCTCCACAATGGACAGGCTGCTGCTGTAAAAGTAAAAAGACCCGGCATAGATAAAATCATTGAATCAGATTTATCTGTCATGTACACAATCGCAGGGCTTATTGATAAATATGTCCCAACTTTTAAAAGATACAGACCAACAGAGGTTGTTGATGAATTCAAGCGGGTCATATCAAAGGAGCAGGACTTTACAGTTGAGGGCGTGAATGTAACAAGGTTTTACAAGATGTTTGAACAAGACAAGACCGTTCAGGTTCCAAAGGTTTTCTGGGATTATACATCCACGGATGTTTTGACGCTTGAAAGGGTTTATGGCGTGCCTCTTGATGAGACAGAAAAAATCATTGCAAGCGGACTTGATGTTAAAAAACTGGCAGAGAATGCGCTCAACGCATTTTTTAAACAGGTTTTTGAATTCGGCGTGTTTCACGCTGATTTGCATCCCGGAAATATATTTGCAAGAAATGATGGCGTGATAATCTATCTTGATTTCGGCATTGTCGGAAGGATTGACGACAACGTGAGGAAATATCTTGCGAGTATGCTCTATTATCTTGTGAAAGGGGATTATTATCAAATGGCAAATGTTCACAAAGACATGGGGCTTATATCAAAGGATGTTGATATGAATGAATTTGAGGATGTTTTGCGGGAGATAACAGAGCCGATACTTGACAAGACACTTGAAAGGATAGACATATCTCAACTCATATTGAGGCTCATAAGGACTGCAAGAAGATTTAATATGAGGATGCAGCCGAATCTTTTATTATTGCAGAAATCAATGGTTATTATTGAAGGCGTGGGCAGGCAGTTATATCCTGATTTGAATGTGTGGGGAATTGCAAAGCCCATGATTTATAAATGGATGCTCAAGGAAAAGGCGTCTCCAAAAAGGCTCTATGAAAAGGGCAAAGAAAAGGTTTCAAGTTTTGCGGATATTGCAGTGGGTATGCCTTATCAGATACATTCTATTTTAGATAAAACGATTGACGAGGAACTCAAGATTGGATTTGTGCATCACAAATTAGATGTTTTGTCAGATGAGATAGGCTTGATGGGCAAAAGGCTTACAGCAGGGATGATTGTTGCAGGGCTTCTTATCGGTTCATCGTTCCTTGCGCTTACAGGCGGCGATAGTTATAGAATTTTGGGTGTTCCGATTTTAAGCGGCATAGGATTTTTTATTGCAATGATTATGGGTGCATGGGTTGTGGTTTCAATGCTTGGGGCAAAAGGAAAATATGGAGAATAAAAAAACAACACACTTTGGCAATAAGGAAATCCCTGTTGAAGAAAAAAAACACAGGGTTGCGGATATATTTTCATCTGTCGCTGACAAGTATGATTTGATGAATGACTTGATGAGTTTCGGCGTTCATAGAATATGGAAGCGGTTTTTTGTTGAAAAGGCAAGGTTAAGGGAAGGGGATGCGGCGCTTGATGTTGCAGGCGGCACAGCGGATATTGCAATGCTCATGGCAAAAAGGGTTGGAGAAAAAGGCAGGGTTATTGTCTATGATATAAACAAGGAGATGCTTGAGGTTGGAAGGACAAGGTGTATTGATAATGGATTTTTAAAGAACATCCAATATATTCAGGGCAATGCTGAAGATATATGTTTTCCTGACAATACATTCAATGCCGCGACAGTTAGTTTTGGCATAAGAAATGTTACATACATTGAAAAGGCGTTTAAAGAGATGGCCCGTGTTGTAAAACCCGGAGGCAGGGTCATGTGCCTTGAGTTTTCTCATCCAACATCAAAGGTGTTCGGCAAGGTCTATGATGTTTATTCTTTCAAGATAATGCCGGAAATCGGCGACATTGTTACAGGCAACAGAGAGGCATATACATATCTTCCTGAATCAATAAGAAAATTTCCTCCGCAGGAAGAGTTAAAGAAGATGCTGGAAGGAATCGGATTATTCAATGTCAAATATTATAACTTGTTTAATGGAATAGCGGCGATTCATATTGGGGTAAAGGTGTGAATAATACAGGGGTTAGGGGTCAGGGGTTAGAGGTTAGGGAAAGACTCAAAGAAAAGGCATTAAAGGCTTTAAATTTGCCTCTACGGTTTTTGCCTCTCTGGGTTGAGGCGATTGGCATGGGTGTTGTTATGGGTGCGATACTTGACAATAATCCGAAATTTAAACAGAGGCTGAAAGAGATTGGCGAAAAGATTTTTTTCTTTGACGCATCGGATATTAAAAAGGGTTTTTATTTTCATATCAAAGACGGGGATATAAAGGTTATGCCGAATTTTGCAGGAAATGTTGATGTTGCAATGAGGACACTCTGAAAAACCCGTAAATGTCATTGCGAGGAGCGATTTTTGCGACGAAGCAATCTCTAACATATTGATTTATATAGAAGCGAGATTGCTTCGCTTTGCTCGCAATGACAGACTTGATAGTTTTTCAGAGTGTCCTTTACTCAAAAATTATCTCCTTTATATTCCTTGCTAAAATCCTGTAATTTCCAAAACTTGTTGTTCCGTAGAATCTGTTTTCATCATCAAATGTTACTGCTACAACCTCGCCGTTTTTTAATGTTATCTGCGCATCCTTTTTGCCGCCCCTTGCCTCGCCGATAAAAACAACCTTTTTTATCTTTTCAAATTGAATTGATACTGTGCCTTTGCCTCTTGTTCCAGCCAGATAAACCTTACCTTCCCAACTGACCTCGTGCAGTTTTGTAGAGATGCTCTGGTCATCTATGATAGTTGCATTGAATTTTATCTCAGGCTTTGGGATTTCATTTTGGGGTGTCTGTCCCATGCCTGTTAAAAACATCCAGCCCGTGATAATGAAGATAGAAAACAATACTCTTTTCATTGTAATATCTCCTTTTTAAATAATTTTCTATATTATTAGCAATAGCGGCGTTAAAGGTCAAGTATTATTGACAAATAAAATTCTTTTCAATATACTCTCTAAAAGATTATTGGAGGCTCAATGAATGTATTCAGCGATACAATAAGGATTGCCACATCTCAAAAAACAGAAGATATAAACATTACAGATATGGTTGGGGCTGTGGTATATGAAAGCAAGATAAAAGAAGGAAGCGCTGTTGTATTTACAGGTCATACAACAGCAGGCATTCATTTAAACAATAATGACCCTGAACTCGCAATAGACTTCCACGACCTTTTAAATGAATTAGTTCCGAACAAAAAAAGTTTCAGACACAACAAAGGTGATTATGGCAAAAATGCCGATGCGCATATAAAGACTGTTCTTATGGGAAACAGTGTTGCAATTCCTGTTTCAAATAATAAACTTCAGATAGGACAGTGGCAGGCAGTATATCTTTCAGAATTTGACGGTCCTAGAAACAGGGTTATTACAGTTAAAATAATTGGAAAATAGGCATCCAAAAAGACAGGATGACGAGTGTATTAAATAGATGAGGATTGTTGCCGGTTCTGCAAAGGGCAGAAGGCTTTGCGCAATCAAAGGGTTTTCTATAAGGCCGACATCTGACAAGGTCAGAGAGGCGGTATTCAATATACTCGGCAGAGAATTTCATTATAAAAATGTATTGGATTTATTCGCTGGCACAGGCGCAATGGGCATTGAGGCATTATCCAGAGGCGCGGAACATGCGGTTTTTGTTGATAAGGACAGTTCATCAGTCAGGATAATAAAGAAAAACCTTTGTATCTGCAATTTTTTAGAGAAGGCGAAGGTCTTTGAAACAGATGTTATCCATGCATTAAATCTTTTAAGTAAAAATAAAGGAAGGTTTGATTTGATATTCATAGATCCGCCATATCAAACAGGGCTTACAGAAATAACATTAGAAATGATTGACAAAAATGAACTATTAACAGATGAGGGCATGATAGTTTCTGAAATATCAAAAAGGACTAAAGTTGATGCAAAACTGGAAAGACTTTGCAAGTTTGATACACGGCAGTATGGCGATACGGTTGTAGAATTCTACAGAAATAAGGAGTTGACATGACAAAACACATCGGCATCTATCCGGGCACGTTTGACCCTATAACAAATGGTCATCTTGATATAATTGAAAGGGGACAGAAACTATTTGATGAGATGATTGTCGCTGTCGCAGAGAGTCCAAGAAAAGGGACGCTCTTCAGCATTGAAGAAAGGGTTAGTATGATAAAAACTGCCACAAAGAAGTATAAAAATGTATCTGTAGAGAGTTTTAAAGGACTCTTGATAGACTATGTCCACAAAAAAAATGCAGGTGTTATATTAAGGGGTTTAAGGGTCATATCTGATTTTGAATATGAATTTCAGATGGCTCTTACAAATAGGAAACTTGCCCATGATATTGAGACTGTGTTTATGATGACAAAAGAGGAATACGCATATGTAAGTTCAAGATTCATAAAGGAGATAGCAAGGCTCGGAGGAAATTTAAAAGGTTTTGTTCCGCAGAATGTTTCAAAAAAGTTAAAAGAAAAATATAAAACACAGAAATCTGTGTAATCATATTTCAAAATCTGTGAAATCATTATCATAGGAGATGATATGAAACTTTCAAAGAGGGCGTTAAATATCAAAGAATCGCCGACAATGGCTGTGACTGCAAAGGCAAAGGCAATGAAGCAAAGGGGTTTTGACATTATTGATTTCGGCGTGGGCGAGCCTGATTTTGATACGCCTGATAATATCAAAGAGGCGGGCATAAAGGCTATAAAAGACGGCTTTACAAAATATACAGCAGTCGGCGGCACAGATGAATTAAAGGATGCGATAATAGAAAAATTCAAAAGGGATAATGACCTTGCCTATGCAAGAAATGAAATCCTTGTTTCATGCGGGGGCAAACATTCCATATTTAATCTATGTATGGCAATGTTTGAGCAAGGCGACGAGGTATTGATACCCGCGCCTTACTGGGTTTCATATCCTGAAATGGTTGCGCTTGCAGGCGCAGAGCCTATAATTATTCCATCAAGAGAGGACAGGGATTTTAAGATTACAGCAGGCGATTTGAATGAATATATAAGCCCTGCAACAAAGGCGGTTATAATAAACAGCCCTTCAAACCCGACAGGTTCGGCATATACGGCTGATGAATTAAAACTTATTGCAGATGTGGCTTTGAAAAAAGGCATATTTATTATATCTGATGAGATTTATGAAAAACTCTGTTATGACAATCATCCATTTGTTTCAATTGCGTCATTTTCAGAGGATGTAAAGAAACAGACAATAGTATTAAACGGCGTTTCAAAGACATATGCAATGACAGGCTGGCGCATTGGTTACGCAGCAGGGCCAAAGGAACTAATAAAGGCAATGACTGATATACAGAGCCAGTCAACATCAAACCCGGCATCCATTTCTCAAAAGGCAAGCGTTGAGGCATTGAACGGCCCGCAGGACGCTGTGGCAAAGATGGCAGAGGAATTTGACAAGAGGCGGAAGATTATAGTTGAAGGCTTGAACAATATAAAAGGCGTAAAAAGCATTTTGCCGAAGGGCGCATTTTATGTGTTCCCAAATATTAGAAGGCTTTTGAACAAAAGGTTTAATGGCTAGGCAATAAATACATCAACTGATTTGGCGGATTTCCTTCTTGAACAGGCAGAGGTCGCAGTTGTTCCGGGAGACGCATTTGGCGCGGCCAGTTACATAAGACTTTCCTATGCAACATCAATGGAGAATATAAAAGAGGGCTTGAAAAGGATACAAGAGGCGGTTTTAAAGTTGGAGTAAACCCTAGGTAGCCGCATCCTTTATGGATGCGCCATCGCAGGCTAAAGCCTGCGGCTACCATCCCCTGAACCCTTCTTTACAGCTACGATTCTAGAGAACACTGTTCTCTAATAGGGTAAAAGCGGCAATTGTAAAAAATAGATATGAAATGCCAGCCAGATTGCTGGCGGTTATTTCACTCCGCAGTTTTTATAAATTTATATCCAATTACAATATCATCCTTTATTATTATCTCAAGTGCTGTGCTTGTAGTCGGTGCGTTCTTTTCCTTGATTATGAAACCGCTAAAATATGATGATACATTCTTTTCAACATGGTTATAGATAAATTCTTCGGTACCATCCTCTTTTTTATTTGATTTTGACGGGTATCCGAAGGTCTCTATTATAGCCTTTTTGGTGGTTACGCCGGGCTTGATACTTTCTATCAATTGTTTATCTATCTTATTCCCCTCTGACCTTGTTTCAATTGTTGCACAACTGGATATTGCAAAAAGCATGATAACTGCCAGACAAATCTTTTTCATCTTTTATTCTCCTTTTGTGCCAGAGCGACACCGTCTTTATTTGCATTTTTTACGCTGTACATTGCTTTATCTGCAAGGTGAATCAATTCAAGTTTATCATTTGCATCTTCAGGCAGCGCCGCCACGCCAAAACTTGCAGTAAGATGGGTATTAATACCTTCTTCTTTTAAGAATGTAAAGTCTTTTATCATATTTCTCAATTTTTCTGCAGCAATAAATGCCTGTTCTTTAGATGTCTGCGGCAGCACTATTACAAATTCATCGCCGCCGTATCTGCATGCCATGTCAACCTTTCGGAGTGTAGAGTTTATTACCCGAGCAACCTCTGTAAGAACCTTGCTTCCGCACAGGTGTCCGTGAACATCATTTATTTCTTTAAATCCGTCCATATCAAAGAATATCATTGCAATATTTGTCTTATATCTTTTCGCCCTCTCAACCTCATAGTCTACAAAGCGGTAGAGGTGTCTTGAATTATATAGCCCTGTCAGGTCGTCTGTGACAGTGAGTTCATGCACCTTTTGGAAGTATTTTGCATTTTCTATTGCTATTGCCGTGTAATCGGCAATAGTCCTTAAGATTATCAAGTCTTCGTATTTAAACGACCCTTCTTCAACCTTGTTTATGAGTTCAATTACACCGAGGATCTTGCCTTTGCTGATTAAAGGAACGCAGATTACCGACTTTGTTATAAATCGGGATTTGTCATCAACCTTTTTTGCAAACCTCGGGTCTTGCTGGGCATCGGGGACAAGAAGCGGCGTTCCTTCTTTTGCAACCCAGCCAGCAATGCCTTCCCCTATCTTTAACCGAATATCCTTTATCTTTTCAGCGGATGTAACTGTCTTGCCCAGTTCAGTGAATGTTGAGAGTTGTTTGAGCCATTTGGAATGCTCATCTTGAGCAGCGCTCGGAGATTCACTGGAAGTTTTATCGGTTTCAGGGTTCATATATGGCTCAAGGTTTAAAGAATTTTTTATCTATGCCATCATTTATGGCTCAAGGTTTAATAATAAATATTCATCTATACCATCATTTTAATGAAAAGATATAGTATTTACTTGCAAAAATCAAGGCATTTGATTGCACAATGCTGCGCACATGACATAGTATGCTTGCCTTTTACAGCCATTTTTAGTAATATTTTACAATAAACAATTACCCATAAGTTTTCCATGAAAAAGATGCCTTACATCTTTGTTGCATTGCTGTTTTTTTTGTATCATTCTGAGATATTGAGACAGATTGACATTAGAAGGTGATTATTTTTTAAGGTTAAATTATGAGCGAACCCAAAGACATAGATAAGACTAAAGAGATGGAAGAAGTAAAAAGGCGAAAGAGGGAAAAATATATCATCGTTGCCATTGCTATTTTGATTGTTGCCCTTACCTATATAGAGATACATATATCAAATATAAATACCCGCCTGCCGTTTGCAAATAATATCCTTATCTTCAGCCTTATAAATATTCAGATAATACTCATAATCCTCCTTGTATTTCTGGCAATGCGGAACTTTGTAAAACTTGCCTTTGAAAGAAGAAGCAAGGTTATGGGTTCAAGGCTTTCCACAAAACTTGTTTCAGCCTTTGTTCTCCTATCAATAGTTCCCACATTTCTTTTATTCTTCACAGTCATAGGTTTTATAAATAAGAGCATAGAGAGTTGGTTTGGCATAGAAATGGAAAGCTCTCTGCAGGCGTCTTTAGACATAGCGCAGGGTTATTATAATGATACATCTGAAAAGACTATGTATTTTGCAAGACAGATAGGGTTTAAGGCTGCGCAAGAGGAATATTTAACAGATGAAGGGCTAAACGTTTTGAGAACATATATAGATGAAAAAAGAGAAGAAAATAATATCGGCACAATAGAGTTTTTTTCTTCATCAGGGGAAAGGAAGATATATTCAATCGCCTCAAGTTTAAATCCCAATATGATGCCCAATGTTGAAAAAAGCGCTGTCATAGAGGTATTGAAGGGCAATCAGACAAATTTTATTCAGCCATTGGATATAGGTGATGCTGTAAGAGGCATAGCGCCTGTATATTCAAAGGATACTAATAATATTATCGGCGCTGTTGCTGTCAGTTTTTATATGCCGAACCGTATGACAGCAAGGATAAAAGACATATCAACAACATTTGAATCTTACAAGCAGATTAAGGTCTTAAAGACGCCTGTTAAGGCAATCTACTTTACAACGCTCCTGATTGTTACATTGGTTATAGTTGTCCTTGCAACATGGATCGGCTATTATCTTGCCAAACAGATAACCATACCTATTCAAAAACTTGCAGAGGGCACAAATGCGGTTGCCGGAGGCAATCTTGATTACAGGATAAACCTTGAATCAAAGGATGAAATCGGGCTTCTGGTGAAATCATTTAATAAGATGACTGAGGATTTGAAGACAAGCAAATCCCAAGTTGAAGACGCAAACATAGATTTGAAGAAGACAAACCTTGAACTTGACCAGAGAAGAAATTATATGGAGATAGTGCTTGGAAATGTCGCGGCAGGCGTTATTTCAATAGACAAGGCAGGCAGGGTAAGCACCATAAATAAGGCGGCAGGGGAATTGCTTGATATAAATACTGTTAATGTTATTGGAAAAAATTACAAAGAAGTTTTGAGGTCTAGCGATGAAGAGATATTAAGAGATATGATAAGGCGGATGAACGAACTTGGCATTGAAACAATAGAAAGACAGGCTAAGATAAAGTTGAAGGAAAAGACCATAACCATCCTTGTTAATCTGACCATGCTGAAGGATGACGACGGCAGGTATCTTGGCATGGTTGCTGTTTTTGACGACCTTTCGCATCTCCTCAAAACCCAGAGGATGATGGCATGGAAAGAGGTTGCGCAGCGCATAGCGCATGAGATAAAAAATCCGTTAACGCCGATACAATTATCAGCGCAGAGGCTTAGGAAAAAATATTTAAGCATGTTTAAAGACGACGGCAAGGTCTTTGATGAATGCACCAAGACAATTATCCATCAGGTTGAGGAATTAAAAATGCTTGTTAATGAATTTTCAAGTTTTGCAAGGCTGCCAGCGGCAAATCCCACGCCCAATAACATAAATGAGATTGTAAATGAGGCAGTGGCGCTTTACCGCGCAGGCAATAAGCATATAGAATTTAAAGAAATGCTTGCCGGCAACATGCCGATTATGGAGATTGACAGGGACCAGATGAAAAGGGCTGTTATAAATATTTTGGATAACGCTGTCTCGGCAATAGAAAAGGAAGGAATAATATCTGTTGAAACCAACTGCGACAGGCAGTTTAAAATGGCGAGGGTGGAGATTGCAGATACAGGCTGCGGCATACCGGCAGATGACAAGTCTAAACTCTTTGAGCCGTATTTTTCAACAAAAGAAAAAGGCACAGGGCTTGGACTTGCAATAGTCAATAATATCATAGCAGACCATAATGGTTTTATAAGGGTCAGGGATAACATGCCGAAAGGCACAAGATTTATAATAGAACTTCCAATAAAAGGGGCGGTTGCAGCATGAAAAAGATAATGGTTGTTGATGACGAGGAAAGCATAAGACGTTCTTTGTCAGGCGTTTTAAAGGATGAAGGGTTTGAGGTAATACTTGCAAAGGACGGCGCAGAGGCATTGAAGAAACTTGCCGCAAACCTGCTGCCCGACCTTGTCCTGCTTGATATATGGATGCCCGGCATGGACGGGACAGAGGTTCTCCAAGAAATAAAGTCTAGGTATCCGTCTCTTCAGGTCATTATGATTTCAGGGCATGGAAATATAGAGACTGCTGTAAGGACAACAAAACTCGGTGCATATGATTTTATTGAAAAACCATTATCCATTGACAAGGTAATCCTCACAATAAACCATGCGATTGAGCAAAAAAGGCTTGAGCAGGAAAACAATGTCTTGCGGAGCGATATTGGGAAACGTTATGAGATAATTGGAAAGAGCAAGGCAATAGAGACAATAAAACAGCAGATAGAACGGGTTGCCCCTTCAAATTCATGGGTTCTTATAAACGGCGAGAATGGCACTGGCAAGGAACTTGTTGCCAGAAACATACATCTTTTAAGCAGCAGAAGGGAAAAGCCGTTTGTTGAAGTAAACTGCGCGGCAATACCTGAGGAACTAATTGAAAGCGAACTGTTCGGGCATGAAAAGGGCGCATTTACAGGCGCAATCACCCAGAAGATAGGCAAGTTTCAACTTGCAAATGAGGGGACGATATTTCTTGATGAAATCGGCGATATGAGTTTAAGGACGCAGGCTAAGATATTAAGGATATTGCAGGAGCAGAAGTTTGAGAGAGTAGGCGGGGTGCAGACAATTGAGGTGGATGTGAGGGTTATTGCCGCTACAAATAAAAACCTTGAAGAAGAGATAAAAAATGGGAATTTCAGAGAAGACCTATATTACAGGCTGAATGTTATCCCGTTCTCCATACCTCCGCTTCGGGAGAGGAAAGAAGATATAATCATATTTGTCGAGCATTATTTAAAAGACTTTTCACAGGAGACGACCAAAGGGCAAAAGGTAAGGTTATAACCCCGGAAGACCTGCCTTCTTATATCAACACAGGAGAAGATGTTTTGCCAGCAAATGTTTTGTCAAAGGATACATTGAAAGAGGCGAGAAAGGATTTTGAAAGAGATTTTATACTAAAAAAACTTGAGGAATTTAACGGCAATATATCAAAGACAGCAGATGCAATAGGCATTGAGAGGAGTCATCTTTATAGAAAAATCAAGGAGTTTGGCATAGAGATTAAAGGTGAAAAAGATGAATAAGGTTAATAATGCAATAAAGGCAATTTTTAATATAAACCTTAATATTAAAAAAAATGAGAAAGTCCTTGTTTTTACTGATTTAATCCAGCCTGATGAAAACATTTCAAATGCTGATAAAATCAAACGCGAAGGTCTTGTTAAAATCGCAAAAAAAATGTTAGAGATTGGCAGGGAAATATGCAGTATAGAATTTGCAGCATATCCGTCTTTAAAAGAGAATGGCGTTGAACCGCCTGAGGATATTTGGATTAAGGCATTTGGCAAGGATGCTGTTGGAGAACTAAAGAAAAATGGTTATTTGCAAAGGCTAAGACATAAAGACAAAGAGCCGGCATATTTAAAAGAGGTTGAGAAAATAATCAATACCCATAAACATGACGCTGTCAATGCAGTGATTGCCCTTTCAAATTTCTCAACAAGCCATACAAAGTTCAGGGATTTGCTCTGCACATTATGCGGGACGAGATATGCAAGCATGCCGCTTTTTGATGAGGATATGTTTTACGGTCCAATGGATGTTGACTGGCAGAAACTTGCGGAGAGGACAAAAAAACTTGCTGCTCTATTGAATCATGGGAAAGAGGTCTTAATAAAAACTCCGAATGGGACAGATATAAGGATGACGATTGAAGGCAGAAAGGCAAAGGCGGATACAGGTTTGCTGACAGAATCAGGTTCATTCAGCAATCTTCCTGCTGGTGAGGCATTCCTTGCTCCTTTAGAAGGAACAACAAATGGAAAACTTGTTCTTGAATGGGCGCCGACATATAAACTTGACAGCCCTGTAATTCTTGATGTTATAAATGGCAAGGTAAAAAATATAACAGGCAGCGATAGTTACGCAGATATATTGACAAAAAAACTTAATGAAAATCCTGACTTTAGAAACATAGCAGAACTCGGCATTGGCACGAATGATAAGGCAAAAAGGCCTGATAATATTTTGGAATCAGAAAAAATCCTCGGCACAATCCACATAGCCCTCGGCGACAATTCTTCATTCGGCGGAAATGTAAGGACTCCGTTTCATCAGGACTTTGTGTTTTTTAAGCCAACGGTTGTTGTGAAGAATGACAAAGAAGAGATGACAATTCTTGATAAAGGGAAACTTCTGGTACAAACGCAATAAATGTCTTTATACTGCGTTGGACTCCTCGGAAAATCCTCAACATACCAATTAGTATGCCTGCGGTTTTCCTCGTCGTCCGCCTTGTCTAAAACCATTTCTTGCGTTTGTATGATGTAACTTTATTTAATGCGTTTGTATTAATAAGATTGTAGGGTGGGCTATGCCCACCAAAATTACGGCAAAACCTAAATGAAGGGCGCAGCCCACCATACAACTGGCTGAAGGCGGGCGAAGCCCGCTGTAAGCCAGTCCCGCTTGACCGCAATGTTAGCCATGACTATTTGCCTGGCTGCCACTTTGCTTGAACAAAGAAGCGTTTAACGACTTGTTGAATGTTCGGGTTATCGCAACCTTTCTCGCGAACCAACTCAAAGATTTTTTGAGTAATGGCATCGTTTCTATTTTTCATGGCACTTGCGATTTGTTCTTTCGTTCGTTCTGGGTATCGCTTTATCAATTCTTGAGAAGCGTAGATAGAAACCATCTGGAAATTTGCCAAGAAGTGATTCAGCGTTTCCTTGTCGGGCTTGATACAACGACTTGCTGCGGCACTTGAAGTAACGAACTGGTCATAGATTTGCAGAATGTCAGGGCTGTCCTGTGCGTACACTGGATTGATGACAAGGAAAAGAAAGCACAAAAGCAGATTTCGTATATGACTCATGAGTGCTCCGTAACAATAGCCCAATATTATTTTTTATGTTGCATGCTTATATTTGTGCAGATTATAGGGAAATCTATGAGTCAGGTCAAGGGGAATATACCGCTTGCTATTCTTAACAGATTAAAATATAAGAATCTTAATTTATGCTTGATTAGTATGTAGCATGCTATGTAATATTTGAACTATAGTGAACGACAAAAGAAAGTTGTATAATCCCCCCATCCCCCCTTTAGAAAAGGGGGGAAAGTTCTGTCCCCCTCTTTCATAAAGAGGGGTTAGGGGAGATTAAAAACGGCCACGGCGGGTGCCCTCTGGGCGCGGATACGGTCAACGGTATTTAAATTGTGACTTTTGACTTTTGACTTATGATTTGAACTTTTATCTTATGAAACCCGTCACCATCATATCTATTGGCGGAAATGCCATTCTTCCAAAAGGCGAAAAAGGAACTATTGACGAGCAGTTTGAGCGCACCATGCTTGCAATGGGCAAGATTGCAAAGATGCTTGAATATGACAGCAATATTGTCATAACCCATGGCAATGGTCCTATTGTCGGCAATATTGTAATAAGAAACGAGGCTGCAAGAGATATAATCCCTGCAATGCCGCTTTACATATGCGATGCTGATTCAGAGGGTGGCATTGGTTTTATGCTCCAGCAGTCCCTTTACAACTGCCTCAAAAAGGGCGGCATAAAAAGAGATGTTGTTACATTGGTAACGCAGGTTGTTGTTGCTCAAGATGACCCTGCATTTTTAAATCCGACAAAACCAATTGGACCGTTTTATTCAAAGGAAGACGCAGATTTGTTTGCAAGAGACAGAAACTGGATTTTAAAAGAGGATAGCAACAGAGGCTATCGCCGTGTTGTCCCATCGCCAAAACCAAAACGGATTATTGAATCACACATTGTAAAAAAACTTGCCGATGACGGTGTCATTGTTATTGCAGCAGGCGGAGGCGGCGTGCCTGTTATTGAGGAATCTGACGGCAGACTTAAAGGCATAGATGCTGTGATTGATAAGGATTTGGCGACAGCGGTACTTGCAAAAGAGATTGAAGCAACTCGGTTTATAAATCTTACATCCATTGACAGGGTCTATATAAACTTCGGGAAATCAAATCAAAAAGGGCTTGATTGTATAAGCATTGATGATGCTGTCAGATATTTTAATGCAGGCGAATTTGCGCTTGGCAGCATGGGGCCAAAGATTGAATCAGCCATAGCATTCTTGAATGCAGGCGGAAAAGAGGTTTTAATAACATCGCCAGAATCTCTAGAAAATGCAATGCAAGGGAAGGGAGGAACGCGAATAACTCAAAAGTCAAAACTCAAAACTTAAAAGTAAGGTAAAAAACACTTTAAGTTTTATAGTTTTCAGGAATTTCAGGACAAACTTGCAAGGCGGCGATAAATTGTTTGAGCAGGTAGAGAAGATTTCCAGAATGATACTGGAAGATTTGAAACAAAAGGAACTGATTATATTTAAGGCAGATGAAGGGGTTGTCCTGAAAAGGATTCTTGAGATATTTACCGGGGACATGAAGGCTGAAGATGATTTGGATAGAGAGGTTGAAAACATAATGAAGCAGTATCAAAACGAGATAGACAAAGGAAGGATGGATTACAGAAAGATGTTTTCAATGATAAAAAACAAACTTGTAAAAGAGAGGGGAATTGTTCTATGAGGCTGACAGAGGACAGGATTTCTCATATATCTCATCTTATAGCAGACGGCATCTGGAAGGATGACCTTGTTGATTTTACTAATGATAAAGATGTGCTTAAAGAGATAAAAAGGGTGATTACAAGTTATTTGGCAATAGAGGATGAGATTGATGACATTGCCAGAAATAAGATCAGGTCAATGTCAAAACAGATTCCAGAGGGCAGCAAGGAATGGGAAGTTTTATATAAAAGGTTTTATCATGAGGAAGTTGATAAGAAGAGGTTCTGACGACCATGCCCTATCACCTCATTATCCCGCCTCTTGTCGGCGCCATAATCGGCTGGTTCACAAACTATGTGGCGATTAAGATGCTTTTTAAGCCGCATGAGCCTGTTAATATATTTGGCTGCAAATGGCAGGGCGCCATCCCTAAAAGAAGACATGAGATTTCAAAGAGCATGGCGCGGGCAATAGAAAAGGAACTCTTGTCTGCAAAAGATTTTTCCAAAATCCTTGAGGATATGGAATGGGAGGACGAGGTTGAAAAGGCGGTTGATGAAATCATTGAACACAGGTTTAAGACAGTCAAAAAATTTCCAATTGTCGGACTGCTCTCTGAAAACCTGACATACCATATAAAATATTTTCTCACAAAAGAGATTTTAAAGCACATTGATGAAAAAAAAGAAAAACTCGTCGGCAGTTTTCAGGAAAAGATAGATATAAAAGAGATGCTTATTTCAAGGGTGGATAATCTTAACCTTGCGCAGTTTGAAAAACTTTTAATAGATTTTATTGCAAGGGAACTTAAGCATATTGAGTGGATTGGCGGGATACTCGGATTTTTAATAGGATGCGTTCAGGTGGTTATTAACCTGACATTACTGACATAAGATGAAAGTAGGGGGCGGATTTATCCGCCCCGCAATAACGGGCTTGATAAATCAAGCCCCTACTATTTAATTTTTTCATTTTGTATTTTTCTTTTACATGGAGGCTTTTTAGTGGATTACAAGACAACATTAAATCTCCCCAAAACAGACTTTCCAATGAAGGCTAATTTGAGCAAGAACGAGCCTGAGATTATAAAGAAATGGGAAGAAAAAGGGATTTACAATAAAATTTCGCAGACGGGTAAAAACAGGCAAAAATACATCCTGCACGACGGGCCTCCTTATGCAAATGGTCATATCCACATTGGACATGCCTTAAACAAAATCCTGAAAGACATTATTGTAAAATCAAAATATATGTCTGGTTTTGCGACTGATTATGTGCCGGGCTGGGACTGCCACGGTCTGCCAATAGAACTTCAGGTGGAAAAGGATTTAGGCGCAAAGAAAAACACGATTTCAAAGGTTGAAGTCAGGAAAAAGTGCCGCGCATATGCGGAAAAGTTTGTAAACATTCAAAAAGAGGAATTTAAAAGGCTTGGGATATTTGGCGAATGGGATGAGCCTTACCTCACAATGAACTATAAATATCAGTCAGATATATTAAGGGAACTTGGCAAGTGTGTTGAGAAAGGCATTATTTATAAAGGGAAAAAACCTGTTCATTGGTGCAGTTCATGCCAGACCGCACTTGCAGAGGCAGAGGTTGAATATGCTGACAAGAAGTCGCCGTCGGTTTATGTAAAATTCAAAGTTCCAAGTTCGGAGTTAAAAGAAAAACTACCATCTCTTGTTAATAAGAATGTTTCTATTATTATCTGGACTACTACACCTTGGACGCTTCCTGCAAATCTTGCAATAGCGCTGCATCCTGAACTTGAATATGCGGCAGTGGAGATTGCGGATAGGGGTGAGGTTTTTATTATTGCAAAAGGTCTGCTTGAGCAGGTTGCTCAAAAACTTAATTGGCATGATTATAAAATCCTTGAAACATTTTATCCTGCAAAACTTGAAAATATAAAGGCAAGGCATCCATTCATTGAAAGGGATTCTCTTATAATTTTGGGAACTCATGTAACCCTTGACGCTGGCACAGGCTGCGTTCACATTGCGCCGGGGCATGGTCAGGATGACTACGAACTTGGCTTGAAATATGAACTTGATATTTATAATCCAGTTGATAATCAAGGCAAGTTTACAAAAGATGTCCCTGAATTTGAAGGGCAGAAGGTGTTTGATGCAAATAAAAATATTGTTGAATTGCTTAAAACCAAAGGCGCATTGCTTAAAGAAGAGGTGATTGAACATTCCTATCCGCACTGCTGGAGATGCAAAAATCCTATAATATTCAGGGCGACCGAACAGTGGTTTATTGAAATGGAGGGTCAAGGCGGGTACCCGTCCGAAGGACGGGTGGGGGTCAAGGGTCAAGGAAACCGAATAGAAAAATATGACTTGAGGAAAAAGGCTCTGGAGGCGATTGACAAGGTTGAGTGGATACCTTCATGGGGAAGGGACAGGATTTACAACATGGTTGCAAACAGGCCTGATTGGTGCATCTCAAGGCAGAGGGCATGGGGTGTGCCGATTACAGCGTTCAATTGCAAAGCCTGCGGGCATACGCTTCTGGCTCAAAATATCATAAACAAGATTGCAGATGAGTTTGAAAAAAATGGCGCTGATGTCTGGTTTGAAAAAGATGCAAAGGGACTTTTGCCGACTGGAACAAAATGCCCGAAATGCGGCTCCGCTGAATTTGAAAAAGAGGAAAATATTCTTGATGTCTGGTTTGATTCAGGCGTGAGTTTTGCTGCGGTTTTAGAAAAGAGGGATAATCTAAAATACCCTGCTGACCTTTATCTTGAGGGAAGCGACCAGCACAGGGGATGGTTTCATTCAGCGCTTCTAACCTCTGTCGGAACAAGAGGAATTGCACCATATAAAGCAGTTTTGACGCACGGCTTTGTTGTTGACGGCAGCGGCAAGAAGATGAGCAAGTCTACTGGCAATGTCATTGCGCCGCAGGAGGTCATTGATAAATATGGCGCAGAGGTTTTAAGGCTCTGGGTCTCTGCTGAAGACTATCGGGATGATATAAGAATATCTGATGAAATCTTAACTCGGCTTTCAGACGCATACAGGCGGATAAGAAATACATGCAGATATATACTCGGCAATCTTTATGATTTTGAGCCAGAAAAGGCTCTTGTCCCATATGAAGAACTTTTAGAACTTGACAGGCTCATACTTCACAGACTCACTGTCCTTAACGAGAGGATTTTAAAGGCTTACAATGATTTTGAATTTCATGTGATTTACCACAGTTTGCACAATTTTTGCAGCGTTGATTTGAGCGCATTTTATCTTGATGTAATAAAAGACAGGCTTTATACATCAAAGGCAGATTCAAAAAATAGAAGGGCGGCGCAGACAACTATATATCATGTCCTTGATTATATTGTGCGGCTTATGTCGCCGATTATATCATTTACATCTGACGAGGTATGGCAGTTTATGCCGGGTAGAAAAGAGGAAAGCATCCACCTTGCGTCATTCCCAGCCAGTAAAAAGGAATGGATAAATGAAGACCTTGCCGAGAAATGGGATGTATTATTAAATGTAAAAGCAGAGGCTGCAAAGGCGCTTGAATCTGCAAGAAGGGATAAGGTTATTGGACATTCGCTTGATGCAATGGTTATAATCTCTGTGGATGGTGAGTTAAAAAAGACGCTTGAAGGATATATCTCAATACTTAAAGATATACTTATAGTTTCTCAAATTTCTTTGCCAGATAAGATTGATAAGATTGAAGGTGCAGAGGTTTTATTTGGGAGCGAGGAAGTGAAGGGGCTGAAGATTGGCATAAATAAGGCAAAGGGCGAGAAATGCGAGAGGTGCTGGAATTATAGCGAGCAGGTCGGCGAATTTAAAGAACATCCCAAGGTGTGCGAAAGGTGTGTAGAGGCATTGAAATGAAGATTCAAAGTTCAAGTCCCAAATTTCAAGTAATGTCATTGCGAGGAGTAAAGCGACGAAGCAATCCCTTAAAATTGCAAGAGATTGCTTCGGCTCCGCCTCGCAATGACACTTTATTTATTACATTTGTATTACTTTATTTTTTATTATTAGTTTTCTATTTTGTAAGTCCTGTCTTTGCCATTGACACAGCAGAGGCAAAAGAGCCTCATGTCTTAAAGACCATTGTCATAGATGCTGGTCACGGCGGAGACGATACAGGCGCTATTGGTCCAACAGGCATAAAAGAAAAGGACATAGTGCTTGCTGTTGCAAAGAAACTTAAAGACCGTTTATCTAAAAAATTTAATGCCCATATTGTGCTTACAAGGGAAGATGACACATTCATACCGCTTGAGGAGAGAACGAAGATTGCAAATGAGAACAAGGCAGACCTTTTTATAAGCATACATACAAATGCGGCATTCAGGAAAGGCGCAAACGGAGTTGAGACATATTTTTTGAGTTTTGACGCATCAGATGAAGATGCAAGGCGGGTGGCTGCATTTGAAAACAGGGTCGCGGATTTAGATGGAAAATCACAAATAAAAGACACAGATAACCTGAAGGCGATACTTATGGATATGACGCAGACAGAATATCTGAATGAGAGCAGCCAGATTGCTGAAATCATACAGAACAACCTCTCAACAGAACTCGGCGGCGAAAACAGGGGCGTAAAACAGGCGCCGTTTTTTGTATTGATGGGAACTGCGATGCCTGCGGTTCTTGTTGAAATCGGGTTTATTACAAACCCTCAAGATGAAAAGAGGCTTGCTTCAAATGAGATTCAAGATATGATTGCTAATTCTCTTTTGAAAAGCATCGCAGGTTTTGAGGAAGTTTTAAAAATAAAGGTGGGCTATGCAAAATAATAATAATAATGATTACACAGATTGCAGAAGAAGATTGCGGACACTCTGAAAAACTATCAAGTCTGTCATTGCGAGAGGTCCCTCACCTGTCATTGCGAACCAAAGGTGAAGCAATCTCGTTCTTATAGCATGACAGGTTCGGGATAAACTCCGCAATCTCGCTTCTATATAAGTCAATATGTTAGAGATTGCGGAGCCTGTTCCGAACCTGTCTTGAGATTGCTTCGGCTGACTTTGTCAGCCTCGCAATGACAGGTGAGGAATCTCATGCTCCTAGCAATGACATTTATGGGTTTTTCAGAGTGTCCTTACACAGATTAAAGAAATCTAATGGAGGCTGATTTGATTAGAAACGACGGCAGAAAGCCGAATGAGCTTCGGGACTGCAAAATCACGAGGAACTACTTGAAATTCGCAAACGGGTCTGTGCTGATAGAGATGGGCTATACAAAGGTAATATGCACTGCAACGGTTGAGCAAAAGGTTCCGTCATTTTTGCAAGGCACAGGCAGGGGCTGGATAACAGCGGAATATTCAATGCTTCCCCGTTCATCAAAATCAAGGATAAAGAGGGAATCTGCCGCAGGAAAGGTGGGAGGCAGAACCCACGAGATTCAAAGGCTTATCGGCAGGTCTTTGAGGGCTATAGTTGATTTAAAGACAATCGGCGAGAGGACGATATGGATTGACTGTGATGTTATACAGGCGGACGGCGGCACAAGGACAGCGTCAATAACCGGCGCATTTGTTGCGCTTGTTGACACGTTTAAAGACATGAAAGACGACGGCATAATAGGCGGACTGCCGATTATGGATTCCATTGCTGCTGTGAGTGTCGGCGTTGTTGACGGCATAAGCCTCCTTGATTTAACCTATGAAGAGGACTCAAAGGCAGATGTTGATATGAATGTAATAATGACAGGCGGGGGAAAGTTTGTTGAGGTTCAAGGCACAGCAGAGGCAAATCCGTTTTCAAAGGAAGACATGGGGAAGATGGTTGAATTGGCATCTATTGGGATTGAAGAATTGACAAGAAAACAGATTGAATTGCTCGGAACCCTCACCCCTACCCTCTCCCCAGCGGGGAGAGGATTAAGGTGAGGGGTATTTTCAAATGAAGATTGTCCTTGCAACAAGAAACAACCATAAAACAAGAGAGATTGAGGCGCTTTTTAAGGATGCGGATATTCACATTTTATCTTTAAAGGATTTTCCGAATATCTCTGATATTGTTGAAGACACTGACAGTTTTGAAGGCAATGCCTTGAAAAAGGCAAGGGCTGTTGCTGAATACACAAAAAAGATTGTAATGGCTGACGATTCAGGGCTTCAAGTTGATGCGCTAAATGGCAAGCCCGGTGTTTATTCATCAAGATATGCAGGAGAGAATGCTAGTGATGAAGAAAACAATAAAAAATTGTTAAATGAGATGAAGGACATCCCATTTGAAAAAAGGAGCGCAAGATATAAGTGTGTAATTGCCGTTGTCTTTCCATCAGGAGAGGAAAAAATAGCAGAAGGCGAATGTAATGGTTTTATTGCATTTGAGCCAAAAGGGAATTATGGCTTTGGCTATGACCCTATATTCTATGTGCCAGAATATAATAAAACAATGGCAGAGATAAGCCCTGAAGAGAAAAATAAAATCAGCCACAGGGCGAGGGCAATACAAAATATAAAGAGGCAATCATGCGGGTTTGATAAATCAAACCCCTACAAAAAATGTAGGGGTTCAATTCATTGAACCCGAAGAAAATTAAGGAGGGCATTATGAAACCATATCGTGTGCATGTTTTTGTGAGTCAGGGTAAGCACTGCGCTGCAAAGGGTTCAGAGGAAATCCTTAAAGTTTTAAGGGAAAAGTTAGACCAGAACAATCTTAAAAACGAAATCAAGACCTCAAAGGGCGGCTGTTTGAGCGTGTGCAAGGAGACAGAGCCTCACGGCGAACTCTGTCCTGCAATTGTTATTTATCCTGAAGGCGTCTGGTATAAAAATGTCCATGTCAACGACATAGATGAGATTATTGAAAAACATCTCAAAAAAGGACAGATTGTGGAGAGGCTGCTTCATTATAAGATGTGAGGAATTTTTACCCTTAAAATACCCGGCATAGGGTATATGATTATCACAAAATCATGATAAACTATGATAATTTTATCGTTTATAAATTGACAATACCTATAAATTAAATATAAAATATTATGGCTAACAAAAATAATAAATCCGACGACTTGCTTTTTTTTAACCTGCGGAAGTTTAAACTCCTCTTTCCAGTATATGCGCTTATAGCGGCTGTAATAACCTTTATTTTCAACATCACTACAGAGCCGTTTTTAAACAGCATCCTGCCGCCGTTCTTTTTACTTCATCCTGTGCATGATATTGCAATAGTCCTCTGGACATCCTTCTTTTTTCTGGCAATTATATTGTTCTTTTCAATCAAGCCTTTGACAAAGATTGCATCAAAAGAGAGGACAATACTGGATGATTTTTATAAGGAAAGTGAAGCGCACACTAAACAGATTGCCCGTCTTGGAAATTATTTTAATTCTCAGCAGAAAATCAATAATCTTACAAAGGCGCATCTGGAAGATGTAGTAAAAGAAACAGAGGTTGCTGCGCAGGGCGTTATACAACAGGCTCATAACATAGACGGGTCTATGGCAGAGTTAATAAATACGCTTACGAGTCTTCGCAGTCAGAGCGAGGCTCTGGCAGACAAATCCAAAGCAACACTGGTGAATAATGAGCAGGCGATTGTTAATCTGAATGACTATATCAACAAACGGATTATTGAACTGAAAAGGGAATATGAGATTGCCAAGACCCTTGCCGGCAATGCAAGGGGCATGACAAGGCATGTTGATTTATTAAAGGATATAAGCGACCAGACAAATCTTTTGGCATTGAATGCCGCTATAGAGGCGGCAAGGGCAGGGGAGCATGGAAGGGGTTTTGCAGTTGTCGCGGATGAGGTGAGAAAACTTTCAGGGCAGTCGGAAAAGGCGGCAACGCAGATCGGGCAGGCAATGATAGAGATGGCAGATGAGATTGAATCTCAATTTTCCAGCAAGATGAACCATCAGACTTCTGAAGAAGAAAAGAATCTTCTCGCAAGGCTGGAAGAACAACTTGCAAAACTAGGGGAAAGCCATGGGCGCATTGATATGTTGAACAAGCAGATACTTGAGCAGGTCGGTTTTAGCAGCAAAGATATGGCGCATAAGATACTTGAACTGCTGGCAAACATACAGTTTCAGGACATAACAAGGCAGCAGATTGAGCATGTATTTGTCGTCCTTGCCTATATAAACGAGCATATCCAGAAACTTTCAAATTGCGTTAAGAAAGGTCCGTGCATGGAGGTGGATGAATGCTGCGTTCCTGATTTTAATGTGGATGAGATAGCAAATAGGCATTATGTAATGCAGAAACAGAGGGATGCTCATGATAAAGTAAACGGCAAGATGGTGAAGGGAGAAAAAAAGGCGAAGGTTAAGGCTATCAGCGCCTCTAGTAAAAAAGACGAGGGGATTACATTTTTTTAAAAAAGGTGTTGAAAAGGTGTAGGGGTTTGATTTATCAAACCCGCATATCGGGTCGGATAAATCCGACCCCTACATTTTCAAGGAAAGGTGATTTATGGCAAAAACAATAATAATTATTGATGATTCAGCAACCTTGCGTCAGGTGGTGTCTCTTACCTTAAAAAAGGCAGGCTATGATGTGATTGAGGCGGTTGACGGGAAAGACGCACTCAATAAATTAACAGGGCAGAAGATTCACCTCATGGTCTGCGATGTTACAATGCCGAATATGGACGGAATCTCTTTTGTAAAGGCGGCAAAACAACTGCCTGCTTATAAATTTACGCCTGTCATCATGCTTACCACAGAATCTCAGGAAACAAAGATGCAGGAAGGAAAGGCGGCAGGCGCAAAGGCATGGGTTGTAAAACCGTTCAAACCTGAGCAGATGCTCGCAGCAATAGAGAAGTTGATAATGCCGTGAAGGCAATGTTGAATTGTTTTGTCATTCCGCACTTGATGCGGAATCCAGTCTTTTTTCTAGATTCCTGCTTCCGCAGGAATGACAAAAATCAAGAGAAATGACACCATGACTTTTGAAGTTAAAAAAAACAACAAAGGCTGCAAACTGAAGATAAAAGGCGAGATGAATATCTTTAATGCTGTTGAAATAAAAAATAGCCTCGTTGATAATCTTTTAGACTCGCCAAAGATTGAGATTGACCTTTCAGGAGTGAGCGAGATGGATACAGCAGGTTTTCAATTGCTGGTAATGCTCAAACAAGAGGCAGATTGTTTGAATAAAGGTTTTAAGATTGTTTCTTGCAGCCCTTCGGTGCAGGCAGTGCTGGAATTGTACAGGATGAAGGATTACATAATAAAACAATGACCAAATTTTAAACAATAACCAATAACCAAGCACCAATAAACAGATAATAACCAAGCACCATTAACCAATAATCAAATAATAACCAATAATCAAGCACCAATAAACAGATAATAACCAAACAGTTTAGAGTTTGAAAAATTGGTTATTGGAATTTATTTGGTTGTTGGAATTTGGTTATTGGTTATTATTTGTAATTTGGTATTTGAAATTTGGTTATTGTTTTCTAATTATATGTCTTCTGAATTTGACGCTGCAAAACATACATTTGCATCTGAATCTAGTGAATTGCTTCACGAGATGGAATACGCCCTCCTGCATCTTGAAAATTCCCCTGATGATAAGGATGTTATAAATGCCCTCTTCCGCGCAGCGCACACCATTAAAGGCTCATCAGGCATTATCGGCATTGAAACCGTTGAAAGATTTACCCATGTTGTTGAAAATGTGCTTGAGAGGGTCCGCAGGGAAGAGATTAAGATTACAAGCCATTTGATCGAACTCCTCTTGAGATGCCGCGACCACATAAGCGTTCTGGTAAGTCATGCGGTCTCGGAAAAATCATTTGACCATACAGTAAAGACATTAGAACAATCCCTTTTAAAAGAACTTTCCAATTACCTTGATTTAAAAGAAGACACAGCCAAACCTGCATGCCCCTCTTCTCAATCCTCTCCCCAGAGGGGAGAGGCGGGTACCCATCCGCAAGGATGGGTGGGTGAGGGGGGTTCAAATGCAAACTGGCGCATATCCCTTAAATTTGGCAGAGATTGCATCAGAAACGGCATGGATCCAATATCGTTTATAAATTATTTGACCAAATTGGGGGAGGGATCCAATATCGTTTATAAATTATTTGACCAAATTGGGGGAGATAACAAACCTAACTACCTTGTATGATTCCATGCCTCGCGCCTCTGAAATGGATCCTGAATCCTGTTATCTGGGTTTTGAGATAGATTTTAAGAGCAATGCCGATAAAAAGACCATTGAGGATGTGTTTGAGTTTGTAAAAGAAGACTGCGCAATAAATATCCAGCCTGCAACTCCCCCCTCCCCCTCGGTTCAGGTTACAAACCTGAACCCGCAAAAGAGGGGGAGCGAGGGGGATGAAAATTGTAGGGGTCGGATTTATCCGACCCGCAGTGGCGGGCTTGATAAATCAAGCCCCTACAATGTCGGGGGGGGATTATCGGGTGAAGCAAAATTCATCCGCATAGACACCGGCAAACTGGACAAACTCATAAATCTAGTCGGCGAACTGGTAATCTCAAATGCAAATATAAACCAGCATGCAAATCGTATAAAAGACTCAGCGCTTATTGAATCTCTCTCGGTTATGTCAAGGCTTGTAGAGGACATCCGCGACAATGCAATGAATGTGCGGATGCTGCCGATAGCCGAAACCTTTAACCGATTCAAGCGGATTGTGCGAGATATAAGCCGCGATTTTGATAAAGAGATTGAACTTGCAACAAAGGGCGGCGAGACCGAACTTGATAAGACCGTAATTGAAAAAATCGGAGACCCGCTTATGCACCTTGTGCGCAATGCAGCAGACCACGGCATTGAAAATCAAGATGTCAGGATTAAACATGGAAAACCTGC
>JACRNI010000049.1 GCA_016234925.1 Deltaproteobacteria bacterium | reverse complement strand
ATCTCCTTTTTTAGTCCCCCTCCAAGTGAGAGTAATGTTACGAAAGAGGCTATCCCGATGGTTATGCCAAGGAGTGTAAATATAAACCTCCCTTTTCTGCGTGTGATATTTTTAAATACAAGTTTTGGGATATTCATTTATCTTCCTCCTAAAAAGTGAGATGCCTTAAGACATCAACCTTTGTGGCTTTAAAAATTAACTTCCTGTCTTCGGAAAAACTTCCGGTTACATTCACCTCATCCCATTCCTTTGGATGCTCGCCTTCATATTTTACAGGCAGATAAAATTTAGCGCACCCTGTCTGTTTGCAGATTTTTGCCTCAGAGGTCTCCACCATCAAAAAAACGCCTTTCGGGGGCTTGAACTCTGAGTTGCCAGCCACAACCCCTGTAATTGTAACAGTCCCCTTATACGCATAAGGGTCTGCCTGAATATCATTGACACTTAATATGCCGCCTTCTTTTACTGCCTTATTCTTTCCATTGCTAATGCTGATAAAAACAATACTTGCTATAATAATTGCCGCAAGGGCAAGGATATACCTTTTCATAGTAACCTCCTGAATTTTTATAGACCTGTAGACGCAGGAACAAAATTGTTCCCATCTGTTCTAATGAAATTGTAATTATTGGTTTTTAGGCAATTGACGGCGGATGGAAGATTGAATTTACGAACGGCTTAAGTCCGATGAATGGTGTAACAAATGGCGGGCTAACAATGGCTTTCAGAGAAATGTGTGGAGTGAATGGCTCAGCCACCTCAATGGAAAGGCAGAGGAACAGGGGGCAGTCAGGGGTGGAGAAAGGGGTAGATCCATGCCCTGTATCAATATCACAGGTATCGTAACATGACTCCTCATCCTTCTCATAAGATGCTGCCGAAGCAGACAGTGGAAGCCCCACAAATATCTGAGCCACTGCAATCAAAACTATTATCTCATCCTTCTCATAAGATGCTGCCGAAGCAGACAGTGGAAGCCCCACAAATATCTGAGCCACTGCAATCAAAACTATTATAGAAATGACCTTTCGCATGATGCTATTATAATCATTCATAAAATAAAATGTCAACTGAAAATCTCCATGAAATCTGTGGCCGACCTCGGATTTTTCTTCATAGACCGTTACCTTGCAGCCTGCCTTTGCAAGATTTATTGCTGCCACAATGCCGGCTGGACCTGCGCCGACTATTTCAATTTCTTTAGCCATTCTTTACAATCACTCCATAAAACAGATTATAAAGCGGCACGAATATGAGCGCAATATAAATGCCGTAAAGAAATCTCTCTATTATGCCGAGAAAGAAACTCTTTAATGTCAGCCATTCAAAGCCGGGAAGCAGTCGTATCCACGACTGATACATTTGAGAGCCGGGAAATATCAAATCATAAACAACACAGAGTATAAATGTTATGGAAAGAAAAGAACCGAGAGATAATCCAACAACCCTGATATTGAGCGGTCTTGTTATGTCCATAAAAAACCTCCAGTTTTTGCTTCTCAAGGCTAAAGCCTTGAGTTACATATCTGCCTGTGTGCGTCCTGTAACTCAAACCTTTAGGTTTGATATTTTTTAACAGCAACCTTTTTTCTTTTCACTTGCCTTTTCATCTGTCTTTGCCTCGCTATGCCCTTCATGCCCTTTGTGTCCTTCATGTTCTCCCTGCTTCTGCCCTGAACCTCCATGCGAATGCCCGCCTCCACCGCAGCAACCTTTCATCATAAAATAAAACAGCAGTCCTATTACTATGAAATATATTACTGTCTCCATAACTATCCCCTTTCCCCAATCCTTGGAATGAACATCGGAACTTTTTCCATATACTGTTTATACTCCTCACCAAATTGCTTAATCATTTCTCCCTCTTCTCTTTTAGATAAACGGTAATAGATAAAGACAAGAACAGGGAACATCAGGGCTGTTATGACAGTCGGCCACTGAATCAGCATGCCAATCATAATGAGAAATAATCCTGAATATTGAGGATGCCTCACATACGCATAGGGTCCTTCTTTCACGAGACCTCCTTTGGCGCCGTGTATCAATTTCCAGCCCTTCCACATTATTACAAAACCAATAATTGTCAGACCATTGCTGATGATATGAATAACTGTCATCATTATTGCGCCGCCGCCTAAAAATGCAAGCCAGAGATGTCCGCTTGCATGGGAGAATGGATTCAGCGCAGGATATTGGCTGCCAAGGATACCTGTAAGGATATAGATGGTGAGCGGAAAACCATACATCTCTGTAAACAGGGCAACGAAGAATGCCAGTGTTACGCCCATTCCTCGCCATTCCCGCTTTTTGACCGGGGCCAAATAACTCAATATAAAAAATGCGAACAGGGCAACATTGACTATAACTAATGACCAGAGACCGTAAGCTGATACCTTCTTTTACCTCAAAACTCTCCTGACAGACCTTTGAACAAAAGTAGAATGTTTCATGCCCGATGTGGGTCATAAACTGCGCATCCTTGTCATCAACATCCATGCCGCATACAGGGTCTTTTGCCATTTCATTTCTCCTTTTGCCAAAGACGAGGCACAAAACGCGGCACCTCTTTCATGTAATCCTTATAATCCGGCATACGTTGAAGCAAATCAATCTCCTCAAGCCTTGCCTGAATTATAAGCCAGCCAAATGCAAGGACACAAGCCAATACAAAAGATGATGTCGGTTTTAATAATGCCGAGCCAGTGATGATTAGAATGCCTCCGGCATAGATTGGATGACGAACATAGGCATACAAACCTGTTCTAACAAGTTTATCCTTAACAGACGGCATATGTGTCGGCAGGCCAATTTCAATATGTCCAATAATGAATGGAATAGAGCCGGCAATAATCAAAAGCCATGCGAGCAACTTACCTTTTATGCCGGGACTAAACAGAAATGATGACGGCGCAAGCCATGCAAGGACAGCACCTATAAACCACAAGGGAATGCCAGTGAGATTCCTTAAAACAATGGTTGCGAGCTGTCCGCCCTTTTCTCCCCACCATCTGGAATAAAGGGCGGTAAATGCGCTTGCCCCGCATAATGCAAAACCTGCCAATAGAAAAACCAGCGCTGTGAGCATGCCTGCCTCGCTAAAATACATAATCCCAAAAAATCAGTCGCATTTTTTGACAAACACAATCTTTGGTCAAATACGGCGTCAAATCGGGCTGTCCAAATACTCACATACTTAAAATAGTATGCTCCGTTTTTTCCAGCCCTCTTTTCCTTGTCTTTGGCTCAAATCTTGTGTTTGTCCCGAAAAATGAAAATCAAATACATTTTTCGGGTAATAGATACATACCCAACAGTGAATGCCAGCAAAAGATATATTACTGTTTCCATAACTATCCTTCAAAGCATCATCTTTATCATCAGGCTGTTGAAAAAGCCATCAACAGCCTTGATTACACAGATTATAAAAAATGATTACACAGATATTTCAAGGAGTTTTAATCTGTGTAATCTAATTCTTTATCTGTGTAATCAGAGATTGTTGAGTTTTTCAACAAGCTCTTAGTGACTATGTCCGCCTGAACCTGAACCATAACTGCTTTTGCTGCTTGTCCCTCCTGCTGCGCACCCGTTTACGGCAAGAAACACCAGCGCCAATATCAATAAAAATCTTTTCATTTCTCTTTCTCCTCTATACTGGAATTTTCTTTTTCATTTTTATCTTCGTGCATAATCTGCTCTTCTTTTTTCAGCATCTCATCATGATTTGTAATCATCTCTTTATGGTGACCAAACATGGAAAATCCTGCTGCCATTGCAATAACCATAATGCCCATCATAATCCCCATATCTTTATCCCCTTACATCTTCATCCCCTCTGAAAATTCCCATTTGAACAGAGTTTCTTTTACACCTGCCAAATCCTTAACAATTATTTCAATAGATTTAACCTTGCCCGGATTTTTAAATTTGACATCTGCCTCTCTGTGGTGCCCTGAGCCAGTCTCTTTTACTGATGCAGGTTTATAGGTCTTGCCCTTGTCATCCTTTAAAATAATCCCTTCATTAAATTTGAATGTATCAAGGTTCACTGAGTGGGTGTCAAATATGATATTAAAGACTAAATCATCTTTTTTGCCAAGACTATCAGGATTTTTAAGGGTTGCAATGACTGTTACCTCGCCTGCCTTTTTCTCCTGTGTCATTGAAGATTTTTCAACCTTTGTTTCTTTGCCAGCAGCCGTCTTTTTTCCTTTTTCCTTGCCCATGCCTCCCATCATTCCGCCTTCCATCATGCCTTGTTTCATCCCGCCTTTCATTTCACCCATCATGGGACAATCCATGCCTTCCATCATCCCGCCTTTCATTCCTTCTTTTTTCATGGGCATAGACGGCGTTTCCATTAGTTTTTTAAGTTTCCCTTTCTGCTCATCTGTCAAAATCTTTCTTGCCTCTGTAAATGCCTCAACCCGCAAGTATCTAATCTGCGACTGCAAATCCTCTGCCTTTTTAATTGCATCCTTTACATTTGATAAATCAATATCGCCCTCTCCAAGCAGTTTATTCAAATCCATTTCTGCAATCTTTGATTCAGCGTCAAGCCTTATGATTTCCTTTGTGTATTTGTCCCTGATTCCAGTTAATTCATTTTTCTGCTTTTCATCCAGCCCAAGTTTTTCTGCATTTTCAAGCGTGAGGCTTACACCATGATGAAACCACGGGTTATGTCCCATTCCAGCCATTTCACCTTTCATCATGCCCTTGCCGCCGCCCATCATCTCGCAGGCATAAGAATAATTCGCACCGATGAAGACAAATAGAATCATTGCCGCCGCCCATCATCTCGCAGGCATAAGAATAATTCGCACCGATGAAGACAAATAGAATCATGCTTGTTACTATCAATCCCTTTTTCATTTTCAACACCTCCTGTTGAATTTTGATTTTAATTATAGCATAAATTTCATCTAATGGTTTTTTTACTAACCCCTAATCCCTGCACTCCTATGTTTTTTAGTTCACGCTCAAAAATCGCACAGATGCAATGTTGTAGAAACATGGCTTTAGCCATGTTAAATAACAGGTCTAAAGACCTGTTTCTACGCTGGTATGTTGAGCGAAGAAGCCGAAGCGACAACGAAGCAGATGGGCTTTTTCAGCGTGAACTCATTATCCCCCACCCTTTCCAAAGTGCATAAATCGCCGGGATAACAATCAAGGTTAGTATCGTTGACGAAACCATGCCTCCGACCATTGGCGCTGCAATGCGCTTCATAACTTCTGAACCTGTGCCTGTTCCCCACATAATCGGCAAAAGTCCTGCCATTATCGCGACAACCGTCATCATCTTTGGCCTGACCCTTTCTACAGCGCCAACCATAACTGCATTGTAAATATCTTTTGTGGTTATCTTTACTCCTGACTCCGAACTCCGAACTCTCAACTCCTGATACGCATGGTCTAAATATATGAGCATCACAACCCCTGTTTCTGCTGCAACGCCTGCAAGGGCAATAAAACCAACACCTACTGCAACGCTCATGTTGTATCCGAGTAAATACATAAGCCACACGCCGCCCACAAGAGAAAACGGCAGACTAAGCATGACAATCAAACTCTCTGTGATATTGCCGAAATTAAAATATAAAAGTAAAAATATTATTGCCAGAGTAAGCGGCACAATGACCTTTAATTTTGCATACGCCCTTTCCATGTATTCATACTGGCCGCTCCATGTAACATAATAGCCCGGAGGGAATTTTACATTTTCTACAACAGCCTTTTTTGCATCTAAAACATAACTGCCAATGTCCCTGCCCCTGACATCCACAAATATCCATGTTGTTAAAAGCGCATTCTCTGTCCTTATTGTGGGCGGACCCCTTTTAATAATCAGGTCTGCAACCTGAGACAGAGGTATCTGCTGTCCCATCATTGTCGGCACAAGGACCCTTCCGAGTTTATTTATATCGTCTCTAAATTCCCTTTTATACCTCACATTCACAGGATACCTTTCAACGCCCTCAACTGTTGTAGTAATATTTTCGCCGCCGATTGCAGACATAATCACTTCTTGAATGTCCTCAACCTTTAGACCATATCTTGCTGCCTCATCCCGTTTGATTTTCACATCAAGATAATACCCGCCGACAATCCTCTCTGCATAAGCGCTGGCTGTGCCTTGAATCCCTTTGACTGCTGTTTCAACCTCAAGCGCAACCTTTTCAAGCGCCTCCAAATCCTTGCCAAACACCTTCACACCGACTGGCGTCCTTATGCCTGTTGAAAGCATGTCTATCCTTGCCTTTATTGGCATTGTCCAAGCATTTGTTACGCCCGGCATCTCCAGCGCAGAGTTCATTTCATCAACGAGTTTCTCCTGCGTCATGCCCGGACGCCAATCCTTTTCAGGCTTTAGATTTATGATTGTCTCAAACATCTCAAAAGGCGCAGGGTCTGTTGCAGTGAGCGCCCTTCCTGCCTTGCCGAAAACAGACTCAACCTCTGGAAAGGTTTTTATTATCCTGTCCTGCGTCTGCATGATTTCAGCGGTCTTTGTTACAGATACGCCCGGAAGCGTAACAGGCATAAACATTAGAGTCCCTTCGTTGAGTGTCGGCATAAATTCAGAGCCGATTTTTTTAAGCGGGAGATAAGTAACTGCCAAAATAACTACGGCAATAATTATAGTCAAAATCTTTGCCTTTAAAACAAGATTTATAATCGGCCCGTATATCCAGATTAAAAACCTTGTAATCGGATTTTTACGCTCTGCTATAATATGACCTCTTATAAAATAGCCCATTAACACAGGAACAAGCGTAACTGAAAGCAATGCAGACGCTGCCATTGCAAATGTCTTTGTGTATGCAAGTGGCTTGAACAAACGACCCTCTTGCGCCTCTAATGTAAAAACAGGCATGAATGAAACTGTGATAATAAGCAGTGAAAAGAAAAGCGGCGGGCCAACCTCTTTTGCAGCATCAGCAATAATCTGCCAATGCTCCTTTTTCCCTTTGTCCCGTTCAATATGTTTGTGCGCATTTTCTATCATTACAATTGCGCCGTCTATCATCGCGCCGATTGCAATCGCAATGCCGCCGAGGCTCATTATATTGGCATTGAGATTCAGGTAATACATGACAATAAATGAAATGAGAATGCCCACAGGAAGCATAAATATGGCAACCAGCGCAGACCTGAAATGCAGTAAAAATATGATGCAGACAAGGGATACGACAATGGATTCTTCAATGAGTTTTTCCTTTAATGTGTCTATTGCCCTGTGGATTAAATCGCTTCTGTCATAGACAGTGTTTATCTTTACACCCGGCGGAAGCCCTGCCTCAAGTTCCTTGATTTTTTGCCTGACGCCGTGGATGACATTCAGGGCGTTCTCGCCAAAACGCATGACTACAATGCCACCGACAACCTCGCCTTCGCCGTTTAATTCTGTAATCCCCCTTCTCTCGTCAGGTCCAAGTTCAACCCTTGCAACATCTTTAATCCTTATCGGCGTTCCACTCCTGTCAGCCTTTAAAACAATATTTTCTATGTCAGGGATGTTTTTTATATAGCCGAGTCCCCTGACCATGTATTCCCTCTCAGTCATCTCAACAAGCCTTCCGCCAACATCCTTGTTGCTCATCTCAATAGCCTTTACAACATCTTTCAGCGGAACATTGTATGTCAGGAGTTTATTGGGGTCTATGTTCACCTGATACTGTTTTACAAATCCGCCGATAGACGCAACCTCTGAAACTCCGGGAACCTTTGTAAGTTGATAGCGGACATACCAATCCTGAATGCTCCTGAGTTCAGCAAGGTTATGCTCCTTGCTTTCAACAGTATATTCAAATACCCAGCCAACGCCTGTTGCATCAGGGCCTAATGACGGGGTTACGCCCCTAGGAAGTTTTCCAGATGCAAAGTTTAGATATTCCAAAACCCTCGACCTTGCCCAGTAAATGTCTGTTCCGTCTTCAAAGATTATATAAACAAATGACACGCCAAAGAATGAATAGCCCCTGACAACCTTTGACTTTGGCACAGCGAGCATTGCAGTTGTTAATGGATATGTTATCTGGTCTTCAACAACCTGCGGCGCCTGCCCCGGATATTCTGTATAGATTATGACCTGAACATCAGACAAATCAGGAATGGCGTCTATAGGGGTTTTGTAAATAACCCACACACCCCAGCCCACTGCAAAGATTGTAAAGAGGAGGATGATGAGTTTGTTGTTTATGGAAAGTTCAATGATTTTTTTTAGCATAGTCTTATTTCACTTGCTAGATGCCAGTGTCTCTGCGGGAGCAGGTTTGCAACCTGCTCCCTAACAGGCTGCTGAAAAACGCCAAATTGAACCCAAAAGTTGTCATTCCCGCGAAAGCGGGAATCCATAACATATTGATTTTACAGACACTGGATTCCCGATAAAAACTTCGGGAATGACATAAAGAGAGTTTTTCAGCAGCCTGCTAAATTTCGTATGCGCTGCATGCGAACTATTTGGGTTCAAGTTGCAAACTTGAACCCGCCAAGGCATTTAATGACCCGTATGTTCTTGTGGTGATGTCATCCCGCTGATTGCCGCCTTCAGATTGCTTTCAGAATCAATAAGGAAATTGGCAGATGTGACAACCTTTTCGCCTGCTTTAACACCTGACACAATATGATAATAACCATCTGCCTGCGCGCCAACCTTTACATCCCTTGGCTCAAACCTGCCGTCGCCTTTATCAATAATAACTACCTGCCTTGCACCAGTATCTATGACAGCGGAGTCAGGCGCTGTTACTGCATTCGTTGCAGCGTCTACTTTAAGTTCAATATTTACATACATTCCAAGTTTGAGTTTGTGAGCAGGATTTGGAAGAGCAAATCTGATTTTTGCAGTCCTTGATTCTTCCATCTTATCTTCTGCCTCATGCCTTGCTGTTCCAAAGTGGGTATAGATGTGGTTGATTGCAGCAGTATAAACCTCTGTTGGTGTGTAAGACGGGATAATTTTTGCCTTCTGCCCGATTCTTATAAAAGGCAGTTCATATTCATAAACCTCGCCATAAACCCATATGCTTGAATGGTCTATAATCTTAAACAGGTTTTCACCTGCCTCAATCTTCATGCCTTCATTGACCATCTTTTCTGTAACTATGCCATGGCTGGGGGCATAGATCGTCATTGTCCGTGTAACCTTTTTATCCTTTTCAAGTTTATCAATCTGCTCATTTGTGATGTCCCAATATTTAAGCCTCTGCCTTGCCGCATCGACAAGTGATTCAGCGCCTTTCATAACCTCTTCATAGGCGCTATTTTTAAGTCTTTCTCTTGCCTTGACTGCAAGCAGATATTCCTCCTGAGTTGCAACAAGTTCAGGGCTGTAAATCTCAAGGAGTTTTTCACCGGGATGAACCATCAAATCAGTCTTATTTACATAAAGTTTTTCAACCCATCCGGCAATCTTTGTATTGATATTAAAAACCTTTGCCTCGTCATGATCAACCCTGCCGACTGTCCTGATAGTTCGTTTTAAAGTCCGTATCTTTGCCTCTTCAGTCTTGACGCCAATCTTTTGAATCTTTTCAGGGCTTATTTTTACAGTTCCGATAACTTCTTTTTCTGCTGTTCCTTCATCATAAACCGGAACATAATCCATACCCATTTCATCTTTTTGAGGCGTCGGCGATGTAACCTTCGGGTTCATGGGATGTCTATAAAATAAGAGTTTCCTCTCTTTCTTTGCAGGCTTTTCCTCTTCATACACTGGCACATAGTCCATTCCCATCTCATCTTTTTGGGGAGTAGGGGATGTAACCTGGGGGTTCATAGGATGTCTATAAAATAAAATCTTTCTCTCCTTTTTTGTCTCTACTGACTGCTGACCCCCGCTTAAAGCCTGCGGGGGCAGGCCCCTGACTGCTGACTGCTTTTTAATATACAGCCATGCCCCAATGCCGCCGATGGCAAGACCAAGAAATAAAACAAATAAACTTAAAAAAATCCTTTTCATCATCATCTCCTGTTTTAAAAATTTCAAATGTCAAAATCCAAATTCCAAACAAATCCCAATAACCAAATCCCAAATTCCAAATAAATTTCAAATCACAAATTCCAAACTGTTTGTTTATTGGTGCTTGTTTATTGGTTATTGTTTGTTTATTGGTGCTTGGTAATTGATTATTGTTTGACTATTTGGCATTTCCCGTTCTGTATTTTCCTTGACCCATGACTAAAAATACAGGTAAAGGCAGAGGTGAAACTACAGGTAAAGGTATAGGTGAAATCCTCTACCTCTACCTGTCTTATCTCTACCTCTACCTGTCTTTGCCCCTTGCCTCTAACTCCTCCCCAACTGCCTTTTCAAGCAATGCAATATTTTTCCTGTATTCAACAATAGATTTTATATGCTCAAGTTTTGTTTTCTTTATCGCCCTTTCAGTATCCAGCATTGTCAGAAAATCAACCTTGCCTGTCTGGTAATTTACAAAGGCAGATTGAAAAGAGATTTCAGACTGCGGCAAAAGGCTTGTCTCATATAGATTTCTCACCCTGTCCGCTGCATCAACCTTTATAAAAGCCTCTTTAACCTCAAATGTTTTTATATTCTGCTCTGCCTTGAGTTTTGTTTTCAAGACCTCTGAATTTATCCTTGCCTCTGAAACCTGATTATCATACTTGCTCCGCCAAAGAGGTATATTTATGCCAAACATCAAATCCCAAGAATCAATTCTGCCGTCCCTTTGTATGGGCGCTGCGCCGACCATAAAATCAGGGTAATAATTCTTTTTATTTAACTCAACCTCTGCATCCCTTGCCTGAATATCATATTCCATTGCCTTTAATAACGGACTTTTTTCAATTGCAGTATTTATCAAATCATCTAGTTTGATATTTGCCTTAAATGCCTTTATATCCTCTGGCTCTCCAATTGAAACTGCAATATCCCTGTTTAAAACAGAATTTATCTTTGCAATTTGAACACCCTTTTCAGCCTCAAGATATATAAGTTCATTATTGAGCATAGTAAGTTCAACCTGCGCCTTTATAACATCCTGCTGCGATGCCTGATTTGTTGTATATCTTATCTCTGCAATGCTTGCCATTTGAGAGAGGATTTCCTTTATCTCTTTTGTGATTTTTATTGTCTCAATAATATAGGCATAATCAAAGTATGCCTGTTTAAGCATTGCAATAATCTCAAGTTCCTTGTTCTTTGCCTCAGATGCAGTCATTAAGACCTCTTTCATCGCAGCCTTTTGTTTTAAAGACAATTTACCGGGAAACGGAAACATCTGGCTGAATGTGTATCTCGTCAACATTGAATCGCCAAGATTAAACGGCCTGTCCTTTGGTATATCCTCTATCTCAACCTTTAATGTTGGGTCATCAAGCACACCCTCAATCTTTACCCTTGCCTCCTTTGCCTTAATCCTTTTTTGATATGCCTGAATCTCGGGGTTATTTTTTTTAGCCTCGTCAATGAGAAATGAGAGAGAGACGGCTTCTTGGGCAAAGACAGGGGTAGAAATAAAATGGGAAATGAGTAGAAGTATGGTAGCCGCAACCTTTAGGTTGCGAAATTGTCGCAGGCTAAAGCCTGCGGCTACCTTCTTGCCTCTTGCCACTCGCCCCTTGACCATTGACCCTTTTCTTTTCACTACTTCACCTCGAACTTAAATGAAAATTTAACCCTCTTGCCTTCTATGTCTGCATCTACATCTAATTTATAGACGCCTTTTTGCGAAAGGTCAAGTGTGTTGCCAAAAGAATATTCCTTATCCATCTTCATTCCAACAAATTCCTTTGCCTGTTTTGTGCTGTCAGGGTTTGTGGCCATGCCGCTGACCTTTGCCTTTGTTATTATGTTTCCTGTTTTTACATCGCTAAATACAATATCAACCATGCTCATTGTTTGCGATAATTTAAAAACCGCCTTGACGCCATCTACTGTAACCGCATCACCTTTCTTTTCCTCCATGCTGTGCGATGATGAGTGCTGCATCTCGGCATTGACTGGAATTGCTATGAATGCAAATAATAAAACAAGACTTGCAACCAAATTTCCTGACCCCCACCCATCCTTTGGATGGGTACCCGCCCTGACCCATGACCCTTTGTTTTTTGCCATTTTCCTTCCCTCCTTTTATTTATTCTACAATGTGTAGAATCTGATTGCAAAAATTTTTTACATAGACTTATTCATATAGCAGTGCTTGTTGCAGTCCATATCCTTTGCATTTGGCTCGCATACATTTCCATTTTTATGATGGTGTGTTGTCTTGCATTTATTATCATCGCATCTTTTATCAAAACCATAAACTGACACGACTGGGAGGGATAATAAAAATATCACCATTAAAAAACTTGTTAATATTGACCTGATAGAAGGCATTTCAACTTTGCCAATCTCTTCGCCGAGAAGCCTTTTTATCCTGCTCTCAATCTGTCCCATGCCTTTTATTGACGCAGACATCTGCAAATTATTATTGGCTGAAACCTTTACTATTGCGCTTGCAAGTTCAAGAGGTTTGCCTGTAACAGAGACAACCCTGTTGTCCGCGGCAGTTTCTTTTATTGTATGTAATAATCTAATAAGATATTTACTTATCGGCACATAAAAAAACATGTCTTTAACAAATGAACTTAAAAAGAATTTTAAAGGGTCATATTTTTTCTTGTGATGCAGCTCATGCAGAAACACAGCCCTGACTTCATCATTTGTAAGCGAATTAAACAGACCATTTGAAATGTATATCTTTGGTCTCAAAAGACCTGCTGTGAATGCAAGATTTGACATGTCATTTATAAGAACAGCGCCAAGCCCATAGTCTTTTAATGGCAGGTTATTTATCTCTTTGTTAGTCTTAAAAACAGCCCAGCCATTTTTCATAATGCTGTATAACAATCCAATAACAAGGATGGAGATGCCTGTCCAAACCAAAAATATGCTGGCAGCAGATAAAAAACTCAGACACTGTAATAGAATATAAGACATTTTACGCCCCTTTGTGCAATTCCTTTTTCTTTGCCTCTATCAATCTTGAAAGCCTGTCAAGTTCCTTTGGGTCAACATTTGCAACAATATCAACAAAAGATGCGACTGCGTCGGATGAAGACATCTGCATCACCCTTTTAAAAACATCTCTGGATATGTTCTTTGAAAACTCCTCTTTAGAACTGGCTGGTTTATAAATGTATGTTGAATCGCCTTTTTCCTTCTTAACAAGACCTTTTTTTACAAGCCTCTCAATAACAGTCAAAACAGTTGTTAAAGCAATATCCCTTGAATCTTTAATCTGCTCAAAAACCTCTCTGCCTGAAAATTCCCCTTTGTCCCAAAGAACCTCCATAATATCCTTTTCAAGGCTTCCAAGCACACCTTCAAAATCTCTTTTATCTGTTTTAAATATAGATAATGTCTTTCCCATGTTTTTAAGTATATTCTACGCTTTGTAGAATGTCAAGTAAAAATTATGCCTTCCCATGCAAATTTTTGGTTTAAACATTTTATTGGCGGAGAGGGAGGGATTTGGTCTTCAGTCAAAAACATCCTGTTTTTTCCTTCAGACCCGGCCAGTTTCACTTTCGTCCGCATCCCTGCGGACTCATCCTCGCACCTGCTCGGCGTGAAAACTGACTTCAAATCCCGTTTAATTTTTGGCGGAGAGGGAGGGATTTGAACCCCCGTTGCCTTACGGCAAAACTGATTTCGAATCAGCCGCCTTCAGCCTCTCGGCCACCTCTCCGTTTTTAAATTTACGATTTAAAATTTTTTATCTTTTCAACAATCTCTGCTCTATTAACCAAAAGCGCATTGGCTTCTTTTCTAAGTTTCATTTCAACCATATTATTTTCAAGATTCTTGCTTCCTATTGTGAGCCTTATTGGAATCCCTATTAAATCCGCATCTTTAAACTTTATTCCTGCCCTTTCATCACGGTCGTCCACCAAGATTTCAATGCCAGCACCTTCTAAATCCTTATAAATATTTTCAGCAGCATCCATCACCTTTTTATCATTCACATTAACAGGCACAATATGGACATGGAATGGAGCAAGAGGCATGGGCCAGATAATGCCGTCTTTATCATGGTTTTGTTCAATGCTAGCAGCAGCAGTCCTGCCGATGCCAATGCCGTAGCATCCCATTATAAACGGCTTTTCTTTTCCATTTTCATCCAGAAAAACTGCATTCATTGTCTCGCTGTATTTTGTGCCGAGTTTAAAGATATGCCCTACTTCAATGCCTCTCATAATCTCAAGTTTTCCATCGCATCTTGGACAATCATCTCCCTGAACAACATTTCGCAAATCTGCGAATTTATCTGCCTTAAAATCCCTGTCAATATTTACATTTACAAAATGCGCATCCTTTTCATTTGCGCCTGTGACACCATTTACGACATTCTGAATGCTGTAATCTGCAATAATCCCGCATTTTAATCCAACAGGTCCTGCAAAACCTGACGGCGCATTTGTTATTTTTTTTACTGTCTCATCATCTGCAAGTCTAACCCATTCTGCGTCAGCATGCTTTTTAAGTTTTGTTTCATTGATTTCATAATCACCCCTCAACAAAACCGCAAAGCCGCCTTTATCACTGTCATAAATCAGGGTTTTTATGAGCGCTTGCGGAGAGACTTTTAGAAATCCACTCACCTCTTCCACAGACTTCATATTCGGCGTAGAAACCTTTGTTAATGTTTTTTCTTGCCCCTTGACACTTGCCCCTTGCCCCTGTATTTTTGTTTCCGCCTTTTCCACATTCGCCGCATATTTGCACTTATTGCAGCTGGCAATCGCATCCTCGCCTGTTTCCGCAAGAACCATAAACTCATGCGAAAAACTACCGCCGATTTGCCCTGTGTCTGCCTCCACCGCCTTGAATCTAAGCCCGCACCTCTCAAATATCCTTAAATATGTTTCATACATATTTTTATATTCTCTTTCAGCGCACTCCTCGCTTGCATGAAATGAATATGCATCTTTCATTATAAATTCCCTGCCGCGCATCAAACCAAAACGCGGTCTAATCTCGTCCCTGAATTTTGTCTGGATTTGATAAAGGTTTAAAGGCAGCTGTCTGTATGAACGGACATCCCTTCTTACCATATCTGTTATAACCTCTTCATGCGTTGGCCCAAGACAAAAATCCCTGTCATGCCTGTCTTTTAATCTTAACAACTCTTTGCCGTAAACATCCCACCTCTTGCTTTCCTGCCATAGTTCAGACGGCACAACCATCGGCATCAAGACCTCTTGCGCGCCTGCCCTGTTCATTTCTTCCCTTACAATATTTTCAACTTTTTTAAGAACCCTTAATCCAAGCGGCAGAAAATTGTAGATTCCAGAGGCGACTTTTCTTATCATGCCAGCCCTTATCATCATTTGATGGCTTATGACCTCTGCATCCTTTGGCGCATCTTTTATTGTCGGAATAAACATTTTTGTAAAACGCATAGATTCTCCTTGTGTTTTGATGTTTAACATATGCTCCACAAATTTATCAAGAAAATCATTTCGGTTACAATTCATTTACATTTTAAAACCTTCTGTTATATTTTGCAACATGGGCAAGGCTGAACGTGTCATGGAAAAGCCTGCCCTGCCTATCTGCCGCAGCACAGGCAGGGAGGATTTTTTAATTCAGGAAAGAGCAAAAAACAAAAAAGGCAGATAGAAATGAAACCTGTTAAGAAGGATATTAGCCATTCTCATTCGGGCTGGGGTTTTCTTCTACTCTTTATAATTCTATTTGTTTCGCTCTCCACATACCTATTTTAGAAATATTGTTTGGGAAAGCGAATTAAAATTGTGGAAGGATGTGCTAAAGAAAAGCCCTGAAAAGGCGGATGGATATAATTATCTTGGCCGTGCCTATTATGTTCAAGGTCGGTCAGGCGAGGCAATAAGAAAATACTTGACCGCATTAAAACTTAAACCCAATTATCTGGATGCCCATTATAACCTTGGTAATGCTTATGCTGCTCAAGGTCAGTTAGATAAGGCTATAGAAGAATACAGGATTTTATTAAGGCTTAATCCAAACCTTGCAGAGGCATATAACAGCATCGGAAATATCTATTTTAATCAAGGATGGTTTGATAAGGCGATAGATGAATATCTTACTGCAATAAGACTTGTTCCAGATTATGCTGATGCCCATTATAACCTTGGACTTATTTATCATAAGCAAGGACTGATGAGAAAAGAAAGGTAGAATAAAAGAATTCAAAATTTAAAAATCAAAATGCAAAACGAAAATGTAAAATTTAAAGAGGATTCTTTTTGAATTTTGCTCTGTCATTTTGATTTTTGAATTTTGACTTTTGATTTCTCCCTATAACTATCTTTAAGGCTTCCACCTCAATACTGGTTTTTTTACTGCATTAACCTCATCAAGCCTTCCAATCTTTGTTGTCTGCGGCGCATTTTTGACTATATCAGGCGATTCCCTTGCCTCATTTGCAATTGTCATCATCGCCGCTATAAACCTGTCAATGGTCTCTTTGCTTTCTGTTTCTGTCGGTTCAATCATTATTGCGCCCGGGACAACCAATGGGAAATATATTGTCGGCGGATGAAAGCCATAGTCCATGAGCCTTTTTGCAATATCTAATGTATAAACACCTTTTTCAGACTGAATCTTGTCTGATAAGACGCACTCGTGCATGCAGGTTTGGTCAAACGGCAGGTGATAAGCCTTTTTAAGTTTTTCCATTATGTAGTTTGCATTCAATACCGCCATCTCGCTTGCCTTTTTAAGCCCGTCCGGCCCCATTGCCCTTATGTAACTGTATGCCCTGACCATTATGCCGAAATTGCCGTAAAACGCCTTTAATCTTCCTATTGACATCGGACAATTGAAACCAAGATTAAATCTCTTGCCTCTTTTTATTATCCTCGGCACAGGCAAAAACGGCTCTAGTATTTTTTTTACGCCGACAGGACCTGAGCCTGGTCCGCCGCCGCCGTGAGGGGTTGAAAATGTCTTATGCAGATTAAACTGTATTACATCAACACCCATGTCTCCAAGTTTTGCAATACCCATTAGTGCATTCAGATTTGCTCCGTCGCAATATACAAACCCGCCCTTTTTGTGGACTATATCTGCAATCTCTTTTATATTTGTTTCAAACAAACCGATTGTATTCGGGTTTGTAAGCATCAGCGCTGCTGTATCCTCATCCATTACAGATGCAACTGCCTCAGGGCTTATAATGCCCTTGCCTTCTTTTATGGTAACAACTGTAAATCCGGCAAGGTTTGAACTTGCAGGGTTTGTGCCATGCGCTGTGTCAGGGATGATGACCTTTTTTCTTGGCTTGCCCTTTGCCTTAAAATATGCTGAAATCATAAGCATGCCGCAGAGTTCGCCGTGTGCGCCTGCAGCAGGCTGGAGCGTAACAGCATCCATGCCGCTTATCTCGGATAAAAACCCTTCAAGTTCATACATGAGTTGGAGTGCGCCTTGCGACAGTTCAGGCGCTTGATATGGATGCGCCTTTGAAAAACCGGAAAGCCTTGCCATATCCTCATTCACCTTTGGATTATATTTCATTGTGCAGGAGCCTAATGGATAAAAATCCGTGTCAACGCCGAAATTTTTCTGCGAAAGTCTTGTAAAGTGCCTCACTGCATCAAGTTCAGATACCTCTGGGAATCCTTCTATATCATCCCTTAAAAATTCTTTTGAAATGACATTATTAGGATTGACATCAGGACAGTCTGACTTTGGCATGGATATGCCAATTCTGTCTTTTGCGCTTTTTTCAAATATTAAAGGCTCGTTGTTGCCTGATTTCATTTGAGAATATCCTCTCATCTAAATTCCAATAACCAAATTCCAAATTCCAAACAAATCCCAATAACCAAATTCCAAATTCCAAATAAATTCTAATGTCCAAAATCCCAAATTCCAAACTGTTTGTAATTTGCTGCTTGATTATTGGTTATTATTTGTTTACTAACCTGCCTTCCCGAGTTCCTCAAGCAGCATATCCATCTGCTCCTTTGTATTCATCTCTGTAACACAAAGGAGTATATGCGACTTGAGTTGCGGATAAAATCTTTTTAGAGGCACACCGCCTATGATGCCCTGTTTTAATAAAAACTTGTTCACAATATCTGCGTCTTGATTTACATCTATGACAAATTCATTGAATGTCGGCGCGGTGAATGCGGGTTTTATGCCTTTGATGTTTTTCAGTTGTTCTTTCAAATAGTGCGCCTTTGAAAGATTCAGCCTTGCCAGTTCCATTAAGCCGTTTTTCCCAAGGGCGGTAAGATAAATAGCCGCCGATAATGCGCACAGCCCTTCATTTGTGCAGATATTTGATGTCGCCTTCTCCCTTCTAATATGCTGCTCCCTTGTGGCAAGGGTTAAGCAAAAACCCCTTTTCCCATTTTTATCAACAGTCTCTCCAACAAGCCTTCCCGGCATGTTCCTTAAATATTTTTCATTTGCTGCGAAAAATCCAAGATATGGCCCGCCGAAATTGAGACCGTTTCCAAATGCCTGCCCTTCGCCGACAACTATATCTGCGCCAAATTCACCCGGCGGTTTTAATATGCCAAGCGATATTGGCTCTGCGACTGCAACAATGAGTATTGAGCCGTTTTTATGAACCATATCAGATATTGTCTTTAAATCTTCAATAGAGCCGAAGAAATTCGGATGCTGAACAACAACACAGGATGTGTCTTTATTAATTTGTTTTTCAATTGCCTGCGGCAGGGTTGTCCCTGTTTCTGCGCAGAATGGAATATCAATTATATTTTCATTCTGGGCTGCAATATATGTTTTAACAACATCCCTGTATTCAGGATGAAAGGCTGACGACAGAAGGCATTTTGACCTTGAATTGAGCCTCTTTGCCATAAGAACAGCCTCAGCAGTTGCGGATGCGCCGTCATACATTGATGCATTTGCAGCATCCATGCCTGTCAACTGGCATATGAGCGTCTGATATTCAAAAACCGCCTGCAACGTTCCCTGACTTATCTCAGGCTGATAAGGGGTGTATGCTGTATAAAACTCTGAGCGGAGGATGATGTGATTTACAATGCTTGGCACATAATGGTTGTATGCGCCTGCCCCAAGAAATGAAATATAATCCTCAACAGTTGCGTTTTTTTTGCTTAAAACTGTGAGTTCTTGAACAATCTCCTGTTCAGAAAGCGCGGGAGGGAGATTTAAAGGGGTTTTAAGCCTTACATCAGGAGGGATTGCGTTAAAAAGGTCATTGACTGTTTTTATGCCAATGACTAGAAGCATCTCTTTTATATCATTATCAGTATGGGGGATATAGGACATATATAGTTGCAAGTTACAAGCCGCACAAGGTAGTGCGAGGCTTTAGCCTCGCTATAAGCGATCCTAAAGGGTCGCACTACACATCTTGAAACTATTTACTTCTCTTCTTCAACAAACTGCTTATATTCATCTGCTGTAAGAAGTTCTTTGATTTCTGCCAGATTTGCAACTTCAACCTTTATCATCCATGCATCGCCGTATGGGTCGTCATTTATAACCTCCGGGCTGTCAATGAGCGCATCATTCACCTCTATCACCTTTCCTGTTACAGGCGAGTAAAGGTCAGACACTGCCTTTACTGACTCAACAACGCCGAATGTCTCGTCTTTTGTGACTGTAGAGCCTTCTGCAGGCAGTTCAACATATACGACATCGCCTAAAGAATCCTGAGCATAATCAGTAATGCCGACAGTAACAATATTGCTTTCAGCCCTTGCCCACTCATGTTCTTTTGAGTATCTTAGTTCTTTTGGAAAATCCATAAATATTTATCCTCCTGATTATTGATGTCAGACAGAATGCCTGAGCTATTTTTTACAAACAGGTTTTGATGAATAAAACCTTTTCTTAACAATCCTTGCCTTTGCAACCCTGTTTCTAATTTCTATTCCGATTTCTGTTCCCATTGCAGCAAACTGTGTTTCAACATAACCCATGCCGATTGGCATGCCTATGGATGGAGACATTGTTCCGCTGGTTACCTCGCCGATTTGTCTGCCGTGATTATTTATTTTATTATGGCTCCGCGCAATGCCCGGTTCAATCATCTCAAATCCAATGAGTTTCTTTTTTATACCAGTTTTAACTTGAGATTCAAGAACTTTCTTTCCTATAAAATCATTTTTTTGCAATGCTACAAATTTTTCCAGCCCAGCCTCTATCGGCGTGGTATCTTTTGAGAGTTCATTTCCATACAATGGATAACCCATTTCAAGCCGCAAAGTATCCCTTGCGCCAAGCCCAATTGGTTTTATACCATATGACCCGCCGTGGTCAAGGATTTTATTCCATATATTGACTGCATATTCGGGCGATATATATATTTCAAAGCCATCCTCTCCTGTGTAGCCTGTTCTTGAGATAATTGCGCCTGTCTTGTCAATCAAACCAACCTTGAAATGATAATAATTTATAGAAGATAAATCAATGCTGCATACCTTTTGCAAGACATTTTGAGAAAAAGGTCCCTGTATCGCAAACTGGGCATATGCTTCGCTTGCGTCTTTTACATTGGCAATGCCGCCTGCATTCGCCTTAATCCAATCAAAATCTTTTTGCGCATTTGACGCATTTACACAAAATAAAAACCTCTGCTCATTAAATTTGTAGAGGGTTACATCATCTACAACGCCGCCGTCAGGATAACATAAAAGAGTATATTGAACCTGTCCGTCAGCCATCTTTGATGCGTCATTTGTTGTGAGCATTTGAACAGCATCAAGCGCCTTTTCCCCTGCCACAAAAATCTCTCCCATGTGGCTTACATCAAACAACCCGGCCTTTGTGCGGACAGTTGTATGCTCGTCAATAACGCCTGTATATTGAACAGGCATCTCCCATCCTGCAAAAGGCACGAGCCTTGCGCCGAGGTCTTTGTGGATTTGATTTAGAGGGGTTTTCTTTAATTCCATTAGTTTGATAAATCTATTATTTTCGGCACATTCTCTTCCTGCCCAATTGCCATTATATGCGCGCCGTCGCAGAATGCCTTTAATTCCTTTATTTGTCTTGCAGCAATCTCAATGCCTTTTTCTAATTGGTCAGGAGATTCCTCCAATTCATTTATAAGACTTTGCGGCACATTAACGCCGGGAACATTGTTATTTAGAAAGTGCGCCATTTTGGCAGATTTCAAAAGCAGTATGCCGCCGAGGATTTTAACATCAAACTTTTTTGCATATTCATAAAATCTTTTGAATTTCTCCATATCATA
>JACRNI010000038.1 GCA_016234925.1 Deltaproteobacteria bacterium | reverse complement strand
GCATACATTAAAGATATTGGATGCGGCAAAACCCGATGGAATGGTTATAGGCATTGACTGGGATGAAGACGCAATAAATGCGGCAAAGGATACTTTAAAGGAAAATCTTTTCCCTGATAGAAACCTTCAGGGACAGGCAAGGGTAAAAATAGTAAAAGGGAATTTTGCAGATATAAAAAACATACTTGGCGGACTCGGCATAACAAAGGTTAATGGGATTGTCTTTGACTTGGGTGTGTCTTCTTATCATCTTGAAAAACCGGAGAGGGGTTTTAGTTTTAGATTTGACGCCCCTCTGGATATGAGGATGGATAGGGATAGAAATACGACGGCATATGACCTTGTAAATGGGCTCTCTGAAAGAGATCTGCAGGATATTTTTTGGCAGTATGGCGAAGAGAGGTGGGCAAAGAAAATAGCAAAGGCAATTGTGGGAAAAAGAAATGTTAATCAAATTGCTACAACAAAAGAATTGGCTGACATTGTGTTTTTTGCCATTCCCAAAAGATACCATCCTAGTAATATACATCCTGCCACAAGGGTATTTCAGGCGCTTCGAATCAAAGTAAATGATGAACTTGAAAATCTTAAAAACGCGATAGATGACAGCATTCCTCTCCTTGCCCCTGAAGGCAGATTTGTCGTTATTTCATTCCATTCGCTTGAAGACAGGATAGTAAAGCAGAGATTTAAGTCTTTTGAAAAGGGATGTATTTGTCCATCTGATTTTCCAGAGTGCAGGTGCGGCAAAACACCTATGATAAAGGTTATTGCCAGAAAGCCGATTTTGCCTTCTGCATCTGAAATAGAAAATAACCCGCGTTCAAGAAGCGCAAAGATGAGGGTGGCGGAGAAAATATAGGGTCAAGGGTCAAAGAAGATGCAGGCAATATTAAAAAAATTTTCTTTTACCCCGTTAGAAAGAAAATCATTAAATTTATGGTGAAAATGAAATGAACAATAAATTTGGACAAAGCTTAAATTCCCGTGCAAGTTTTCTAACGGGGTTTATAGGCGTTCTTGGACATCAGAGGATAAAGGAACGGAGAGACCTTAAAAATCCCGGTTTTCTCTTTTCTACAATAATAGTGATAACCATTATTGTGATGGTCGTGCTCTTTTACCTCTGGAGCAGGCTTTTGACTGTAAATATAGGTTACGAAATATCAAGGGCTGAAAAGGAGGGCAAGGAACTTATAAGAGAAAATGAGGTATTAAAACTTGATATTGCAACGTTAAAATCCCTTGCAAGGATAGAAGGCATGGCAAAAAACGAATTGGGCTTGATATATCCAAGCCAAAAACAAGTTATAAGAATAAAATGATGAACCCAAAAAATGCAGTTGCATTTTTTGGCAAACGCAATCTTTGGTCAAATACGGCGTCAAATCGGGCTGTCCAAATACTCACATACTTAAAACAGTATGCTCCGTTTTGTCCAGCCCTCTTTTCCTTGTCTTTGGCTCAAATCTTGCGTTTGTCCCGAAAAATGCCAATTATATTTTTGGCAAATGCTTTTTTCGGATGAGAGGAAGGAATTCGTGCATAACTTTAAGACATGGCTTAAGTTTCGCATATTCGTAGTCCTCTTGCTGTTTTTTGCTGCGTTTATGGTTGTTTTTATAAGGGCGTTTCAACTTCAGGTTGTAGAGCGGGAAAAACTCAAGACCCTTGCGTCAAGGCAGTATCTGAAAGAGGTAACGCTTATACCAAAAAGAGGGACAATATATGACAGAAACATGAAGGAACTTGCAGTTTCTACAGACGCTGTTTCTGTATATGCTGTTCCTTCCCACATAGAAAATCCTAAAGAGGTCATAAAAACACTTGCACCCATTGTTGCAATGGATAAAAGGGAATTGAAACAGAAGATAACTAAAGACAGACCATTTGTATGGATAAAGAGAAAGGTTAGTAGAGAAGAGGCGGAGAGATTAAAGGGATTAAAATTGGAAGGCATAGCCGTGTTGACGGAGAATAAGAGGTTTTATCCAAATCTTCAACTTGCAAGCCATGTTGTAGGTTTTTCAGGACTTGATTCAAATGGATTGGAAGGTGTTGAACTCAAGTTTGATGACTATCTAAAAGGCGCTGCAAAAAGATTTATTGATGAGAGGGATGCGCACGGCGAGGCAATAATAATAAATAATAATATTGATAGGGAAGCCGCATCGAGGGGCATGGATGTTGTTCTCACGATTGATAAAACTATTCAGTATATAACGGAAAAAGAATTGGAAAAGGCTGTTGACTCAACTAGGGCAAAGGGCGGGATGGCAATAGTCATGAACCCAAATACAGGCGAAATACTTGCAATGGCAGATTCGCCGTCATTCAATCCAAATATATTCTGGAAATACAGGCCCCATTTCTGGAGAAACAGCATGGTTGCAGATGCGTTTGAGCCGGGTTCTACATTCAAGACATTTCTTATATCAGCGGCATTTGAAGAGGGTATTGCAAAACCAAGCGACACATTTTTTTGCGAAAACGGCGCATATAAGGTTGCTGACAGGACAATACGCGAGGCGCATGACGGCAGATTCGGATGGCTTTCTATAAATGATATAATAAAACATTCAAGCAATATAGGTTCAGCAAAGATTGGAGAAAAGATAGGCAAGGAAAAATTTTATAGATACATGAAAGAGTTTGGTTTTGGTTCAAAGACAGATATTGATATGCCGGGCGAGGCCACAGGCAATGTGCTGCACCCTAAAAAGTGGTCAAGGGTTTCTGTGGATACAATGTCGTATGGGCAAGGCGTTTCTGTTACAGGCATCCAGATTATCACAGCATTTTCTGCTATTGCAAACAACGGTTATTTAATGAAGCCGATTGTGGTCAAAAAGATTATTGATAGAGACGGCGCTGTTGTAAGAGAATTTAATCCGGAGGTCAAAAGAAGGGTTATAAGCGAAGAGACTGCAAAAAAAGTTGCTGATATTTTAAAGGAAGTTACAAAAGACGGAGGCACTGGCACAAAGGCGCAGGTTGAGGGTTTTGAGATTGCAGGCAAGACAGGCACAGCGCAAAAGCCGAATCTTTCGACAGGCGGATATTCAGAAGGCAAGTATATAAGTTCATTTATCGGGTTTGTTCCGGCAGACAACCCAAGAGTTGCTATCTTTGTTTTGCTGGATGAACCCCGAGGCGAATTTTACGGCGGTCAGATTGCAGCGCCGGTTTTTAGAGAAATCGCAGCGCAGACCCTGCCGTATTTAGGCGTTTATATAAAAGGCAGAGAAGGTATTGCTCCTCCTCCGCCTTCAGTTTCTGCCAGTTATGAGGCGCATGATATTGATGAATATAATACGGATGCGGATGTTATAAACGATTATGCAGGTGAAGATGCTTACATAATGCCTGACTTAAGAGGCAAGACCATTCGGCATGTCTTGAAAATAACAAGGGAGATACCTCTGGAAATAAAGGTTACAGGCAGCGGCAAGGCATTTTTTCAAAGACCTGTGTCGGGCGCGAAGGTTGCCCCCGGTTCTGTATGCGAGGTAAGGTTTCAATGAGGCAGTGAACAGTTTACAGTTAATATGAGACTCACAGACCTTCGGTCACAAAGGAGGACGAAAATTCCAATAACCAAGCATCAATAAACAAACAATAATCAATAAACAAGCGCCAAATTTCAAACTGTTTGGAATTTGGAGTTTTGAATTTGTTTGGGATTTGAAATTTGGAATTTCTATTTTAGGTGAAATTAAAAGATTTATTAGAAGTTTTATCACCATTTGAAATTCAAAACTCAAATGAGGATATAGACATAAAGGGCATTGCATATGACTCAAGAGAGGTAAAGAAAGATTTCTTGTTTGCTGCATTGCCGGGACAGAATACAGACGGTTATAGATTCATCCCTGATGCAGCAAAAAACGGCGCATCTGCAATTATTGCAGAGAGGTGGAGCAATGACATTAAAGATATTCCTCAGGTTATTGTGCCTGATGCAAGGGCGGCAGTAGCAAGGCTTGCTTGCAGGTTTTTTGAAGAGCCTTCAAAGAAACTTATTCTTATCGGGGTTACAGGGACAAACGGCAAGACGACAACGACATTTTTAATTGAGTCAATGCTTAAACAGGCGGGTTTTAAGCCGGGGGTTATTGGCACGATAAATTATAGATATATGGATAATATAATAGACGCGCCGCATACAACGCCTGAGGCAACTGATTTGCAAAAGATATTAAAAGATATGGCTGCTCATGGCGCAACACACTGCATAATGGAGGTGTCATCCCATGCACTTTCGCAGAAAAGGGTGGATGGATGCGCATTCAGGGGCGGGGTATTTACAAATCTTACGCAGGAACATCTTGATTATCACGGCACAATGGAAAATTATTTTAAAAGCAAGGCGCGTCTTTTTGAAGAGTTTCTTCCGAAGGTTGAAAACTCTTTTGCTGTGGTTAATATAGATGATGAATGGGGAAGATTATTAAAAGTCAAAAGTCAAAACACAAAAGTCAAAACTATTGAATATAGTCTTAACGCAGAGGTAATGGGCAATATATTCCCTGAAAAAATGAATTTTACAGACAATGGGATTGATGCCCTGCTTTCAACACCTGCCGGCAATATACATGTGTCATCAAAACTTTTGGGGCAGTATAACCTGCAAAATATTATGTCAGCAGTCGGGACAGGGATTGGATTAGGTATTAAGACACAAGACATTGAAAAAGCCGTGTCCAGTCTTGAACAGGTTCATGGCAGGGTTGAAAGGATTTTATCAAAAAAAGGTTTTCAGGCAGTTGTTGATTATGCGCATACTGGAGATGCGCTTTTTAGGCTTCTTACAGCAATAAGGAATATTGCAAAGGCAAGGATAATCACAGTATTTGGCTGCGGCGGAAATAGAGATAAAGGGAAAAGGCCGATTATGGGTGAGATTGCAGCGAGGCTGAGCGACATTGCAATCATTACATCTGATAACCCAAGAAACGAAGACCCTCTTGAGATTATCAAGGAGATAGAGGCAGGGGTCAAGGGTCAAGACTACATAATAATCCCTGACAGGAAAGAGGCAATTAAAAAGGCTGTCCGCCTTGCGAAGAAAGGGGACATTATAGTCCTTGCCGGCAAGGGGCATGAAAAATATCAGATTATAGGAAATGAAAAATCTCCATTTGATGATGTAGAAGAGATAAAAAGGGCAATGGAATGTTTGAACTAAAGGCAAAGGAAATTTTAGAGGCGGTCAAAGGCAGTTTAATAACAGGGGATGAAAATCTATCTGTTAAAGGGGTTTCTACTGATTCCAGAACAATAAAACAGGGAGAGATATTTTTTGCGCTAGTTGGCCCGAATTTTGACGGCAATAGGTTTATTGAAGATGTATTTAAAAAAGGGGCAGGCGCTGCTGTAGTTAGTAAATCTTTTAACTCAGACTCACGACCCCTGCTTAAAGCCTACAGGGGCAGGCCCGCGGCTTGCGGCTCACGGCCAATTATTGCTGTTGATGACACACTCATTGCGCTTGGAGACCTTGCGAGATACTGGAGGCTCAAGCACCCTTTGCCGCTTATTGCAATAAGCGGAAGCTGCGGCAAGACAACAACAAAAGAGATGATAGCATCCATACTGAATACATCCTACTGCGCTGTAAAAACAGAAGGCAACCTGAATAACTTAATCGGCATGCCTCTTACATTATTTGGCATAAATAACAGGCACAATGCGGCAGTTGTTGAATTAGGCATCAGCGAAAAAGGCGAAATGGCAAGGCTTGCTGATATATGTATGCCTGATGTTGCAGCGCTTACAAATATTGGCGAGGCGCATTTAAAAACTTTAAAAAACATTGAAGGTGTTGCATATGCAAAGGGGGAAATATTTTCAGGACTCAAAAAAGACGGCATTGCTGTAGTAAATCTTGATGACCCGTGGATTGTAAAAATAGCGGAATCTGTGAAGCAAAAAAAGATTACATTCAGCATTAAATCTACTGCCGATGTTTTTCTTAAAAAGTATTCAAAAGATAATTACAGCATGTCTGCGATATTTAATGTGAATGGAGACGATACAGAGGTAAAGATAAATGGATATGGCATTCATAATCTTTCAAATGCTGCTGCTGCGATTGCGGCAGGTATTGCCATTGGCGCAAAAAAGCAGGACATTATTGACGGGCTTAAAAACTATAAACCTTTGCACGGAAGGATGGAGCCGATTAAACTTGAAAATGATATTACAGTCATAGACGATACATACAATGCAAATCCTGCGTCTGTTGAGGCGTCCTTAAGAAGCCTTTCAGAGATGAAAGGCAGAAAAATCGTTGTGCTGGGCGATATGCTGGAACTTGGGGATGCGTCAAAAGAAAGGCATAGATATATAGGCAAAGTTGCAGGGGGAGTAGGATTAGGCCTTTTATTTGTTGTGGGTGAATTCAAGAAAGATGTTGCAGACGGCGCAATTAAGGCAGGAATGGATAAAAAATGTGTTCAAACACTTGACGATAAATCAGAGGTTGTTAGTGCGTTAGAAAAGATTTTGAAAAAAGGAGACATCCTGCTTGTGAAAGGCTCAAGGGCGGTCGGTATGGAAGAGATAATTGAAAGGTTACAATACGACATTGTAAAGTGAAGATTGGAAATTGGAAATTGCAAAATGTTTATAAAATTTAAAATCTGAAATTTACAATTTCCAATTTACAATGGAGCGAAGCGACTAATGTTATACCATTTACTATATCCATTGCACACATATCACACGGTCTTTAATGTATTTCAGTACATCACATTCAGGACTATATATGCGGTTATTACCGCGCTTGTCTTGAGTTTTATTTTAGGCCCTTACATTATAAGAAAACTTTCTCTCATGCAGATTGGACAGGTCATAAGAAAGGACGGGCCGCCGAATCATATAAGCAAAGAAGGCACGCCGACAATGGGGGGAACGCTGATAATCTTTGCGGTTGTAATCCCGACGCTGTTGTGGGCAAACCTTGCAAATCTTTATGTCTGGCTGCTTATAATTATAACACTTGGTTTTGGGGCAATAGGATTTATTGATGATTATATAAAATTGGTTAAAAAGAACAGCGAAGGTCTCTGGCCGAGATATAAGTTATTATGGCAGTTTTTTATAGCGTTAATAGCCGCAGTATTTCTGTATATGAGCGGTTTTGACACGAACATTACAGTTCCGTTTTTCAAAGAGGTGAGGATTGATTTGGGGCTTTTTTACATCCCGTTTGTTATCCTTGTAATCGTTGGCGCATCAAATGCCGTTAATCTTACAGACGGTCTTGACGGGCTTGCAATAGGCCCTGTAATGATTGCGGCTGGAACATACATGCTTTTTGCATATCTGGCAGGAAATGTAAAGATCGCAAATTATCTCCAGATACTGTATGTGCCGAAAAGCGGCGAACTTACAATATTTGCAGGCGCAATGGTCGGCGCAAGTCTTGGATTTCTGTGGTTCAACACATATCCAGCGCAGGTATTTATGGGGGATGTCGGCCCCCTTGCCCTTGGCAGCGCTCTTGGAACTTTGGCAATTATTACAAAACACGAGATACTGCTTATATTGGTCGGCGGCATATTTGTTGTAGAGGCGCTTTCAGTAATATTTCAGGTTGGTTCTTATAAAATCCGCGGCAAGAGGATTTTTAAAATGGCGCCCATACATCATCACTTTGAACTTAAAGGCTGGCCTGAGCCAAGGATAATTGTCAGGTTCTGGATTATTTCAATTATACTTTCGCTTATTGCAATATCAACGCTCAAATTAAGATGAAGGAGGATGAAAAATTCCAATGACCAAGCACCAAATTACAAACAAGCACCAAATTACAAGCACCAATAAACAAACAATAACCAATAATCAAGCACCAAATTACAAACTGTTTGAAATTTGTGATTTAGT
>JACRNI010000021.1 GCA_016234925.1 Deltaproteobacteria bacterium | reverse complement strand
TCACCCCATATCTTGTGGGGAAGCGTCATCTTGTCAATGGACATAAAGCCAAGTTTTTCAAAGAAGGCTGGTTTGTATGTTAAGGCAAATATCTTCTTGATTCCAAGTATCCTTGCCTCATCAAGGCATGTGTTTACAAGCGCGCTGCCTACACCTTTGCCAGACACCTCTTCTTTTACTGTGAGAGACCTTATCTCGGCCATGTCTTCCCATATAATGTGAAGCGCGCATGAGCCGAGAATATTGCCGTTTTCTTCATACACATAAAAGTCCCGCAGATTGTCATACATATCTGTCAGGGGTCTATGCAGCATCTCGCCCTTGTTTGCAAATATTTCTATAAGTTTATAAATCTCTTTTATGTCTTCTATGTTTGCCTTGCGTATCATTGAATCACCTCAATTATCAGCGGTCTTTTTTTTGGTCTATTCTTGCAGAATAAAAATGCCTTTTCAAGATATTTTATTGCTGGAATCTTTTTTGAGACATCATTAAAATAAATTGTTGCAAGCAAATCGCCTTTTTTAACAGGCTCTCCAACTTTTTTGTCAAGGATTATGCCTGCGCAAAGGTCAATATCTTCATCCTTCTTTGTCCTTCCTGCGCCAATGCACATTGCTGCAAGTCCGATAGATTCTGCATCTATATTTGAGATAAAACCGTTTTTCTTTGTAACAAATGTGTCTTTATATTTTGCCTGTTTAAATAAAGCTTGTCCCCGAATGCTTCTATCGGGGAATGGATTATCAATAAAATCCGTATTGCCTCCTTGATATGCAATCATTTCTTTAAACTTTTTCAACCCGCTTCCATCTTTAATTGCGTTTTTAATCTTTTTTCTGCCGTGTTTCAGATTAGAAGCCTTTTTGCCGAGAACGAGCATCCATGCGCCGAGTTCAATGGTCAGATCAATTACATCCTGAGGGCCATTGCCTTTTAAAACATCAACTGCCTCCATAAGCTCAAGGTTGTTGCCGACTGCCATGCCAAGAGGCTGGTCCATATCGGTCAGCACAGCAACAATCTCCTTGCCCATGTTCTTGCCAATCTCAACCATTGTCCTTGCAAGTTTCCTTGCTTTTTTTAAATCCTTCATAAATGCGCCGCTTCCAACCTTTATATCAAGGACAAGTCCGTCGATACCTTCTGCAAGTTTTTTGCTCATGATGCTGCTTGCAATCAAAGGTATGCTTTCAACTGTTGCAGTCACATCCCGCAAGGCATACAGTTTAGCGTCAGCAGGTGCAATCTCTTTTGTCTGTCCAATAATTGAAATCCCGATATTATTTATCTGCTGCGTAAATTTTTCTAATGTTAAATTTGTTCTAAAGCCGGGGATTGATTCCAATTTATCAATTGTCCCGCCTGTGTGTCCTAGACCTCTTCCTGCAATCATTGGAACAGACACACCCAATGCAGCCGCAAGGGGCGCAGATGTCAAGGTGAGTTTATCGCCGACCCCGCCTGTTGAATGCTTGTCTATTTTTTTATCTTTGATAAATGATAGGTCCAATATCCTGCCGGAATAGAGCATTTCTCTTGTAAGCGCAGTAATCTCGTTTCTTGTCATGCCCTGAAAATATACTGCCATTAAAAGGCTGGATATTTGATAGTCAGGCATATCACCCGAGGCAGCGCCTTTTACAAAAAAGGCAATCTCATCAGCGGTCAATGGATTGCCATCCCTCTTTTTTTTTATAATATCGTAAGCGCGCAATTTATTTCTTGCCTTCCAAAATCTTTTCAGTATGGTCTATTATCTCCTGCTATCACTATGGCTGCGCAGCCAGAAGATAAAAGCGCAATACACAAAAGTTTAGATGCCTCAAATATTGTTTTTTTCATCTTTTATCCCCTATGAAAGAAAGTGATTACACAGATTCTAAAAAAACGATTACACAGATGCAACTTGTTGTCATTGCGAAGGAGCGTAAGCGACTGTGGCAATCCCAAGAGATTGCTTCGGCTTCGCCTCGCAATGACAAGTGAGGGGGCTCGCAATGACATTTCTGTGTAATCTGCTTCTTAAAATCTGCGTAATCATATTATCCCCTTCAATATTTTTTTGACAACAATTTTAGATTTTTTGCGGTCATATGCTGTTTCCTTTTTATGCACGGCAGATGGCTTTGGCACAGGTTTTCTTATCTTTTTTAAAACGTCCTTTGTTTTTATAATTATTTTTTTATTTTTTTTCATTTATGGCTCAAGGTGTGAAGATAAATATTCATCTATGCCATCACAGGAGTTCCTTTAAAAAACTTTCTCCATTTTGCATCTTTTCAATTTTAAATATATCTGCAATGGTTTGTCCAATGTCTGCAAATGTTTTTCTAGTCCCTAGATTTATCCCTGTTTTTAATTTTTTACCATAAACCAAAAGCGGCGCATATTCTCTTGAGTGGTCAGTTGACGGTGTTGTCGGGTCGCAGCCGTGGTCTGCTGTAATTATAAGCATATCATCATCTTTAAGCAATCCCATTATTTGAGGCAGTCTTACATCAAAATCCTGCAATGCCCTTGCATAACCTGACGCATCGTTTCTATGTCCGTAGAGCATGTCAAAATCAACAAGGTTTGTGAATAGAAGTCCAGTGTCTATTTGTTTCATAGCATCCAGAGTTTTATCAACGCTGTCAGCATTATTCTTTGTATGGATCTCTTGAGTCAATCCACGATGTCCGTATATATCGCCGATTTTGCCAATACCAATAACAGGAAACCCCCTTGCCTTGAGTTTGTCAAGAATAGTTTCTTCTGTGGGCGCAATTGAAAAATCTTTTCTTTGTTCAGTTCTTTTAAAAGCCCCGGGAGCGCCTTCAAATGGCCTTGCAATAACCCTGCATATGTCGTAATCATCAAGTATTTTGCGGGTTATCTTGCAAATCTCATAGAGTTTGTCAATCGGTATAATATCCTTATGCGCTGCAATCTGAAATACGCTGTCTTGAGATGTATAGACAATAGGTTTTTTAGTTTTAATATGCTCTTGGCCGAGTTTTATTATGATTTCTGTTCCTGATGCAGGGATATTGCCGAGATAATCCATGCCGGTTGCCATTTTAAACCTTTTCATTATCTCTTCTGGAAAACCATTTGGATATGTTGGAAATGGTTTGTCAAGGATAATCCCTGCCATTTCCCAATGGCCTGTAGCAGTGTCTTTACCTTTAGACGCCTCTGTCATTTTGGCATAAGACGCAATGGGATTTTTTGCTTTTTTTAAACCTTCAATACCATTTATATTCCCAATGCCCATCATTTCAAGATTGGGAAGATTAAATCCCTTGACTGTTTTTGCTATGTTTCCAAGCGTATTGCTGCCAGCATCGCCATACTCATTTGCATCAGGCAGTTCGCCAATACCGAGGCTGTCAAGGACAATAATGATAACCCTGTTTATACTATTTTTAAAACCTTGCATATTTTTCCAAATAAAAAAGGCGGACAAATATGCCCGCCCTAATATTATTTATATTGATGATATTATTTTGCGAAAGATTATAGCGCCTTGTCAATCAGTGCCTTCACCTGTGTTTTCGGCACAGCGCCCACCAATTGGTCAACCACCTGCCCGTTTTTAAATAATATCAATGTTGGTATGCCCCTAACGCCGTACTTGCCGGGTGTTGCCGGGTTTTCATCTACATTCATCTTTGTAATCTTGACCTTGCCTGCATATGTGTCAGCCATTTCCTCTACAATCGGCGCTATTGCCTTGCATGGCGCGCACCATGTTGCCCAAAAATCCACAAGTGCAGGGACGGTTGATTTCAATATCTCTGTCTCAAAACTGCTGTCCGTAACTTGCAAAACCTTTTCTGACATTATATTCTCCTTTCAACCTTTGGAATTTTACTGATGGCATAGATAAAAACTTCTTTACACCTTATGCCATAAATGAATATTAGAACAAGGCTGAACCATTGTCAATATTTTTAAAATGGGAAAAATATTGACAAAAATATGCAATCATTATACTTGTTATTTCTAAATTATAAAAAAAGGAGATGATATGAAAAAGACTATTATTTTATCGGCATTGCTGGTTATTCTGGCAACTACATTTTTATCAGGCTGCGAATCCAAAAAACTTCAAGAGGAAAATACTGACCTTAAAAAGCAGATAGAATCCATTACTGCTGAAAAGGCAAATCTGGAATCAAAGATAAAAGAATTGGTAGCAAGAAATACAGAATTAAACAATAAGGCATCTGAGTTGACAGCAAAGGTTGATGAACTGACAAAGGCAAAGGAAACATCCAAGGCAAAAGCAACAAAGACAGCGAAAAAGACGCCTGCAAAAAAGAAAAGATAGTATTGAGGGGGTATTTCGGAAGAAGCCCCCTTTTGCTATGTCTGTTCCGTAAAATAGCGATTAAGAACCTCGCTATTTTACAAACCTGCGATTTGCCTGCTCCCCGATAGAGACACTCGGGGACAGGCATACTTCGTTATCGGCGCATTTTTGCTCCTCACCGTATTGGTGATATACGGCTCGTCGCAAAAATGGCCTCTGCCTCGTCTGGCAGCCAACTTGCAGGTTTCCCCAAAAATCAAAGTCTATTTTTGGGCTGTTCAATTCCAGTTGCCGATTTCACCCTTGTTGTTTATTGCGGCGCGTTCTATTGTGTTTAAGAATACGCCGTTGGGCGCGGTTGCGCCGCCTATGACATAGATATATTCCTTGTAACTTGCAACTGCCATGCTTGCCCTTGCTGTGCTTAATGGTGTTGCTGTATTCCACTTGCTTAATGAGCCATCAGGATTTATTTTTGCCGTTTCAACCGCATCTATGTAATTGCCGTCATAACCGCCGACAACAAAGACATATCCTTTATTTGCAATCGCTCCTGTTAAAAATCTCGGAATATTTATAGGGGAAGTGTCTTTCCACTCAGTTAATTCGCCCTTTTCATCTATTTTAGACCATTCAACATTGTTTAATGCGCCGCCTGTTTCTTTTTTATGTCCGCCGATTGCATATATATACTTGCCTGCAATAGCGCTGCCGTGGATATATCTCCGCTCCTGCATTATCTGCGGCACGAGTTCCCATTTATCAAGGCTGCCGTCTTTTAAAACCTTTGCCCGCTCAACTGTATCAAGAAACTCGCCGTTAAATCCGCCGATTGCATATATATATCCCATTGATGCTGCGCCTGTCACACCGCGCCTGCTGGAAAACATCTTATTCTTCTCCAGTATCCATGCGCCAAGACTTCCATCAGGATTGATTTTTGCCCTTTCAACAGTATTTAAAAGGTTTGAACCATGTTCGCCATTTGCGCCGCCTATCGCATATATCCAGCCATTATATTCCACTGCTGTAATAAATCCTCTTTCTATTACAAGGTTTGCTGCTTTGTTGAATTTTCCAAGCATCCCGTTTTTATCTATCTCTGCCCATTCGCAACTTGTAAGAACGCCCTTTTTCTTGCCCTGAATACCGCCTACAATATAAAGACGATTTTCAGCAACAACAGCGCCTGCGCCTGAACGGAGTTCATTCATAGCGCCTGCTATAACCCATTTGTTTTCCCAATTTCCCTTTTTACTGCATGAGGTAAAAACGATAGGGATGAGAAAAAGTATTAGAATAAATTTGCAGGGATTTTTGAAATTCATAATTTTATTTTAATGGTATAAAGGAGAGGTTGTCAAGGGTAAATAATGGTTTAACAGGCTGTTGAAAAAGACCTCAACAGACTTAATTACACAGATGAGAAAAAATGATTACACAGATATTTCAAAGGGCTTTAATCTGTGTAATCCGATCTTTTATCTGCGTAATCATAGATTG
>JACRNI010000094.1 GCA_016234925.1 Deltaproteobacteria bacterium | reverse complement strand
GATGGCTGATTCCCTGATAAATAACGGTAATCTGAAAAGGGTTAAAGACTCACGAAATGTCCAGACAAAGCATATTTATTCTTAAAAGATTCTTAATCAAATATTTAGTGCTTGACAAAAGCACTATTCATGGGAGGTTTAAATGAAAAAGTTGTTTTTGATTTTTATTGTATTTGCATTTTCAGCAGTCTCATTTGCTGGAGAGCCGGTTAAGGTTCCTAAACGGGAGACATATACTCACCTCAAAAGGGATTCTCAGGACTTTAAGGAGATAAAGGTTGTATTTGACAATCTTATAGCGCTTGCAAAAAAAGGAGATGCTGAAGGCATAATGCAGAATTTTTCTAAAAACTATATAAATTCGGGCAGGGATTTGAATGATGCAAGAAAACAGTGGCAGACAATAATAAATAATTTTACAAATCTTGAACTGTCTCACCCGATATTTTCAATAGAGATATCAGGCAATTTTGCAAGGATGAGATGTGAAGGCACTCTAATGGGCAGACCTAAAAAACCTATTCCAGGTGAGGGTGATGAATCAATAATAATTGATTCATGGAGTCTTGGCGCGCACAACCTTATAAAAGAAGACGGAAAGTGGAAGATACTTGGGGACCAGGTGCCGTTTGATACGGGGAGGACATTCCATCCACTCTTTTAACGGCTTTGTAAAAAGCCCATCTGCTGCGTTGTCGCTGCGGCTTCTTCGCTCAACATACCATAAAAGTATGCCTCGCTTGAAGTCTTGCTCCGCCTTGCATCTGAGACTTTTTACTTTGCCGTTCATTACGAAACACTATGTTTGAAAAAATTACCAGAAGAATATTTTTAAAAGGCTCGCTAATCTTTGGCGGTATTGCATTGTTTGGCGGTTTTTTATTTAAAAACATTGCAAATGCAAAAATATATCTTCGTCCGCCAGGGGCTGTTCCTGAAAATGAATTCAGCGGCAAGTGCATCAGGTGTTTTATATGCGGCGAAATATGTCCAAATAAGGCAATAAAATTTATTGGCATTGACGGCGGTCTTGCAAATATAGGAACACCGTATATAGTACCGAGAGAACAGGGCTGCATCCTTTGTATGAAGTGCGGTCATGTTTGCCCGACAGGGGCGATAAAAAAGGTTAAAATGGAGGAATCTATTTTTGCAAAGGATGTAGAAGAAATAGTCAAAAATGCATATATGGGAAGGGCAGTTGTTGATAAAACGATATGCTATTCATACAATAACAGGATTTGCGGCTTTTGCCAGCAGGCATGTCCATTCCCTGATGTTGCATTAAAACTTGGAAACTGGGCAAGGCCTGAAATAACAGACAAATGCGTTGGCTGCGGTTTGTGTGAAAAGGCGTGCATTCAGGTTCCGCAGGCAATAAGGGTTATACCTAGAGGCGAGGAACATAAAATAGCATTTTATGAGAATTATCAGATGCCTATTTATGATGAGCATCTGCCGGGTATGCCGCCGGGACATTAAAAACAGGGGTTAGGGGCTAGGGACAATGAAAATATCTAAATCCTAATGTCTAATTTCTAATGAAATGCCCAATGACTAAATTTCCAATTATTAGGAATTAGTGTTTAGAAATTAGACATTTTATTAGATATTAGGATTTAGATATTAGAAATTGTTTCACCATAACACATATGCTTCAATACATAAGAAAAATTATACAGATTTCGGTCATAGCGGTAATCTTTGTCATTACCATTATGAGTTATTACGGCTATCTTCTCTCAGCCAGAAGCCAGAAGGATGTTATAGATATGGCAATGGAGGAGAACGGGTATGTAATGTCTTATCTCTATGCCATTATCCACAAAATAGCATCACAGCCGGTTAATGCTGGAGAGTTTGTGCCTTATCTGGATGTGTTTAAAGGAGGGATATGGTCAATAACTCTGTTTGATTTTAATATTACAGACCCTGTTATGGCAATTGCTGCAACCATTGCCAGCAAGGTATTTTATATTCCACTTTTAATCTCACTCATCATACCTTTAGTGTTTATCCTGATATTCGGCAGGGCATTCTGCGGTTGGATATGCCCGATGAACCTGCTCTTTGAATTGAATGAAAAGATAAGGTCTCAACTGGAGAGATTTAATGTGCCGATTCTAAACATTTCTATGGCTAGGGAGTATAAATATTTTGTGCTTTTTTCTATCCTCACACTGTCTTTGTTCGGGATTCATCTGCTTCCGTACATTTTGCCTTACGCCCTTGTAAGCAGAGAATTATATCACTATATATTCTATTCCACATTCAGTTTCGGGCTTGTATTGATAGTCTTTTTGCTCTTGTTTGAACTTATGGTGTCAAGAAGGGGATGGTGCAAATATCTCTGCCCCGGCGGGGCGTTCTTTTCTCTGCTTGGTTTCAAGCGGCTCGTTGGCATAGATGTAAATACCAAGGCATGTCCACAGCAGTGCAATCTCTGCACAGAGGCATGTCCAAGAGGGCTTGAGCCGCACAAAAATATTATTGGCATAGAATGCGATAATTGCGGGCTCTGCATAACAAAGTGTCCTGCAAGTGCAATTAACTACAAATTGGGTTCAAGGGTTCAAGGGTCAAGGGTTATTGTTATTTTCTTTCTTTCACTATTCACTACTCACTATTCACTATTGACTGTCTCTCACGCTGCGCACTCAAAAATCATAAACCCTCATGCAGGGGCGCAAACACACTATCCGCAGAATCCATCTGAAGAATATATTATTGAAAAGGACGGCTATCTTGTCAATTTTTCGGTTTTCCAGCATAAGCAGAGCGATTCCACAATAAGGGTCAAGGCAGTTGCTATAATAAAGGAAAAACAAACAGGTGAACCATACATTGGCAAGCCTTTAAAGATGGTATTTTATAAAAAATCCATTCTTGGCTTAAAAGAGGATATGAAGTTTGATTTTGAAAAGGATTTTGAAAAGAGGTATCCGTTTTATGCAAATATTCCTTATGAGGCGGATTTTAAGGTGAATGTTTCTTTTAATGACAAGGGTAAGGAGATAAATGTAGAATTTCCACTGAGGGTAGGCGAGCCAAAGTCAAATCTAATTTTTCTCGGCTCCGTTTCATTTATCCTTATTGCATCTATTATTGCAGTAGCATATCTGAAAAAGAAACAGCAAGAGGCAAAAAAGAAAGCGGCGCCTGTTGGATGATGAACAGGGTTCGAGGGTTGAGCCTTTCAGGCTCTCATGTAAGGAAGAAAGATTTCCTATTCGCTCGCTTGCGCTCGCTGTGCATGTTCAAGGGGTCAAGTAGCGTCGGGGTTTATCCCCGACGAATTCGTTGCCCATAAAGGGCAACGCTACTAAACCCTGTAATCCTAGAACCCTTGCCCCCTGATTTTATGAACCTCCTCAAAAACCATACATTAAATTATCTTTTAAAAACCCGTGCTTTTCAGTTCATCCTTCAAATCCCATTTGTCTTAATCTTTATCCTTATAATCCTTGCAGGGCTTTACGGCGCATCTTTAAGCAGCAGCAATATTGCAACAGTTGTCACATGGACAATATGGTGGGGCGGGCTTATATTTACATTCCCTTTAATTGGCAGGGCATGGTGTCTTGTGTGTCCGTGGGCTGCAATCTCAGACTGGGTTCAGAGGCTTGCATTCTGGAAGAAAAAGGAGACAGGATTAGGCCTTGACAAAAAATTTCCTATATGGCTCAGAAATATGTATCCTGTTATAATCTCATTTTTGATTATAACATGGGCTGAATTTTATTTTTCTGCTGTATCAAATCCAAAAAATACAGCATACATTGCAATTATTTTTTTGATAGCAGCAGTTTTAATATCAATCATATTTGAAAGAAGGAGTTTTTGCAGATACCTGTGTCCAATTGGCGGGATGATAGGCATTTATTCTAAATTTTCTCTTTTAGAACTCCGCGCAAGGGACAAGGCTGTTTGCAGGGCATGCAATACAAAGGACTGCATAAATGGGAATGAAAAAGGCTACGGCTGTCCTGTTTTTGAATATCCTGAGGCAATGGACAGAAATACATACTGTGTTTTATGCACAGAGTGTGTAAAAACATGCCCAAAGGATAATATCGCACTGAATATAAGACCTGTAGCAAAGGAACTCACGCATCCTTCTGACAGGAGTCTGGATGAGAGTCTGATGATACTTGCTGCATTTGCAATCGTCATATTCCACGGCATAACAATGATACCTGTATGGTTTAAATGGACAGATGCAATTATGATGAATACCGGGATAGCGCCATATGCGCTTGTAACAATAGCACTCTTTGGATTTACTGCATTAACAGTTCTTGTATATCTTTTTTTTGTCTTGTTGACTCACGGCTCACGACTCACGACCCACGACCTTTTTGTTGCCTTTGCCTACCCTCTAATCCCCCTTGCCCTGTTTTTTCATCTCAGCCACAATGTTTTTCATTTGTTTGGAGAGGGGAAAAATTTGCTGATTGTATCATCAGACCCATTTGGCTGGGGATGGAATTTATTTGGGACAAGGGGATTAAAACTAGAGCCGATTATATCTTTTAATATGATATACTATCTTGAGATTGCGCTTGCAATATTGGGAACTGTTTATGCAATCTATCTCACTTATAAGACTTCTTTGCAGGACTTTGAGGGTAGAGGATTTGTTTCTATGGCAATAATGATTTTATGCTTAACAATACTTTATATATTGATGCTCAATCAGCCGATGGTTATGAGGATGGGGTGATTGACACTGAAAAATGCCCCGACCCAGCCTTCGGTTGGGTGCCCCGTTCGTTGTCGCTGCGGCTTCTGCGCTCAACTTGGGGACAGATTTGAAATCTGTCCCCAGTACAGTATGCCGGGCATTTTTTGAGCGTCAACTTTAGAGGTCATGGACAACCGTCCCATTTAACTGGGGGTTGAGGAGATGCAAAAAAATAAACTCAAGATATATTTAGGAGGTGTGTATGGAAGAAAATGATGTAAAAAAAGAAAAAACGCAGATGGAGATTGAAGAAGAAAAGGCGGAGGAGATGGCAAAAGCGGCAACGCATTATGCAAAATGCGGCGAGTGCGGCGCAGTTCTGCCTGTTGAGCAGATGTCGGATAATGGAAGTTATATTGTATGCCCGAAGTGCCTTTAGGCATAAAAAAGTGGACAGGGTTAACGATAGACATCTTTGCGGTGGTCAATATCAAAAAAGATTGCTGTTTCAGGATTATGGAAGTAAAAGAACGTCCGATAGGAACGGGTGATTCTTAATGAAAAGCAAGTAGGGTGGGCTGCGCCCACCAAAAAAATATTGATAAAACATAAATGGCGGGCACAGCCCGCCCTACGCAATTATAAAATTTAACGGTTACAGGGTGGCTTTGCCCTTCAAAAGACCATAAAATAAAACAATGCCAAATTACCGCAGGGCAAGGGAAGGCAATACATATTTCTTTACAGCAAGTAGCAAGTAGGTTGGGTTGGTTTTATCAACCCAACAATAAATAAAACACAAAATAAAAAATGTTGGGTTAAAAAGCACAACCCAACCTACGATAAACATAAAGAGTATTTTAAGGATAAGAGCATGTCAAGAACAGGTAAGTCCATTCCCTGCTTAAAACTTGCAGGGACAGGTATATTTTTTTAATGTCTTTTTCCCTCCTCGGCATGGGGATTGGAGATGCGTCTATTGAAAAGGTCAGAGAGGGAAACAGGCGCTATCAGGAGAAGAAATATGAGGATGCAATAAATAAATATAAAGAGGCGCTAAAGATAAATCCATTGTCAGCCATTGCCGCTTTTAACATGGGGGTTGCAAAATACAAACAGGGTTATTATGCATCTGCAATAAATGACTTCAATGCTGTTATTGCAAAAAAGGATTGGTAAAAGGAATTGCAAAAATTCAGAAAAACTTTGACATTATTCAACGACTACTATGACATGATGGCTGACAGGGTGAGGATGGATGCCTATGAAAAGGCAATATCCCAAGTTGTCAAAGAAGGCGATGTTGTTGTTGATTTGGGGTGCGGTCTTGGGATATTGAGTTTTCTTGCGTTGAAGGCTGGCGCAAAAAAGGTATATGCAGTTGAAAAGACGGATTCAATAAATCTGGCAAGAGAGATTGCAAAGAGAAACGGAATAGATGATAAGATAGTTTTTATTGAGGGGGTTTCAAAGGATATTGAAATTCCTGAAAAGGCTGATGTTATAGTCTCGGAGACACTCGGCAGTTTTGCAGTCGAGGAAAATACCCTTGAATTTACAATAGATGCTAGAAAGAGGTTTTTGAAAGAAGACGGCAGGCTCATTCCAGAGGCTTTAAAACTCTGGCTTGCGCCTGTTGAAAACAGCGGCGTTTATAAAAAGTTCTCATTCTGGAATGACGTGGCTGGCTTTGATTTTTCATTTGCAAAAGAAGAACTCACCAAAAGAATTTTAATAGAGGACATAAGTAAAAAAGATTTTTTGTCAAATCCTTTGATTTATAATGGCATAGATTTAGTTGAGACAGACAACCCTTCTATAAATGAAAGACTTAAATTTGAGTTTTCCAAATCTGGCACACTGCACGGTTTTGCAGGCTGGTTTCAAGCGCTGCTGACAGATGATGTTGTAATAGACACATCCCCATCATCCCAAAAGACACATTGGAAACAGGCTTTCTTCCCTATAAAAGAGCCTGTCCATGTTAAAAAAGGCGGCTATGTAATAATTGATATGAAGGTGCTTCCAAAGCCTGTCCCTGCAGGCTATAAGCAGGGAACAGAAACTTTAGACCATACGATAATATCTTACGATTATTTCTGCTCGCAAAGCGAAGAAGATGCATCTCTTAAAAATAAAATAAGCCGCAACGACCCATGCCAATGCGGAAGCGGCAAAAAATATAAGAAGTGCTGTGGTGTTTAGATGAATACAACCTGCCTTTTAATATCCCCCGGCATACACTGTCTTGACCATCCAGAGAGATTTACAACAACATACGACTTTCCAAGGGGGCTTTTAAGCGTAGGAACATTTGTCAATAAAAATGGTGTTAAGACAAATATCATTCCTCTTGACTATTATATAAAGCCGTCCCAGTCCCAGTCCCCGTCCTATGATAAACAGAGCATAGAAAGCCAGATATATTCTGTAATAAATGATGCAGTCAAAGAATCTAATCCTGCATTTATCGGCATAGGCGTACCGTATACAATGCTTTATCCAACTGCGCTTAAGATTGCGGAGATTTGCAAGAAAGTAAAACCTGATTGTGTCATTGCGCTTGGCGGGCCGCATGTTTCATACAGGGATAAAGTGTGTTTTGAAGATTCAGAATATGTTGATATTGTTATCAGGGGCGAAGGCGAATGGACTGTTCTTGATGTTATTAAAACCATTTTGCAAAAAAAAGAATTTGATAATGTTTCAGGAATTACATTCAAACACAGTTCCGGAAAGGTAATAAAAAACCAGCAAAGACCACTCGGTGATATAAAGGAAATCCCTATGCCTGACTACAGCCTTTTGCCAGAAGGCTTTGTTAAAAATATGGCTGTTTCAATTGTCGGAAGCCGCGGCTGCGCTTACAAATGCACATACTGCAATGAGAGTCTGTTCTGGGGGCAGAAGGTAAGGCAGTTCCCTGTTGAGATGCTCTTTGAGGAAATAAAGACTCTTGCTGAAAAATATGGAAATTATGCAGTCGGGCTTGAAGACAGCATGTTTAATATGAGGTCTAAATATTTTTTTGAACTGTGCGATAAACTCGGAACTATAAAACTGCATCCAGCATTTTATATACTGTCAAGGGTTGATTCAGTAACAGATGACGGCTTTGCTGCAATGAAAAAGGCTGGGGTAAATAATCTTATACTTGGCATTGAAAACGGCTCTCAAAAGGTGCTTGATAAAATGAATAAGAAGATTACCCTGCCGCAGGCAATTGATGTTTGCAAAAATGCAGTAAAAAATGGTTTAATAGTTGACACATTCTGGATAATCGGACATCCCGGTGATAATCCGGAGGAGGCTGAAATTACCATTGATGCGGTCGCTAGGTTTTATCGTGAAGGATTGCACCAGAATTCAGAAATAGCCATGTTCGTGCCTTATCCGGGGACAAGGATTTTTGAACATCCAGAGGAGTTTGGTTTAGAGATACTTACATATGACTGGGAAAAATGGGCAAGGTTCAATTCAGAGCCGGTCTGCCAGTTGAAAGATTTTTCCAGAGAAGATATTATGGGATACTGGATTGCCGCAAACAAGATTGCGAATGAGTGGAAAAGGCATAATGCGTATAAAAAAATGGAGGTGGGAATATGAAAAAGGGTTCAAGGATTCAAGGGTTCAAGGGTTGCAAAATAAGATTTTATTTTCTGTTGTTCTCCATACTTCTCACTTCTCACTTCTCACTTCTCACTGAAGTTCACGCCTACACCCATGATACATCCCTGATAAAATGGCGGGAGTATTCGGCGCAGACGTTTGATGAGGCGCAAAAAGAAAACAAACCAATATTCATGCTCATAACAGCGGTATGGTGCTACTGGTGTCATGTTTATGAGGAAAAGACCCTTGAGACAAAAGAGGTTGCTGATTATATCAACAGCAATTATATC
>JACRNI010000093.1 GCA_016234925.1 Deltaproteobacteria bacterium | reverse complement strand
AACAAGCCTTGAATATGACAACTACATTGGAAGGATTGCTATTGGGAAGATTTCAAACGGGCAGATGAATATCGGAAGCCAAGTTGCGCGGATTAAGAGGGACGGCTCTATTCAAAAAAGCAAGGTTACAAATCTCCTCGGCTTTCAAGGGTTAAACAGGCTGGCAGTGGAAAAGGCATCAGCAGGCGAGATTATAGCAGTCGCAGGGCTTGAAGAAATAGAAATCGGCGAAACAATAAGCGATGCGGAAAATCCGGTTCAACTGCCTCCTATTGATATTGATGAACCAACCCTTAATGTTGAGTTTCTCGTGAACAACTCGCCGTTTGCAGGCAAAGAAGGCAAGTTTGTCACATCCAGACATATCCGCACAAGATTATTCAGAGAACTTAGAACAAATATTGCGCTCAAGGTTGAGGAAACAGAGAATGCCGATATATTCAAGGTCTCTGGCAGAGGCGAACTGCACCTTGCAATCCTGATGGAGACGATGCGCAGGGAAGGCTATGAATTCGCAGTGTCAAAACCTCAGGTTATTCTCAAAAAGATAAATGAGCAATTGCTAGAACCTTATGAGCAGTTGACAGTGGATGTTGATTCTGCATATCAAGGCATTGTCATAGAAAAACTCGGGATGAGGAAAGGCGAGATGCTCAACATGAACACAGGAACAGACAACAGGGTGAGGATGGAATACAAGGTTCCTGCAAGGGGGCTTATCGGGCTTCAAACAGAACTTATGACTGAGACAAAAGGCACATGCATCATGCACCATGTATTTGACAGTTACGGTCCGTTCAAAGGCGAAATACCTTCAAGGAAAAACGGCGTCCTGATTTCAATGGATGAAGGAGAAGTAACCGGTTATGCGCTTTACAACCTTCTTGATAGGGGCAAATTTTTTATTGACCCCGGCACAAAGACTTATGAGGGCATGGTTATAGGCATTCATGCAAAAGACAATGACATTGTTGTAAATCCAATGAAGGCAAAGAAACTAACAAACATGCGGGCATCTGGAAGCGATGATGGCATTACCCTGCCGCCTGCTATTTCCTTAACACTTGAACAGGCGCTTGAATTTATCGCAGAGGATGAACTTGTTGAGATTACGCCGAAATCAATCCGCTTGAGAAAAAAGGTTTTATCTGAAAATCAAAGAAAGCATGTTGAAAAACTCAACAAACTCTGATTGCACAGATAAAAGATTAGATTTCACAGATTAAAACCCATTGAAATATCTGTGTAATCGTTTTTCCTAATCTGTGTAATCAAGGCTGTTGATGCCTTTTTCAACAGCCTGTTAATCTCTTGCCGAACCATTTCTAAAACCCACAATAACCTTGCAGTATTGCCAAATTTAGTCCAAAATAATCTGCAAGGTGAATCTCAATAAAAAACACATTATAAGTTGGACGCTCTTTGATTTTGCCAATTCCAGTTATTCTGCTGTTATAGTGTCAGTGGTCTTTCCTGTTTATTATGCAAACATAATCGTTGGGAATGAAAAAGGTCTTGGGGACATCTGGTGGGGCATGGCAATTTCTGTCAGCATGGCAATTGTGGCATTATCATCCCCTTTTATAGGCGGTATTGCAGACTACGGCGGCATAAGAAAAAAACTTCTTTTTTCCTATACGCTCTTGAGTGTAGCATCAATAGCATGTCTTTCTACAATTGAGAAAGGAATGGCTTTTCAAGGATTTATCTTGATTGTTCTGGCCAATCTCGGCATGGAGGGCGGGCTTGTCTTTTACAACTCTTTTCTTCCCCGAATATCTCCAAATGAATATCAAGGACGCGTCTCTGCATGGGGGTTCGGGGTCGGCTATGCAGGCTCTATTCTGTCTCTTTTACTTTCCATACCTCTTGTAAAGGCAGGCAGATTTGAATATGTATGGCTCATGGTTGCTGCATTTTTTATGCTGTTTTCTATGCCTGCATTTATATTTTTGCCGCAGGACAATAAATCCAAACTTTCTGCAATACAATCCGGCATTACAGGTTTTAAACACACCATTAAAACGCTTAAAGAGATTTGGGGAATAAAAAACTCAAGGAGATTTTTAATCTCATATCTTATATACGAAGACGGCGTTAATACAATTATTGTATTTTCCAGCATATTTGCAGCGACCACGCTTGGATTTGGGTATGAGGAACTGATAGCGCTTTATTTAATTGTTCAGACCTCTGCCCTTGTCGGAGCATTTGCTATGGCAAAACCAACAGATTTATGGGGGCCTAAAAAGGTGGTCATGCTTGCGCTTTTTATGTGGACACTGGTTGCAATCACAGCATACTTTGTTGAGACAAAATCAGGGTTCTGGCTATTGGCATCATTTGCAGGGTTGTGGCTCGGCACAATTCAGGCATCCAGCAGGGCATTTTATACGCAGTTTATCCCTGAAGGAAAAGAAGCGGAATATTTCGGGGTCTATTCCTTTGTTGGAAAATCATCCTCCATACTAGGACCCTTTCTCTTTGCGCAGGTATCTCATGCATTCGGAACCCAGAGGCCTGCTGTGCTTTCTTTGATAATATTTTTCCTAACTGGTATGATAATCATTAAATCTGTCAAAGATGGAGGCCCTAATATAAAGGGCTTTAAGACATGAAAGATATTTTTAAGGACATGTCTTTAAATCAGAAGGCATCTGGTTTTTTAAATACCCTGATTAGCATATCTTTGCTTATCCTGCTAAAGATTATCGGGAAAATATTTTTTAGATTAAAGGCAAGAGGCATTGAAAACATCCCTCTTCCGCCTTATATAATTGCTCCGAATCATGCGAGTTATTTAGACGGTTTTGTAATAGCGGCAAGCGTTCCAATCAAATCATTTATGAACCTATACTTCCTTGCGCTTCAGGAGTTTTTTAATAATTGGTTCACAGCATATTTTGCAAAGGTTGCGCATGTAATCCCTATGGAGCCAAAAACTCACTTGAGAAAGGCAATTCAAATCTCTGGTTATATTCTAAAACAAGGCAACGCCATCTGTATATTTCCAGAGGGCGGGATAACTGATAATGGCAGCATCCTGCCATTTAAAAAGGGCATAGGAATGCTGTCAAAAGAGGTTGATGTCCCGATACTGCCGTGCTTGATTCAAGGCACATTTGAAGCGCTCCCAAGAGGGGCGGCGTTTCCTAGATTCAAAAAAATAATAGTCGCATTTGGAAAGCCCTTATATCAGAGCGAGATAGACTTTGCTAAAAAGCCTGAAAATATGGATGACTATGAATGGATTGCATTTAATGCGAGACGTAAAGTTCTTGAGATGAAATCATAAATCTGACATATGATGGCAAAAAATATTTTACAGAGCATTACGGCTATTATTCTCATTGCAGTATTGTCAATTGCTGCAAATGCAAGGAGTTCAGTGTGGCATGACAGTTTATCGCTATGGAAGGACACCGCATTAAAATCTCCAAAAAAGGCGCGGCCTCATAATAATCTCGGCGGCAGTTATGAGATGGAAGACATGCCTGATAAGGCAATGGAGGAATATAAAACTGCTATTGCCATTGACCCTTTTTTTTATCATTCCTATGCAAACATCGGCTCAATATATTTAAAAAAACTGGAATTTGACAGGGCAATTGAGGCATTGTTAAACAGTTTGACGCTAAACTACAATCAGGCAAATGCGCACAACAATCTGGGGCTTGTATATGAACTTAAAGGGATGTTTGATAAGGCGTTGGAGGAATATTCCATTGCATCCAATATCAACCCATTCATGCTTACGCCTTATTATAACCGCGGGGTTTTGCTGGAAAAGATCGGCAAGGTTGACGATGCAGAAAAAGAATTTATTAAGGCAATAAATCTTGACGCAAATCATCCCATTGCGCGCAATACCCTTGGGGAGATTTATTTAAGGCATGGCCGCATTGATGATGCAATCAAGGAATTTCAAATCGCCAAAAAACTTGAGCCGAAACTTTTACAGGCACGTTATAACCTTGCGACAGCATATAAAAAAAATGGGCAGACAGAAGCAGCGCTTAAAGAACTCCTTGAAATCATAAAGATAGACTCCAATGACCCTAGACCTTACAACAACATCGGGGTTATATATAAAGACAAGGGCATGATTGATGAGGCAATAAAAGAATACAAAAAGGCTCTTTCCATTGACCCAAAATATATAAATGCCCGATATAACCTTGCAATGAGTTATAAGGAAAAAGGACTATTGAATGAGGCAGTAAAAGAATTTCAGGAGGTCTTGAAAATAATGCCTGAAGATAAAGAGGTAAAAGAGCAGTTAGAAGATTTGTTAAAAAATCCCCTCACCCCAACACTCTCCCGCAAAGGGAGAGTGGGATGAAAGTAGGGTTCGTTCCTCGAACGAACCAGCAACTGATTTTAATGTCCCTTCTTCAGTTCAGGCTTCGGCAGGTCTCTTTGAAAAATTCAACATGCTTTGCATTGTCAACCTTGCCATCGCCGAGTTTGTCCCCTGATTGCGCAGCCGTTACCTTGACAACTGTATCAAACCAGCCCTGTGAGCCGCCGATTGGATCTGCAGAGGCGACGATAATGTCGTTTGGATTAACACCCTCTGCCTTCCACCAGATGTTCTTTATATCAGCGTCATCTTGAGCGCCGTATTGCCCTGCGCCGCTCATCTTATTTGCAGTTGCAAATCTACCGAACTTCATCCCAAGTGTATTGGAAACTGCAACAACCTTTGGATGTATTCCCTCTGTAACCCTTGTCTTTGCAACCATATAACCTACAGGGCTTGTGATCCTGATGAGGTCTCCATTTTTAACCCCGATCTTTTTGGCAGTTGCGGCATTGAGCCATGCAGGATTGGAATGAACCATCTCTGTCAGCCACTTGACATTCGGCGTCCTTGACTGGGTATGAACATTCCACTTGAATGTGGTAAGTATCATTTGGTCATCAGCAAGTTTTGACGAGCCGTCCTTGTTCCAGTGCCATGGGTGCGCCTTGAAAACAGGGAGCGGATTGAAACCATACTTCTCCCATGATGCCACATGGATGTTTATCTTCCCATCACCTGTTCCAAAACCCTTGCGCTTCTTTCCATCCACTGTAACCTTGCCGTTAGGGTCTTCTCTATATGGGAGACCATATTCTGCCTTTATCGGCACACCGTCTTTGCCAACAATCATGCCTGTCTTTGGGTCAAGTTTTCCGTAGATTGGCCATACGCCGTTTTTCTTGAACTCTTCCCAATCCAGCCCTTGAACGCCTGCAAACTGCTGTTTAAGATAATCCTCGCCATCCTTGAACTCCCATGATTTCTTCATGCCGCGCTTGCCGTCAGGGTCAATCTTGTGAATAATCTTTTTGAGAACTTCCCTGAATTCCACTGCCTCTCCTAATGGTTTTATAACAGGCTGTCGGAGTCCGAGCCACGGCCAGAGGCTTGATGGCATACTTTCAGGGTCCCACCTTTCAAGGTAACTGCAGTCAGGCAGGATTATATCAAAGAGGGCCGTATCCTCGTTCATCTGGTTGTCTATCTTGAAGCTGAACGGGATGAGTTTCTCATCCATCTGCACCTCTTTCCATACGCTGGCAGCAGGGAAGGTATATGCTGCAGAGTTCATGTATCGCATAAGCACCTTTATCTTCTGCTTGCCTTCCTTAATCCAGAAAGGCACAAGATGAGCGACCTTGTGTCCTGCCAATGGATAATCAGGCGGCGAGGAAAGGAAACTCGGCTCTTTGCCGCCTTCTGGGCCATTAGCAGGCTGACCATAACCCATGCCCCTTGGCAGACAGTAGCCGCCCCTTACTTCAATATTTCCTGTAATGATTGGCAGGAGCATCGTGCTTCTTTCATTGTATGAGCCGTATAGATGTTTTGCAGGCCCCCTGTAGGTGTATGTGGTTGCAGGCTTTGTTCTGGCAAATTCAATGGCAATCCTTCTAATCTGTTTTGCTGGGACACCTGAATATTTTTCAGCCATTTCAGGGGTGTATTGCTTTAGATATTCAGCAAGTTTATCCGCAGAATAGTTTGTCCATGTGTTGATGTAGTCAGTATCTGCAAGCCCCTCGCTCATAATAACATTTGCCATTGCAAGCGCAACAATGCCGTCCGTGCCCGGGAATATCGGAAACCATTCATCGCTCTTTGCAGCAGTATTCGAAAGCCTCACATCAAATGTAACAAGTTTTGCCTTGTTTTTTACTGTGCCTTCCACAACCCTCTGGGAATATGGATTGTGGAAATACGCTGCCTCAAGGATGTTGCTGCCAAAGTTGAGGATGTATTTGGTATTGGCAAAATCAGGGGTTTCTATGTCAGGCCCCCATGTCGGCTCCATGCCTATCTTCTTGCTTGATTCACAGGTAGATGTGTGGTTCACGCCTGTATTTGTTCCCAGTGTTTTCATAAACCTGCCATAGGCGCCTCCGCTTCTGTCTCTGCCCCAGTGGATCATGGTTTCATTTGGATGACCGCTGTCTATAACAGCCTTTAACTTATCTGCAACCTCTCCAATTGCCTCATCCCATGAGATTCTCTTATACTGTCCGCTTCCCCTTGGGCCTGTCCTCTTTAGAGGATAGAGGATTCTGTCAGGGTCATAGACATGACCCATCCCAGCATTACCTTTTGCGCACAGCCTGCCCCTTGTTGAAACATGCTTGTCATTGCCTTCCAGTTTTTTTATCCTTCCGTCTTTTATATAGGCAAGACCGCCGTCTTCTATGTTGCAGACAAGGCAGGTGTAGGGAACGACCTTATCAAAATCACTGCCTTTCTCGGTAATCCCCTTGCTTTTATCAACTGCAACGCCCCTGCCGCCAAGTTCAAGTTCCATTGCATTTGCAAATGGACCTTCAATTGCCATGACAGCGCCTGTTGCAGCGCCTAATTGTATAAATCTCCTTCTAGTTAGTTCCATAGGTTTTGCCTCCTTTTAAATTGATTGCACAGATTTCTTAAACACAGGTAGCCGCAGGCTTCAGCCTGCGAATTAACGCACCCTAAAGGGTGCGGCTACTTTCCACCAAGACTGTTTACAATCTGGTCTATCTTGCCTGAATTAAAGTCCTCTGTCTTTATCTGCTGGAAGCCTTCCAATGCGCCTCTGTCAACTAAACTGCCGTCAAGGGCAATGTAAAACACATGCGGGTCATCGCAGTCATTTGGCGGCGCAGGCCTATTTGCATTAGTTCCAAGCAACTTTGAGACCTCGCTCATAGGATCATTTGCATCCCCGTATATCCTTGCCCTTCCAATGCATGTCTGAACACATGCTGGCACAAGCCCTTTATCAACCCTGTGTGCGCACTGGTTGCATTTTTCAGGAAGCCCTGTCGCTGGATTTTTTGAGAATGCGCCGATTGGACATGCCTCTACTGCGGCATCTATCTCTTTATCAATCTGTTTTTTTGTTCTGCCTTTGGTTAGTTTTTCATAATCAACTACAACTATACCGTCGTCTCTCCTTGAAACAGCGCCGACGCCGTTGTTTGCTGATGCCTCAACACAGTTTCCGCACTGTGCGCATATCCACTGATAAAAGTGTCTTCTGACATATGGATATTTGCCGACCTCCTTTGCCCTGATTTGCGTCCTCCAGACGCCAAGAGGCACATCATTTTCTGTCTTGCATGAAACTGTACATGCCTGACAGCCGATGCACCGTCTCACATCCATTACCATTGTCATTCTTTTCTTTGCCATAATTCACACCTCCTTAAAATTACAACTCGTTTTTACCGTGTGTTCAACTTTTTGAAAATAGGCATCAGACACCCCATCATGCCTGACAATCAGAAGCCCGCCCCTGAAGATTTTAATCAGGGGGCAAAAGCCTCGCCTGTTTTCTTATGTAAAGCAATCACCCCCTTTTTTTAGTTAGTTATTCCAATCAGTTGACTACCTTTACAATCAGGACAATATTCTAATTGTTCAGTTTTCTGTCCATGTGCATAAAGAATATTTTTTATCCTTTCAAATGCAGCATCTGTTGATATTGGTTTATTGCACATCTTGCAAAACACCATGCTGCTTTCGCATTTAACATCTATAGCAGCTAGTTTATTCAGCCTTAACCTTCTATCTATAGCAATACATCTCTCAGGACATGCCTTTTCGCAGACAGGGCAGCCTTTGCAGAGGTTGTGGTCATATATAAGTGAAATTTTTCCATTATCTTTTTTTATTGTAAGTGCTTCTGTCGGGCACAGATTGCTGCAGTTTTGGCATAGGGTGCATCTGTCTCCTATATCAACCCATGCTGTTCCCGGAAAATAAATCTTGTCTGTATAAGAAAAGATTATCTGCTCAAGTATATTTTCATCTAAAATTTGGTCGGTATTTGCAATATCTGCGGGAAGGGGTATTTCTTCAGCGCTGTCATAAAAACTGAATGCGCCCTCATAACAACTATTGGCAAATATTTCCTCTATTTGTTTAAAATGATTTGTCTGCCTGCATTCGTCGCAGCCGATCATCAGTACAGGACTTCCCGTTGCCATAATCTTAAATATATCCCGCCATGATATTATTGAAAGGTCTGGGACAGAAATAATTGCGGATTGCCCCTCACCCTGACCCTCTCCCGCAAGGGGAGAGGGGATTTTCCCCTCCCTTGATGGGAGGGGATTAAGGGGAGGGTGATGTTCGCATGAGAAGACTATCAGCATACCTTTTCCTGCTACCTCCGATGCCTTTGTCCTGTAATCAATAGCATTCACATCCTCTATCGCATTTGTGGGGCAAACCTGATAACAAAGACCGCACCTTGTGCATAATTCAGGCTCTATAAATGCAGTTTTTCTTAATGGGTCGTCTTCTCTCTTGACAGCAGTGATTGCCCTTTCAGGACAGATTGATATGCAATTTACGCATCTGCGGTCCATAACACAGTATTCCTGTTTAACTACAGGATACACTGCTGCGACACCATGACTGACCCGTTCTTCTGTAACTATATGTTGATTAAGCACTTCCATCCTGTTTTCATTTGTTGGCGCTAATTTTTGTGGGTAGCCGCAGGCTTTAGCCTGCGAATTAACGCACCCATAAAGGGTGCGGCTACTCATTAGTTTTCATAAGTTTAATGAGGAATCTTTTCCAACAAGCCCTTTTTTTCAACTATAGAAAAGATAAGCCCAATTAGAGACATAACAAATATTACAACAAATATCTCAATCGCTGCTGGTGTATATGGAAGTATAGCAGGCTCCCACACACCCTGCAACAAGGGTATCTGCTGGATGCCGACTATAAGTGTATTTCTGTCAATAAACCGGATAACAAGAACGATTAAAGGCGCAAGGGCAAGGATAGCGCCTGCCTTTTTCTGAAATACTACAATGAGGAGCGGGATAATCATTCCAAGAAAGATGCTAAATATCAGGAATTTTTTGAATCCTATTTCAAAGAGGTCATAATATGGATTTGACACCCATACGCCGACAACATACCTCCATATTGATGAGATAAACACAATGCCGATTGCTATCATAAACACCTTGCGGAGTGTGGTAACTGCCTCGTCAAATTCTTTGTTAGAGCCTTTGAATATGCTTATAAGACATGAAACCAAAAGTATAAGAGATGCGCCGCCTAAAAACGCCATCATAAGGAAGTATATCGGAGTAAGCGCCCCAAAACCGTACCCTCTGCCTTCTAATACGCCAAAAACACTGCCAAGTGTTGAGTGCCCTGCTATAGCAGTAATCAGAACTGCAACGCTGCCGACCTTCATCAGCCATTCAATATGGAATATCATTGCAGCCAGTTCAATCATCAGCACAACAATATACATTGTATAGAAAACACCCATCCACCACATAGGGGAGGTAAAGTTTGGATTCAGCATAAATTCTATTGCTAATCTTTCTAACCTTCCTATTTCAAGGCTCAAACTCGTGAAACCTGCTATGATTGTCAAAAGGGCAAGCAAAACCGCTCTTGGAACAATTGGTTTGAGTTTATCTACGCCTCCCAGTGTGGCAAGACAATATACAAAACTGCACCCTGTAGATGTAAGGGCAAGGTATATGTATGTTGAAACCTGCAAGCCCCACGGCAGAAGCTGCGTTGTATTGGCAAGTTCGCCATGCCCTATAGTGAGTATCTGGAAAACTGCGTAAAGCCCCAATAAAACGCCGAGGGATAAAATTGTTATCCATAGTTTAAAAAGATTTTGCATAAAATCTCCTGTTTTTCTTGTAGTAGTGGTTTGATTTATCAAACCCGCCATTTCGGGTTCAATGAATTGAACCCCTACATTTTTGCCGCCCTTATTCCATCACCGGTTTTACTTTACATAAAAAACCTGCGGTTTTGTGCCAAGTTCCTCTCTTAAACGATAAGCGCCTTTTCTCTGCACCCTCTTGCTGACCTCGCTTTCAGGGTTATCAATGTCGCCAAAATACCTCGCTGATGCAGGACACGCAACAACACAAGCAGGCGTAAATTCTCTGTCTTTAACAGGGTCTCTGTCAGGGGTCATCTCTTTCCTGTCTGTCCTGTGGGCGCAGAATGTGCATTTTGTTACAACACCTTTTGGCGGTATCCCTGTCCCCCGCTTGCCGTCCTGTTCTTCTCTTGACAACTGATAAGGCGGGTCCCAGAGTTTCGCCCTCCTGTGTCCATGATAGACCTCTCTTAAATCCGGCTCAAGCAAGGGTTTTGTCTCAGGATACTTACTCCATAAGGACACGCCATAATACAGTATCTGCACCCAAGGCACTTATACCAGTTTATAAGAACAACACCATCCTCTTTTCTTTTCCATGTTGCCTTTACAGGACATACCTTTGTGCATGGCGCATCTGTGCAGTGCTGGCATGGTCTTGGATACCATGTAAACCTCTTGGCCGCGCCTTCGCCTTCATTCATAAAAATAACCTTATGCCAGTTCTCACCGGGAAGCCTAGTATTTTCCATGCTGCATGCTACACTGCACGCCTGACAGCCGACGCATTTTGCCAAGTCTATTACCATGCCCCATCTGGACATATTTCCCCCTGAATCCAGCGATAAGGGCGCATCTGCTGTGTTGTCGCTGCGGCTTCTTCGCTCAACATACTATAAAAGTATGCCTCGCTCGAAGCCTTGCTCCGCCTTGCATCTGCAACCCTTCTCGCTGGATTCAAAATTTCATTTTTTAAGTTTGTATCTTTGTAAACGCTTTCAAGGTTCTCATCAAATCTTTTCAACCTTGCACAAACTTGAATTAAAACTTGCAAGCCCTGATATTGGGTCAGAAACATTTTCTATAATCTCATTGGAATTTCCTGAGCCTCTGCCTTTTGCCCATCTGCCCATTGCAAAGTGACCGAACTCAAACGGCAGGACAACAACATCCTTTTGACAGCCGTCATAATATCTTACCTTTGCCTCAATTGAACCAAGGGGTGTTGTTATCTTTACCGTGTCTTCTTCTTTTATACCCCTTGCCTTTGCTGTTTCAGAATGCATTTCAAGGTATGTGCCTTTCCTGCCGCCGACATAAGGCTGGAACTGCTCAATGCTTATAGGCAGGTTTGCGCCCCTTCCTTCTGCATGGAATGCATATTTTGGGACTATCAAATGCAAATCGCCTGCGCCTGTGTATTTAGGCGCAACCCACTGCGGAAAGCCAACCCTGTCAGCAGCAATGCCATGCTTCTTGCTGATATATTCACCATGCTTGATTAACAACTGCGATTTTAATTCAAACTTGCCGCTTGGAGTTTTCAAGAGTTTTTCTTTTACATCATTTTGAGACATTTTTTTATTATAGTCCCTTCCGTCCCATCCAAGAAATTCGCCGTCTATCTGTTTCCACAAATAAGGTTTCTTGGCCCAGAAGCCCTTTTCTTCCCAGCCCTTAAAGTCCTTAACCCCGTTATCACCGACCTCTTTTTCAAAACCCTTTGCAAGATGCTTTAAGACATTTACAGAGTCTTTAATTGCATTAAAATATTCTGCTGTCCGGCCGCCCATCCGCTTGCCGATTTCTATAATCGTATCGCCGACATACTTGGTATCGTAGAGCGGCGGTATTACTGGCGTTCTTAAATTTGTTGTTGGGTAGCCGTATGTCGGATATATCGGCGTGTCCTGATGCCTTTCAAGGTATGTATGGTCAGGGATAACTATGTCTGCAAACATTGCTGTCTCGCCGGGGAATGGGGATGTGTCAATTACAAAAACATCCTTTAATGCTTCTTCCCATTTTTTTGAGTCAGGCGCGGAAAATAGAGGATTTGTAAGACAAAACATGACTGTGTCTAATTTATAAGGCTTGCCTGCAATATGATTTTTGCTAACCTCTTGGAGCATTGTCTTTGCAAGGGGCCACTGGTCTGTGCCAGCCATGTCAATGCGGGGCATTTTTGCTGCCTTTGCAAAACTGTCCATATAATCATCTGCATTTGCAGGAAGCGGCCCATATGGAGGCTTCATCTGATACATAAGCCCGCCTTTAGCAAACATGCCTCCGACAAGCGCATTCAAAGAATGTATTGCCATTCCGTTGTAAACGCCGTTTGTGTATGTTGTCGCACCCCTTTCAAAAAGCGCAATGGACGGAAGCGCGGTTGCAAATTCCCTTGCAATATTGACAATCACATCAGGAGATATTCTGCATATTTCAGCCGCCCATTTTGGAGTCCTGTCTTTTAATTCCAAATTCCACCAGTCTATAAGCCCAGACACCCATTTTTCTGCAAATAGTTTTGCATCAATCGTTTCGCCTGTTTTAAATCTATTAACCTTATCCTTAAAATCCCCGGCAAATTTTTTGTCCCACAGTCCTTCTGTTAAAATCACATGGCTGATTGCAAGCGCCAATGCGCCGTCTGTGCCCGGCTTTATTATAACCGCCCTGTCTGCCGCGACAGCAGTTGTTGACATTCTTACATCAATTTGCGTAATCCTCGCCCTCGGCGCTTTATCCCTGAGTTTTCCCCATTTTTGAATAATATAGTTGTAAGGTCTGAATGCCTCTAAAAGCCCTGCTCCGAAACTCAACACATAATTGCAGTTGTCCCAATCATATGCGCTGTAAGAATCATTTCCGTCTAATGCAAGTTTCGCCCTTTTAGAGCCTTCAGAGCAGATAGACGCATGGCCAATCGGAACATTCGGAGAGCCGTAGAGTTTTCCAAATGTTTCAATTGTGCCGACATCTGATGCGCCCCATCCCCTGCCTAATAACAATGCAAATCTGTGAGCCTCGCCCTTTTCACGCAAAATTTTTAACCTCTTTGCTATTGTGTCAAGCGCCTCATCCCATATAATAGGAACAAATTTCGGGTCTTCGTTTCTGCCCTTGTTTGGATTTGTCCTTTTCATCGGCGACTTAAACCTGTCAGGGTCATAAAGGATTTGAAGACCAAAATATCCCTTTGGGCAGAGTTTGCCGTTTGAAATCGGATGTTCTGGACTGCCGAATATTCTATGAACCTTGCCGTCTGTCACATAGACATCAATCCCGCATCTGCCGGGACACTGGTGGCACACACTCTTTTTTATCTCAGTTTCAGGGATTGGGAGATTGAGAGGTTTTTCAGCCAGTGGTTGATGAGTAACAGCATTTCCTTTTCCTATGCTTGCGCCAAAAACACCTGCGCCTGCCACGCCGCTTACCTGCAAAAACCTGCGGCGGGATAATGGATAACCTTTCTTATTCTTGTTAGAAGAACCTTTACTCATTAGAGGTCTCCGATGTTAAAAATTCCAAAGTCCAAAATCCAAATTACAAACAAATCCCAATAACCAAATCCTAAATTACAAATAAATCACAATAACCAAATCCCAAATTCCAAATAAATTCCAATGTCCAAAATCCCAAATTACAAACTGTTTGTTTATTGGTGCTTGATAATTGGTTATTGCTTTCTATTTTTTATATCCCCAACTTCTCTTTCTTTGCCTCTTTCTCAGGCCATGGCGAACCTTTATGAACAAGGTTAAAATGACATTCTATGCAAGTCATCTTTTCTTTTTTTGCAATCTTATGCGCCTCTAAATCCCAGTCTATATCCTTGTGGCAGTCAGAACATGCCTTGCTGCTGCTCTTTAAAAAACCATCCCTGACTTTCATGTCCCATTTTGGTCTTACCTTTGCCTCCCATTCACGGCTGTCAATCATTGCCCCTTCTGTAACGCCGAGGAACGGCGATGTTGTAAACATATATTTTGCAAAGGCAATAACGTTGTGCGGTTTATGGCAGTTCGGACAGCCGGGTCTTGAATCCTTTTCTGTCTTTGAGTGGTCTGAATTTTTATATTCCCTGAATGAACCTCGGTGGCATTCTGCGCAGCCGTATAAAACCCCGCGCGGCAATGCTGCGGACACGGGCTTTGGATTGTATGCATACTCGCGGTAATCATAATATGTCATGTGGCAAAACTCGCATAAATTAGGGCTGGTAATCCTTGCAGCATATCCAAGATAAACAAATGCAACAAGGGCAATAACCCCTGCGCCTGCCCAGATAACAAAGATAACAAAAAATCCTTTTTTACCTTTCATATGCATTCAGCCCTTTTATAAATTGTCTCTCTTATTTTTCTTCTTCCTCTCCTGCTGCTGCCTCTTTTGCCCCTTTCTGTAATTCAGCCCTAATTTTTGGAATCGGCTCACCTTCATATACACCCCTTAATTTAAAATGCTCGTGCATCGCCTTTTTATTTTTTATTGCCTTTTCAAAATTAAATTTATATTCTGCATCCACCTTTGGCGTGAACGGCGTATAAGGTTCTTTTGCGCCCTTCCATGGAGAGCCTTCATAATTCAGATGGCACTTGGCGCACGCCTCTTCATAATCAAATGACTGTCCTGCTTCAATGAGTTTACTCCGTGGGCTTGGCTTTTGTGTGGCTTTAAAAGCCTTGCCAGCATCGCTGTGTTCCTTTCTATAAAGGCTTCCTGCGCCATGACAATCCTCGCAGCCAATCCCTAATAAAAACTTTGCTTGTGATTCAGACATACTTGCTTTATATCCGCCCTTTTCTCCAAAACCTGTTGTATGGCAGCCGATACAGTCTTTATCCTGCGTATAGTCCTTTTCAGGGTCAAGTTTTGCTTTTTTCTTGTGGTCTGCATGCATCTTTGGTTTGAGAGAATCCATTGCCTTTGCATGTTTTGTCTCAAGCCATGAATCCTTCTGACTCTTATGACATCCTCCGCATTTTTTATAACCCTCAAATGCGCCTTTCTGTGCAGCAGATGCTGCCGACGCTGTAAAAAATACAGCAAGCGCAAATGTTAAAACAA
>JACRNI010000092.1 GCA_016234925.1 Deltaproteobacteria bacterium | reverse complement strand
TATTCCGCTAATCACGAACATAGCAGGGGAGATTTCATCCTGTTTTTATACAGAGCGTCATAACTGTGCATACCTGCGTTGCTCCTCGGCTCGTCGCTGCGGCGTAGCGTAAAAACTACGCCTCACTCCTCACCTTCGTCGCGCCTTGGTCTGCTTTGTTCTGACGCTCTGTATGCGGATCTATTTTTGACGCTGTGTATAAAACCTTTGCATCTATAAATTCTACCAGTCTATTGGTTTTAGACTCCAGTTTTAATAATCTATCCCTTGTTTTTATGTATTCGCCTGCTATGTTCATTGCCGCTAAAAGCGCTATATCTAATTTGGATGCAACCTTTGTGTTATCCCTTATTTCCTGTATCTTGTCATTTGTATAATCAGCCGCCTTTTTAGCATACTCCTCGTCCTCTTCTGTCCTTACAATCAATTTCTGGTCTAATATTTTAACCTCAACGGGGATACTCACTTTATACTCCTTGATTTATTATCAATCAAGCGCTTTGAAGCAAACCATCTACCTTTTGCAATATATTTTCAACTTTTTCCTTTATGATTCCTTTTTCACCATCCAGTTTACTTAATCTTTCTTTAAGTTTATATAATTCTTTTTCTTTAGATTCCAATTCATGGGCAAGTCTTTTGTTTTCCTGTTTTAATGTCCCATACCCGTCAATTAAACTGCCGACCCTTTGTTCAAGCGCATCAAACTTATCTAAATCCATTAGTGTCCTTTTCCTCCATTCTGTTCTGAATAAATGATAAATCTTTTATAAAAAAAAGTCAACCCGAAAAATGTATTGTGTCAACCCAATTTAGAAATGTCCTATTCTTACCAAAGTAGAAATGTCCTGTTTTATGTATCGGCCTCCGTCAATTCTTTTTTGTTTGTTTTGTTTATATCTTTATATCTGTTAGCATGTTTACTGTAGTTCAATCTCCTCCATGGATGATCCCTTGGAGGAATATATCTCCTTTTGGGGTGGAATACATGTTGAGGGGCGGATTATCTTTCAGGTCTTTGGGTTATCTCTTTAAATCTTAAAGAGACTCCTTTACATGTTATTGCCATCTTGCCGTTTATCTTTTCTTCTACAGTAACCTTTTTGGCTCTTGTCTTACCCTCTATCTGATAGAGTTTTCTGTTATGGGCTGCGGTAAAGTCATTTCTTAGCGCCCTTTCTGTTTTAATGCACAGGATTTTATCTATGTTTAAGTCTTTGGGTTTTTCTCTGTGCAGATTTACCTCTTTAGAGGGTCTTACGGTAAATCTTTTGTTGTATCGGGGAATATATATCTCTAAAAACTTATTGGCTTCTTCTATGGTCTTTATGCCCTCTAACCGCATCTCTTTTACGAGTCTGTTCCCCGATAGAAACATTCGGGGACAGGCTCTGAAGCGTTTTAAACAGCCTTTCTATCCGCCCTTTGGCCTGTGGAGAGTTTGCATGTATTACCTTAACTCCAAGCTCTTTCATTGCCCTCTCAAACTGGCTTAATGGCTCGGTAGAGATTAATTCTTCTTCTATGGTGGGTTTGGCTGTTGATTTATATGTGGTATGCCTGTCAAGGTATATGCTCATAGGAAGCCCATATTTTTCTGTGTAATGCTTGAAACTGTCCATACAGGAATTGTCCCTTCGTATTCATAGAATCTTGCAAAGATATTGTTTGTTGCATCGTCTATGTATCCCATAAGCACGGATTTATCTCCTCTGCCTTCTAACCAGTCGTGATGACTGCCATCCATCTGCACCATCTCGCCAAAATGATTCTTTCTCTCTCGCCATTTTCTGTGGGCTCTGCTTTTGCGGGTTTTCTTTATGTCTCCGGATTCTATGAGCCATCTGCGTAAACTCTCGTTGCTTATCTTGATATTGTGTATTTCAAGGAGTTTTTCAGCGGCAAGTGTGGGGCCAAAGTCTGCATACTTTCTCCTGTAAAGATTTATTGCCTTGTCCTTTATTTCTCCGGCGACTCTCCTGTTTGATGGTCTGCCTCTGGATTTATGCCTTATTCCGCTATCTCCTTCTTCCTTTACTCTTTTTATCAATCTCCTCGCCTGTCTATCGCTTATTGAAAGTATTTCTGCCGCTTCTCCTTGTTTTATTTCCCTGCTAAGCGCCTTGTGAATTACATGCAGCCGCTTTAATTCCTCCTGACTTATCATGATAATGTCCTCTCCTGCCATGTCTGTCCTCCTTAAAAAATGGACAGTTTAGCATGTCTCAATTAGAGCCTGCCCCTGAAGGTTTTAATCAGGGGACATTTCTACTTTGGCTATTTAGGACATTATCACTTTGGGATTACAGAAAATTTGCTCAAGCATTACTTGTTTGACACGCCCTGATTTGTATCTTAAAATCATTATGATGAAGCATTTGAGGCTGGCATATTTTCTGATTATAACTGGACTCGTCTTTTTAACCCTTGCAAGAAATTCAATTTGGCATACGGAATATTCTATATGGAAAGATACAATCATCAAGTCCCCCGACAAACCCAGACCTTACAATAACTTGGGAACTATTGCTGAAAAAGAAAGACGGATTGATGAGGCGATTTCAGCGTATAAAAAGGCAATAGACCTTTATAAAAAGGGAATGCTTGACCCGTCGCCTTCTATGAATGCGCACTATAATCTAGGGTTGTTGTACCTTGAAAGAGGGATGAAAGAGGATGCCATAAAGATATTCCGTGATTTATTTTCAGCAGGGCTCGGCGCAGATTACAATGATGATGTTATTGAGAGTCTTGTTAAAAGGCTTGATACATTATTCAACAAAACTAAAGATATACACTCAAACCAGACCGTATTGAACCCGGAATTAAGAGGGGAATTATATGATAGTTTAGGCGCAGTATATCTCGCAGTAGGTTTGGATGAACTTGCAGCAATATTATTTCAGAAATCCATTAAATACAATCCTCAAAATGCCTCGGTTTACAATAATCTTGGTGCAGCATATCTGAAAAGGGGCTATCTTGATGCTGCGATAAAGGAATTTGAAAAGGCAATAAAGATGGATGCCGGACTAGTTGACGCCTACAGCAATATTGGCTTTGCATATTTTGACAAAGGCGGTTATAAAACTGCTTTAGATTTTCATTTAAAGGCAGTTGAATTAAACCCCGATTATGCAAATGCCCACTATGGGCTTGCGTCTGTATATGAGAAGTTTGGAAATCAAGAAAAGGCAATCAACCACTGGAAAGAATATTTGAGGATTGCGCCTGAAACACCTTGGACAGACGAGGCAAAAAGGCGTATGAAAAATATGGGCATAGAAAAATGAATTGGAAACAAGATATTATTTTTGTAACAGACAGGCTGACCAAAATATCCGACAGGTATTATAAGTATTTTCCATACCTTGCGCTTTTGCTTGGCATACTGACAATAGTATTTTGGGAAAGGGGTTTTGAATTCATAAGATGGGTGTTTATATATCTAATATTCGTAGGCATTACAACCCTTGTTCTGTTAAGGTTTGCAAAGAATCTGCCGCAGGAAAACAAGGTTTTTTCTATTGCCGTCTGGTGTATTGAATTTATAAATCAAAACATTTATCAGGATTTGACATTATTTCTCTTGCCAATCTATTACCAGAGTTCAACAATCTTTTCAGCGAATGTCATATTCGTTGTTGTAATTGCAATCCTGTCCGTTATAACAACATTTGATGATGTCTATCGGGCTTTGATTTTAAGAAATAAGGCGACACAATTTTTATTTTATACATTCAACCTTTTTGCGTTCCTAAATTTTAGTCTGCCTGTTATTTTTGGGATAAGAAATATATACAGCCTTTACATAAGTATTTCTTTGAGTGTTCTTTTTCTTGCGCCTCTGTTTGTTGATTACAGGGAAATTTTCAGAAGGTCAAAGGCGGCAGTTATTATTGGAATGATGCTTATTTCAATATTGGCTATAAGTCTGTCAAAAGGTTTTATCCCGCCTGTTCCATTGAAACTTGTAACAGGCACAGCATCTACAGATATTGACAGGCTCAAAAAAGAACCGATAAAACCATTTTCCAGCAGAACTTCAAAAGGGCTTGAAACAATCTACTGTTACACATCAATATTTGCGCCAATGGGCATACATGAAATATTCTGGCATGTGTGGAAAAAAGATGGTGTTATTATGCAAAAAGTTCCGCAAGAGCTCACAGGCGGAAGAAAAGAAGGCTTTAGAACATGGTCAAAAAGAACGGCTGCTGGAAATGATGTAAAGGGGAAATGGACAGTGGATATTCTAACAGACGGCGGACAAATGATAGGAAGGGTGAGGTTTACAATTATATGAAAAATTACACAGATTATAAAAAAAAGATTACACAGATTAAGGCAGAAGTTGATTTAATAATCTTTGATTTGGATGGCACGCTCATTGACTCAAGCAAGGATATTGCATGGGCTGTGAACAAAACCCTGAAACATCTTGGGTTCAATGAACTTTCTTATGATGTGATAAAGTCATACATTGGCTGGGGAGTGAAGATGCTTCTTGAGCAGGCAGTCCCGAAAGAGAGGCATGAAATTCTTGATGATGCGAGAAAGATATTTTTAAAATACTACGAAGGCCATCTTCTTGTTGATACACATATGTATTTAGGGGTAAAAGATATTCTTGAATATTTTAAACACAAAAAACTTGCAATAGTTACAAACAAGCCGATTGGTTTGACAGAAAAAATCCTTGACGGCTTAAACATATCAAAATATTTTCAAAAGGTTATTGGAGGCGACAGCGTTCAAAACAAAAAACCGCATCCAGAGGCAATTGACATAGTATTGGAAGAATTATCTGTTAAGCCGGAAAAAACCATATTTATCGGCGACAGCAAGATTGATATAGAGGCTGGCAAATGTCCATGCAGGCGCGGATTTTCTTGTTGAGGAGATAGGGGAATTAAAAGATATTATGATATGAAGTTTGCAGCAACATGGCTCGTAGAAACATATCTTTAGATATGTTAACCTTAAAACAGGTCTGAAGACCTGTTTCTATAAAATTACCATCCCCCCTTAGTCCCAGCCTGAGTGATTGTTAATGTTGAGTTTGCAGCAATGGTTCCTGAGCGGCCTGTTGCAGTGGCTGTATAAGTTGTTCCACTACCACCCACTACAAGTTGGTAGTCATAATTTGCCTGTGTGCCGCCAGTTGCCTTTCTTGGACAAAATGAGGGTAGAAAACCTGTACCACCACATGGGAAGGTATTTGAAAAATTGTTTGTTGCAGGTTCCTGCCAATTATATGTTCCATCAGCCTGCGCATATTTTGCATTATCAGAATAATATGTATCCAAAAGCATTGATAGCGTCTGCAGGTTTGACTTTGCCTCACTTTTCGCGCTGCCGCTCATATAACCGCTGTATATCGGCACAGCCACAGCGCCGAGTATTGCAAGTATGGCAAGCGCTATAAGAAGTTCTATTAAGGTAAAACCTTTTTTATTTTTCATAGTATTATCCTCCTGCATCATTATTTCAAACTATAAAATAAATCTAATATAGATGTCAAAGGTAAAATTCTCAATTGTATTTAATTTTGCTTTCAGGTATTATTTTTTATATGAAAATTATTAAATACACATTCCCGCTAATCCTTGCCTTTCTAGGTTTTCTTATTTATTCCAATATTCTGAATGCTCCGTTTTTTTTTGATGACGAGATTTATATTGTAGATAACTATCAGGTTCATAACATTTCAAGTTTCTTTAAAGATTTTTCAGGCACAAGATATGTCGGATTTTTAACCTTTGCAATAAACTATTATTTTGGCGGCTTAAATACCGTTGGCTATCACCTTGTAAATATTATAATCCATATAGTAAATGCAATACTTGTCTATGTTTTGATTCAAATTACATTACAAAGGGTTCAAGGGTTCGAGGGTTCAAGGGTTCAAGAAAATACTAGACCCCTAGACTCCTTGACCCCTAGACTCCTTCCTTTTTCTGTCTCCCTCATCTTCCTTGTCCACCCAATCCAAACGCAGGCTGTTTCTTATATAACCCAAAGATTTACATCCCTTGCAACACTTTTTTATCTTCTGGCGCTGGTGTTGTATGTAAAGGCTAGGGTTCTAGGGTTCGGGGGTTCAAGGGTTCAAGAAAACACTAGACCCCCAGACCCCTTGACCCCTGGAACCCTTTATGTTTTATCTATCCTCTCCACCATCCTCGCCATGAAGACAAAGGAAATAAGTTTTACACTGCCGTTTATAATCATTCTTTATGAGTTTACATTTTTAAATCCCCCTTCAATTCTTGCGGGAGCAGGTTTCAAACCTGCTCCCACAGAGTCCCCTCTCCCCTTGCGGGAGAGGCACCACATCTTTCCCCTCTCCCTCTGGGAGAGGGTCAGGGTGAGGGGAATATACCTCCTTCCTTTTTTTCTGACCCTCCTTATAATTCCTCTGACACTTGTTGCTGGTAAAGGCATGGATGAACTTGCACAGGGACAAGAAATTAGTGGAAAATTGAAAGAGGCACAGTTGGCAGATATATCCAGTCTGTCAGCATATAATTATCTTCTCACACAATTCAGGGTAATAGTTACATACATAAGGCTTTTATTTTTTCCGGTGAACCAGACATTTGAATATGATTATCCTATCTTTAAGACCTTTTTTGATATACAGGTTGTTTTATCTTTTTTATTCCTTTTGTCTGTCCTTGGTTTTGCAATATATCTTTATTTACGGTCACGGAAAACGGGCAACGGTCACGGTATCTTGATTTCCTTCGGCATCTTTTGGTTTTTTATAACCCTATCCATAGAGTCATCCATAATACCAATAAGAGATGTAATATTTGAACACAGGATGTATCTGCCAAGCATAGGATTTATACTGGCTCTAGTTATCGCTATTTTTTTAGGTTTCAAATCCCTTGAAGAAAGATTAAACAAATCATTGTTTACCTATTTCCTAACCATTATAGGAATACTGGTTTTTTCTTTTTCATCTGCTGCATACACCAGAAATATGATGTGGCAGGATGAATTGGCAATATTAGAAGACGAGGTAATTAAAAGCCCAAATAAGGCAACGGTGCATAATAACCTTGGGATTGCCTATGCCGCTCGGGGATGGCTGAATAAAGCAATAAAGGAATACTTGACTGCATTAGAACTTACGCAAGATTATAGATACAATAAAGAGGTATATGTATATGCACATAATAATCTTGGGATTGCCTATAAAAATAAAGGATTACTGGATATGGCAATTCGGGAATATAAAAAGGCGATAGAAATCTGGAAAACCTTTCCAGAGGCGCATAATAACCTTGGTTCAGCGTATGCAGTAAAAGGGCTTATTGATGACGCAATAAATGAATATAAGATTGCATTGTCATTAAATAAATACCTTTATACAGCGCATAATAATCTTGGCAGTGCCTATAAAGATAAAGATTTAATAGATGAGGCAATAGATGAATTTAAAACTGCCATAAAATTAGACCCTTATTTCCCAGAGGCGCATTATAATCTTGGGGCTGCTTATGAGGAAAAAGGTTTAATGGAAATGGCGAAAAATGAGTATGAAACAGCAATTAAACTTGAACCAAGACTTGCAGAGGCTTATTTGAGACTTGAAGAAACTTTGTTAAAGGCAGGGTTTATTGCTAAAGCAAATGAGGCATTTCAGGCTGCTGGAAGATTGGGAAAAAATATCCATTCCCCTGATTAAGACTTTCAGGGACAGGTTTAAAACACCTCAAACCCCATTTGCTTAAAATGCTCATCAAATGTAAAAGCCTTCTTGATTTTTAAGTTTTCCATCACTACAAAACTTGTGCAATCTGTGAAACTTAATTCTTTGTCCCTGTATCTTTTAAACAATTCCCATGCCTTAAACCTGTCTTTATCTGTTACATCTATAATTTTGACTATACCGCTTTTAACCAGAGAGTCTCCAAAAACCACCGCAGATTGATGAGAAACCCTGTATCTTATCAGGGTTATGCTTTCATCCATTATATATTCTGATATGACAAGTTCAATTCTTTGTTTTTTTATTTCTAAAGTTTTTGCCGCTGATTTATTGTGATATTGGTCAGATTTGTCATTAAGCGCAAGCCATGCAGATGTATCTACAAAGAGTTTCATTTGCCCTTTCCATAAAGGTATTTATCATGATTGATAGAGAGGTCTCTATCATTAGAACTGCTGGAACCAACCATGTTCCACAGCGGGTCGTTTGTCCAGTCTTTTGCCTTTTCTTTGCCGAGAAATTCCAAAACCGCATTTCTCACGACGCCTGCGATAGTAGTTTTTTCTTTTTCAGCCTTTTTTTTCAGTTCAATGATTAAATCTTCAGGAAAATACATTTGTGTTCTTTTAAGTGTTGACATATCTTAACCTCCAGTGATGTATATTATATACATCATAGTAACGGTTATTGTCAATCAAAAAGAGCAAAGCGTAGTGGTTGAAATTATTGAACCTTATAGGGGCGGCATCCCCGATTAAAACCTTCGAGGATAGGTTTCACGGGAATGACCATTAAGACCATTCAGGGTGAAATTCAAAGGTCGCCCCCTATCTGCCTATGCCGAAGGCAGACAGGCACTTTGTTAATAGGCATCACCCCTTGGCAGTATTGCAATGATTTCAGCGATAGTTTTTTGCTTTGATATTCTGTAAATTACCCGCCAATCTCCAATCCTATATCTATATAAACCCGTTAGTTTTCCCGTTAGTTTTTTTATGCTATTGCCGTATAAAGGATTTTTCTCCAACTCCTCAAAACCACCATCAAATCGTTTCTGAGTTTCTTTATTTGCCTTGTCATAAACCTTTTCCGCAGGTTTTGTTAATATTATCTTCCAGATTTTT
>JACRNI010000037.1 GCA_016234925.1 Deltaproteobacteria bacterium | reverse complement strand
TGCCGAGGGTTCCGTCAACATAAATATTTCCAGATTTGCAATTAAGAAACTTAACAACCTCTTCAGGCATTACAGAGAGGTGTTTAAAATCCATCAAAGTCCCATGCTGGCAAGAACATCGCGCACATCATCAAAATTCTCCTGAGACTTTTTATACGCAGTATCCCACCTTGCCTTGCTCCAGATTTCAATCTTTTTTGCCACTCCAACAAGCATAATATCTTTTTCAAGTTTTGCATAATCCCTTAGCACCTGCGGAATTAGTATGCGCCCAAGTTTATCAACCCAGCACTCTGCAGCGCCTGAATAAAAAAATCTCAAAAACTGCGCAGCCTCTTTTTTTAGCATTGATAAATTTGCCGCTTTTTTCTCCAATATCTGCCACTCGGAAAACGGATAGGCAATGAGACACCCGTCAAAATTAGTAATGATGAGCCTCTCGTCATATTTGTCCTTCAAGACATCGCGAAACTTTGAAGGCACGCTCACCCTTCCCTTTGCGTCAATAGTATACGGAAACTGTCCTCTAAACACAGGGATAGACCTCTCTTTTTTATCTCCCCTTGATTCCCACCCTATTAGACACTTATGCCACTTTATACCACTTTATACCACTGGACTAAACTATATTCCTGTTTATAATTGTTGTCAAGAAAATTTTAAAGATTTTTTCCATTCTGACAATCCCAGAACTTTTACAGTTTCTTGACAATTTTGCCCTTTCTGCTAGACTTTATCTGGATTTTTAAAAAGGAGAACCCATTGGTTTCACACGATGTACTTATTATAGGCGCCGGGCTTGCTGGAATGCGGGCTGCGATTGAAGCGGCGCGGCAGGGTTTGAATGCCGCCATTGTTACAAAGGTTCATCCTGTCCGCAGCCACTCTGTTGCTGCGCAGGGCGGCATAAATGCGGCAATAGGCGAAAATGATTCATGGGATGCGCATGCGTTTGACACTGTCAAGGGAAGCGATTATCTTGGGGACCAAGACGCAATAGAAATCATGTGCAAAGAGGCGCCAAAGGATATACTGGAACTGGATTCTATGGGCGCGATATTTTCCAGGGATGAAAAAGGCAGGATTGCGCAAAGGCCTTTTGGCGGCGCGGGTTTTCCAAGGACATGCTTTGCAGCAGACAGGACAGGACATGCGCTTTTGCACCTTCTGTATGAGCAGGTTGTAAAATGCGGCATTGGTATATATGAAGAGTGGTTTGTATTGTCTATTGTTATTGAAGATGAAAAGGTATGCGGCATCATTGCGATGGATATTAGAACAGGCATACTTCACAGGCTTCAGGCAAAGGCTATTATCCTTGCAACAGGCGGTTATGGAAGGGTTTACAGGAATTCAACAAATGCGCTTATAAACACGGGCGACGGCATGAATCTGGCGCTTGATGCAGGCGCGCCTCTTATGGACATGGAGTTTGTCCAGTTTCATCCAACAACATTAAAGACAACAGGCATACTTGTTACAGAGGGCGCAAGGGGCGAGGGCGCATATTTATTGAATTCTATTGGCCAAAGGTTTATGTCAAAGTATGCGCCGAATGCCCTTGAACTTGCAAGCCGTGATGTTGTCTCAAGGGCAGAGCAGCAGGAGATTGAAGAAGGACGCGGCATAGATGGATGCGTTCTTCTTGATTTAAGGCATCTTGGTGAAGAAAAAATCAAAGAGAGGCTGCCGCAGATAAGAAGTCTTGCAATAGATTTTGAAGGCATTGACCCTGTGAAAGAGCCGATTCCAATAAAACCGGGCGCGCATTATTCAATGGGCGGGATAAAAACAGATTTAAGCGGCGCAACTAAAGTCAAAGGGCTTTTTGCAGCAGGCGAGTGCGCATGCGTAAGTGTTCATGGCGCAAACAGGCTCGGCGGAAATTCCCTTCTTGATACAATAGTATTCGGCAGGAGGGCGGGGATTTCAGCGTCTATCTATGCAAAGGAAAATAATATAAAAGAATTTCCTGATTATCAGTTAAAAGAAACTGCGCACTCAATCGCTGTGATTACAAATAGACGACAGGGAGAAAGAGGCTCTGTTATAAGGGACGAACTTGCCAATATAATGATAAAAAATGTCGGCGTATTCAGGGATAAAGAGAGATTATTTGCTGCAAAGGAAAAGATAAAAGAATTAAAAGAGCGGTATAATCATGTCTATCTTGAAGATAAAGGAGACATATTCAATACAGAACTTCTTGAGACAATTGAACTAAAAAACCTCTTGACAATTGCAGAGTGCATTGTGCTTGGCGCAATAAACCGGACAGAAAGCAGGGGCGCGCACTTTAGATTGGATTATCCTAAAAGGGATGATGAAACATGGCTCAAGCATACGATGTTTTATAAAAAGGACGATGAAATAAAAATTGATTATAAAGATGTGGCGATTACAAAACACAAGCCGATGGAGAGGAAGTATTGAAACTGAAAATAAAAATATCCCGATGTGATTCAATGACTGTAAAAGGCTGCGAGCCGTTTTTGCAGGCATATGATATTGATGTGAATAACGGCGACACGATTCTGGATGCGCTCCACAAAATCAAAGATGTGCAGGACGGCACGCTTTCATTCAGGCGCTCATGCAGGAGCGCAATCTGCGGCTCGTGTGCAGTAAACATAAACGGCGCTCCAAAACTTGCATGTAAAACGCAAATTCTCCCTGAATTTGAAAAACACGGCAGGCTGACAATTGAACCTCTCTCTAATTTTCCTGTTATAAAAGACCTTGTTGTTGATTTTGATTCGTTCTGGGAAAAGGTCCATAAGATTGAGCCGTATCTAACCCCAAAAGAATCGTCTGCAAAAACAAAGGACAAGGACGGCTTTTGGATAATAAAAAAACAGGATGCCTTAAAGATAGATGATGTCAGCAACTGCATATTCTGCGGCTCTTGTTATTCCGCATGCAATACAATGGCTGTTGACAATCAGTTTATAGGCCCTGCAGCATTGGCAAAGGTGTGGAGATTTGCCGGCGATGTAAGGGAGGGGAATAATAAAAAAAGGCTTGCTAAAGTAAGCGAAGACCACGGCATATGGAGCTGCTCCAGGTGCGTTGAATGCACACAGGTCTGCCCTAAAGATGTAAAGCCTTTGATTGCCATAGAGGACACAAGGGCAAAGGCGATAAAGGCAGGCATAAAAGATAATGCAGGGGTGCGGCATGTAGAGTCAATGGTGGATTCTGTTAAAAGGACAGGACTTCTTGATGAGGCGACAATGACAGTTAAAACACTTGGCTTTATGCGGTCTTTAGGCATTATCCCGTTAGGACTCAAGATGGAATTTCACGGCAAGATGCCGCTGCCAAATCTCTTTAAATCCATAAAAGGAATAGAAGAGGTAAAAAAGATTTACGAGGAAGTAGAGAAGAAAGGGTCAAGGGTCAAGGCGGGTACCCATCCGAAGGATGGGTGGGGGTCATGAAATACGCATATTATCCCGGCTGCGCATCGCAGACCATAACAAAAGAATATGACAGCACAACAAAAAAGGTCTGTAAAATACTAGGCATTGAACTTCTTGAAATGACCGATGCAAATTGCTGCGGCGCAGGGCTGATTACAGACTATAATTATGAACTTTCTATTACCCTGAATGCAAGGATATTTGCCATTGCTGAAAAAATGGGTCTTGACATAATGACAATTTGCTCAACCTGCTTAATGATTATGTCGCGGGCGAATAAAGAACTAAAGGAATTTCCAAAACTTCTTAAAAAGGTCAATAAAACTCTGGAAAAGGCAGGGCTTCATTACAGCGGAAATGTCAAGGTTACGCATTTTCTCTGGACGCTTTCACAGGATTATGGATTGGATAAATTAAAGGCAATGGTCAAGAAACCGTTAAAGGATATGAAGATTGCGCCGTATTACGGCTGCCACATCCTTCGTCCATCCAATGCGCTTGGTTTTGACGACCCTGAAAAACCCGTGTCTTTGGAAAGGCTTATAGAAACTCTAGGCGGCGATGCCATGCCAAATGAAGGCAAGACAAGATGCTGCGGGTTTCAGATTGTCCTTGTAACTCAGGAAACAGCAGTTGATATGATAGGGAATAGGCTTAAAGAGGCAAAGGATGCAGGCGGCAAGTGCATGGTAAGTCCATGCCCCCTGTGTCATATAAACCTTGACTCATATCAGAGAGAGGCGGAAAAAAAGACGCATCAAAAATTTGAAATGCCTGTATTTCATTTATCGCAGATTGTAGGCCTTGCGCTGGGCATGTCTATTGATGAACTTGAACTGGGCAGACACCTTGTCTCGCCTGAAAATGCAATAACTACAGTTGTCGGTGATTAATGTCGGTTGACGCTGAAAAATACTCATCTGCTGTGTTGTCGCTGCGGCTTCTGCGCTCAACATACTTTTTAGTATGCCTCACTTGAAGCCTTGCTCCGCCTTGCATCTGAGACATTTTTGAGCGTCAACTACGCTATCTCATACTGCTCCTGATAAAAATCAATAATTGGGATGTGTCCCTAATTACTAAAAACCAACCCAACCTACTTGCTAATTAAACAAAACCCACAAAAACACTTGACAATTAAAGGTACACGGTATATTGTCCTTTTTAAAAGGGAGGGGAGAAAGCATGTACACGTGTCAAGATATTGCCAAGTATTTTCTTGCGATAGTAGATGAAGAATCTGAAGAACTTATCTGTAATCTTAAACTGCAGAAGCTCGTCTATTATGCCCAAGGTTTTCACCTTGCCCTTTATGATAAACCACTTTTTGAGGAAGGTATCGAAGCATGGGCGCACGGCCCGGTAGCACCTGCTTTATATCGCGAATATAAAACATATGAGGCCTCTGGCATCCCACGCCCGAAGGATATTGATTTTTCAAAATATGACGATGAAACACGGGAATTCTTAAATACCATCTATAAAATTTTCGGGCAGTATTCGGGATGGAAACTTCGCGAGTTTACGCATGGAGAATCTCCATGGAAAGATACCTATACAAAAGAACCCAGCGGAACAATCTCCTTGGAAGCGATGAAAGAACATTTTAAGACTCGCGTGGTAGATGAAAAAAAGCATTAAGGATAAACCCATCAGTAATATACTACTGCCTATTCATGGGGCTAAAAACAACTCCTCTCCCCAAGATAATCCCCCTGTATTTTCACTGTGGCATATAAAAGATTCGCATTGCGTGAAAAAGTGTGTGCAAGAAGAAAAGGCCGCTTTTGCCGATAAACTCAGAGAACTTAGTCAACTTACATGGATGCAGATAATGGGTACCCAGCGGCATGGGAATGGTTATGAGAAAATTGAAAGAAGCGCTATTAACGAGACTATTCCGCCACACATAACAGAAGATGTGCATATAATCGCTTTTCGCTTCTATAAGAAAGCCCCAATGATTGGTTATCGCGATCCCCTAAACCGCAGTATTTTTCATATCGTTTGGCTGGACCGTGAATATAATGTATATAACCATGGTTAGTTGTCTTTGGACAGTTTTTGATAAATTACCTGCGGCTTAATAAATAGTGGGTAGGTTGGGTTGGTTTTATCAACCCAACGATTTATTGCAATGGATTGTTGGGTTTCGTTCCTCAACCCAACCTACCCACTTGACCCCTTGACCCCTTGACCCCTTACCACTATCATCATGCTATCTCATACTGTTCCTGATGAAAGTTGTTCCCCGCCTTTATAATTATCTTTTTTTTAAACCTCTGCTCCAAATCATCCATCATCTTTGATTCTTCGCTGTATAATAAATCTGCGATTACGGGGTGGGCGTATATATATATCTTTCTCCTCCGCCTCTTTGGAATTTCTTTTAGAAGTTCTCTGTATATTGTCATTATTGTTGTTACCTTTGACTTGATGATTCCGTTGCCTTCGCAATAAGGGCATGGGTCGCACAATACCCTTGCCATGCTTTCCCTCACACGTTTTCTTGTCATTTCAACAAGCCCAAGTTCAGAGATTTTTAATATATTTGTCCTCGCCCTGTCCCGCTTTAAAGCCTCTTTAAGCGCATTATACACCTTTTCGCGGTTGGCTTGCTTTGCCATGTCTATAAGGTCAAGAACAATGATGCCGCCGATATTCCGCAGACGGAGTTGATATACAATCTCTTTCACAGCCTCAAGATTTGTTTTCAGGATTGTGTCCTCTGAATTCTTTTTTCCCACAAACTTGCCTGTGTTGACATCTATCGCAGTGAGCGCCTCCATTTGGTCTATTATTATGTAGCCGCCTGACTTCAGCCAAACCTTTTTTTCAAGCGCCTCTCCTATCTCAATTTCAATGCCGCGGGCGTCAAACAATGCCTCATCTTCATCATATAACTCTACATACGATCTTAAATTAGGGAGAAAATCATCCACAAACTTGACCGCCCTTTCATATTCTTCTTTTGAATCTATAACCAATTTGTCAATATCAGATGCAAACAGGTCCCGTATTGTTCTAAGAGTTATATCAAGGTCCTGATATACAAGCGACGGCGCTGAAATCTTTTCCTGCCGTCTTAAAATATCATTCCAGAGTTTTACAAGGTATTCCATATCAGACCTGATGTCTTGTTCTTTCATGCCCTCGCATGCTGTCCTAACTATAAAGCCGCACCCAGCAGGTTTTAAACTTGAGACAATATCTCTTAATCTCTTTCTTTCTTTTTCATCTGCTATCCTTCTTGAAATGCCTATGCGGTTGTCTGTTGGCATTAACACTAGCTGGCGCCCGGGTAAAGAGGTATGGGATGTTATCCTTGCGCCTTTTTCACCCATTGGCTCTTTTGCTGTCTGAACAAGTATCTCCTGACCTTCCTTTAACATATCCTGAATAGGCGCTGCTTTAAATCTGGGCTGCCGTTTTTCTATGTCTGCATCCTCATCATCAGAAACCCCCATCAGTTTTTCATACTCTTCGAATTCCTTATGCACATCCGCTGCATGAAGAAATGCTGTCCTTTCAAGGCCAATATCAACAAATGCCGCCTGCATGCCGGGCAGCACCTTCACAACCCTTCCTTTATAGATATTGCCGACAATGCCCCTGTCTTTTGCCCTTTCAATATAAAATTCTACGAGGCCGCCTGATTCAAGGATAGCAACCCTTGTTTCAAACGGGTTGTGGTTTATGAGTATTTCATTTCTGGTTTTTTGCATAATGTAAATTGATTACACAGATTTTGAAATACAGATTACACAGATGATAACTTGTTGTCATTGCGAAGGAGCGTAAGCGACTGCGGCAATCCCAAGAGATTGCTTCGGCTTCGCCTCGCAATGACATTTCTGCGTAATCTGCTTTTGTAATCTGAAAAATCATCCCTTTATCTTTAAAACCCTGAGGCATAATGCCTCATCCTGCGAGATGCCGAGTATATTGGCAATTATCTCATAAGGTTTGGCCCTGCCTTTTTCTTTGTCCACAAGGGTTAAGCCGATAGTGAGTTCGGGTTTTAAAACAATTTCCTTTACAAGATGTCTTATATCAATCTCTCTTTCTTTGTCATTTCTTTTTTGATGGATAATGACATTATCCTTTTTTAGAAATTCTTCAATAGAATTTTTTATATCTTTTTCTGAAAATCCCCCCGTACCCCCCTTTACAAAAGGGGGGATTAAGGGGGGATTTAAAAATACAAGATACATAGCCTCCCTGATGTTACCAGAGACCCCCGCTATTTTCAATGACATTTCTACTGCCTCAAGAATCTTTAAACCATTAGGCAGTTCTTTATTCAAGAGAATCTTTACATCCTCTGGCTTAACATATTCATCCAATTCAATATCAACATGCTCTGCAATGCTTTCAACGCCGACAGGCAGCGGCGCACCAAAGACCATTTCAGGGAGAGGGTGAAATCCTTTGGAATATCTCATTGGAATGTCCGCCCTCCTTATTGCCCTTGAAAATACGGTCATAAGTTCCAAATGCCCGATGTATTTCATATTGTCTGTTTTGGAGAAGGTGAGACGGAACTTACCCCTCACCCCTTCCCTCTCCCCTCTGGGGAGAGGGAAGGGGTGAGGGGTATCATAAAAACTCACATTCTTCACAACCTTATGGTCGCATATGCCGCAGTTACTGCATTTGTCAGTCTTGCAGTCAGGTGTTTCTTTAGCAGATAATGACAATTCATGCTCTTTTTCAAAAAAATCTATTTTAGCGCCTGTATCAAGATGACTCCACGGCAATATCTCATCGCATCTTCTTTTTCTTAAATAAAAAGAAGGAATGATATTGTTTTTTTCAAATGCCTTTTCCCATAGATTAAATTTAAACTCTTCACCCCAGCCGTCAAATCTGCACCCAAGTTCAAACGCTGTTTTTATAACATTTGAAAGCCTTCTATCACCCCTTGAAAACACGCCTTCCAGAAGACTCATCTTTGCGTCATGCCATTTGAATTCAAGTCTTTTCTTTTTCAATTCCCTGCGTAAAAATCCCTGTCTTTCAAGACATTCAGAAATATCAATCTGCCTTTCCCACTGAAAAGGAGTATGCGGCTTTGGCACAAATGTGGAAACACTCACATTTACCTCTGGCCTAAAACCAAGCCCTTTACCTGCGGCAAGAACCCTTTCTGACAAATCTACAATCGCCTTAATATCTTCCATTGTTTCTGTTGGAAGTCCGAGCATAAAATATAATTTTATTGACCTCCAGCCCGTCTCAAAAATATTCCTTGCTGTTTTTATAAGGTCATCCTCGCTTATGACTTTATTTATAACATTTCGCAGCCTCTCTGTCCCTGCCTCTGGCGCAAGCGTGAAGCCTGTCTTTCTCACCTTTTTTATTTCATTAACTAATTCAGGCGTAAGTGTTCCAACGCGTAAAGATGGAAGCGATACAGCAACCTTTTTTTCATACAATTTATTCATCAAGTTTAGAATTACATCATTTATGCAGGAGTAATCACCAGAACTCAATGATAAAAGGGAAACCTCGTCATATCCTGTATTTTTTAATGCCTCATCAATTATTTTCAAAATATTCTCCGGAGACCTCTCTCTCGCAGGCCTGTAAATAATCCCTGCCTGACAAAACCTGCACCCCCTTGTGCATCCCCTTGTGATTTCAACTGTTAATCTATCATGGATAGTCTTTGTAAAAGGCACTACAGGCTTTACAGGCAGAGGGCAATTGTTTAAGTCAGCAACAATCCGTTTTTTTATTTTAGTATAGTTTCTATGAAGAGGTTTTATTTCTTTAACAGTGTTGTCGTTATTATATCCAACATCAAAAAACGCAGGCACATAAACGCCTTCAATATTTGCCAACTTTTCCAGTAGCATTTTCTTGCCCCTTGCCTCAATCATCATTTCCGCAATCTCAATTATCACGTCCTCGCCGTCGCCTAGAACAAATGCGTCAAAAAAATCTGCAACAGGTTCCGGATTGAATGAACATGGTCCGCCGCCTAGGACAATTGGAAATCTATCATCCCTGTCCTTTGCATAAAGAGGCATGCCGCCCAAATCCAGCATATTCAAGACATTTGTGTATGAGAGTTCATATTGGAGTGAAAAACCTAGAATGTCTAAATCTTTTAAAGGGATATTGGATTCAAGTGTTGAAAGAGGAATATTTCTTGTGCGCAAGATTTTTTCCATATCAATCCAAGGCGCATAAATCCTTTCGCAAGCAATGTCAGGATGGCTGTTCAATACCTGATAAAGGATTTGTATTCCAAGATGGCTCATCCCAACATCATAGACATCAGGAAACGCCATGCCAAATTTTAATCTTACTTTTGATAAATCCTTTTTTTGAGAATTTATCTCTTCTCCGATATATCGGGATGGTCTGGAGACAAGCGGCAGAATAGCGGATTGAGAAAACTCATTTCTATCTTTACTATCCGACAACATTATATTCCCTTATCCTAAAACCAACGCCTATTTCATCTTCTGCGAGTCTTTTGCAGGCTTCAATATCTAGCCCCGGCGCTGCAACAACTGTTGCTACTACCTTTGGGATATATCTTTTCGCCTCTTTTAAAAACCAGAGTATTGCTGGAAATGCCTTGTCTTTAAACGGCGTCTTGATAAGTTTTTGATATGTTTCTGAATCAGGCGCATTCATGCTCACTGAAATTACATCAGCAAACATAAGTTCAGGCAGGCAATTTTTCCCATGCACAAGGTTGGCGAGACCATCCGTATCTATCCTTATTTTGCAGCCCATCTTTTTTAATAACAATCCAACCTCTTTTACAACATCAAGCCTTATAAGCGGCTCGCCAAAACCGCAGAAGACTATTTCATCATATTTTGTCGGATTAGGACCAATCGCCCTTAAAATCTCTTGAGGAGAAGGCTCTGCATTAAGTTTTAGATAATGCCCTTTTACAGTATAATCATTAGACCCCCGCTTAAAGCCTGCGGGGGCATGCTTTGCGCAGAAGGTGCAAATATTTGTGCAGCGGTTAGTGATATTCAGGTAAAGGGAATTTCTTATTGGATATGCAATCTTTGCCTCGGGTTTATTTATGCCGATAGAAAAAAGTTTCTTTGCGTTCAAGGTTGTTATCCTTGCCGCATCTCCATAAGAAAGTTTTTTGAGTTCTGCGAGCCTTTCAGCAACAAACTTTACATATGAAGGCTCATTCCTCTTCCATCTGTGCGGCTCAGGCGCAAGATACGGACAGTCTGTTTCAACAAGGAGCATCTCTATAGGGATTTTTCGGACAAGTTCGTGGATGTTTTCAGCCTTTGGGAATGTTGCAACCCCTGTAAATGAGATATACAAGCCCATATCAAGAATCTTTTTTGCCATCTCATAAGTTCCTGAAAAACAGTGGACAACGCCGCCGATGTCGCGGACATTTTCCTGTTTTAAAATATCAAGTGTGTCGTTTTGCGCCTCTCTTGAATGGATAATAAGCGGGAGTTTCAATTCTCTGGCAATATTGATTTGTTTTATAAAAACATCCTTCTGGATATTTTTCGGCGAGTGTTCATAATAATAATCAAGCCCTGTCTCACCGATTGCAACGACCTTGTTTTTTTTGGTAAGTTCTTTAATTTCATCTAAAAACATCCCCCTCTCCCCATAGGGGAGAGGGAAGGGTGAGGGGGATATATCCTTTGCATCATGCGGATGAATGCCAAGCGCCGCATATACCATTTCATACTTTTCTGTAAGTTCAATGATCTTTTTTAAACCTGTCTTTTCCCTTAAACAACCAACTGTGATGATATGCTCAAGCCCCGCATCCTTTGCCCTTTTAATGACATCATCTATGTCTTTTTCAAACTTTGGGTCATCAAGATGCGCATGGGTGTCAATTAAATATTGGGGGTTGGATTGGTTTGCCGACATGAAAATCTATTTCCCCTCTGCAACTTGTGCTGAATTTATTTCAGCACCAATCTCTACAGCAGTCCATATGCCGTCGGGTTTAAATAGTTTTTTGCAGATAACTTTATAGGGATTGCCTTTTTTATCACTTGCAGAAATTATTGCCTCTTTTCCATTTTCTGACAAAATCTTGCAGTCTTCAATTTTAACATTCACCCCTTCATTTATAAGCGCAGCATGGGCAACATCTTTTGCATTTTTTCTCCACATTTGATTGCCGTTTTCAAAAGTCTCCTGAATCCTTTTTTCATTGTCCATTGATATGTTTATCTTGTAAGCCTTGATGTTTTTATCATTATTTGTATGCGCAACCGCTTCTTCATTTTTTGTGCAGCCTGAAAAAACAAAAAGCAAAATAATCAATATATAGATTATATTTTTCATAATGCCTCCACTTTGGGGAATAATATCTCTCCTTTTTTAACCTTTAATCCGCTTATGTCTTTGCCCCATTTTACTTCTTCATCAAAATCTATCTTTGAAATGTCCTTTTCAATGCCCAACTGCTGCCATATCTTTTCAGCAGTTGAAGGCATGAAGGGATAGAGGTAAACTGCGATAATTCGCAGACCCTCGGCAAGGGTGTAAAGGGTGTTTGAAATCTTATCATGGTCTTTTTCCGCCCAAGGTGCGGTTTCCTGAACGTATTTGTTCCAGCCTTTTATTGCGCCAACAACATGGCCTATTGCGTGATAAAATTGTAATTTGCCCATAAAAAAATCAAAACTTTTCAAAAACGTATTAGACCATTCTGACAATCCTTCAGAAAAAAAAGTGGGTGTATCAGGAACTGAAATATACTTTGTATCATCTCTTTTTGGAAAACCTTCTTTCTTATTCTTCACTATAAGCGCAATCGTTCTGCTCAAAAGATTTCCGAGTTCGTTTGCAAGTTCTCCATTTATCCTGCCTTTCAAAGCATTTATTGAAAAATCTCCGTCAAGGCCAAATGGAACCTCGCGCAAAAGAAAATATCTGAACGCATCAACACCGTATTTTTCTATGATTTCATTCGGGTCAACCACATTTCCTAAAGACTTGCTCATCTTCTGCCCATCCACAGTCCACCAGCCATGTGCAAAGATATTTTTCGGCAGATCCATATCCAATGCCATAAGCATTGTTGACCAATAAACTGCATGAGTGGTCAAAATATCTTTCCCGATAAAATGATGGTCGGGCGGCCACCACTCTATATCAGATGGGGCAAGGTATTTTGTAGCGGAATAATAGTTCAGCAGTGCATCAAACCAAACATAGGTGGTATAATTTTCATCAAATGGCAGAGGTATGCCCCATGCAAGTCTTGCCTTTGGTCTTGATATGCAGAGGTCGCCGAGGGTTCTGTTTTTGAGAAAACCCAGCACTTCATTTTTTCTCATCTCAGGAAGTATGTAGCCTTGATTTTCTTCTATGTATTTGACGAGTCTGTCTTGATACTTTGACATGAGGAAGAAATAATTCTCCTCCTCTATATGCTCCACCGGTCTTTTGCAATCAGGGCAGTTGCCGTTTACCACATCCTTGTCTGTCCAGAACCTCTCGCAAGGCGTGCAGTAAAGCCCTTGATATGACCGCTTTTCTATCTCGCCTTTATCACGCAATTTCTGGAGAATTTCACGGACAACCTTTTTATGCTCATCATCTGTTGTCCGTATGAAGGCATTGTTGGTTATATTCAGGGTTTTCCATAGGTTCTTGAAATTATCCACCATCAGGTCTGCATGTTCTTTTGGGGTCTTTCCCCTGTCCTTTGCAGCCTTTTCCACCTTCTGCCCATGTTCATCCGTGCCTGTAAGAAAAAATACATCATATCCTTTGAGTCTTTTATACCTTGCAAGGACATCTGCTGCCACAGTTGTATAGGCATGGCCGATATGCGGGACATCGTTGACATAATAGATGGGTGTGGTTATGTAAAATGTTTTATTTGACATCTATCAGTATGTTGAAAAAGTCCATCCATGGCTTTTTCAACTACGACTTGGACGAAGTGAATTCGTCCAAGTCTCACAAATTGCTCAACTTAAAAAGTTTCGCAATTTGGCAATCCCTCCATGTATTGCCTAGCAGAGTGTTTTTCAACACCCTGCTAGTTATCAGTTCTTGGGGCAGTTTCTGATGAGGGAGGGTTTTCTGCGTTTTTGTTGTGGTTGCAGCACCCGTTATGCGGCGCTGCATTATCAGCGCCCTGCGCCTCGTATGTCAGACAGCACATAAGTCTGCCGCAGACCCCCGAAATCTTTGCAGGGTTTAAGTTTATATTCTGCTCCTTTGCCATTTTTACGGTAACTGCTTCAAACTCGGTCAAAAATGATGAGCAGCAAAGTTCCCTGCCGCACGGTCCTATGCCTCCAAGCATCTTTGTCTCATCCCTTACGCCAACTTGTTTCATCTCAATCCTTGTATGAAATTCATTTGCCAAATCTTTCACAAGTTCCCTGAAATCAACCCTCTGCTCTGATATGAATGAAAATATCGCCTTGCTGGTGTCAAATAGATATTCAACGGCAATGAGTTTCATCGGCAGATTGTATGCCTTAATCTTATCAGCGCATATCTTGAATGCGTCAGCCTCTCTTTCTTTGTTAAACTCAAACCTTTCAGCGTCATTTTCATCTGCCCTGCGTATAACCTTTTTTAATCCCTGCTTGTATTGAGTCTCATCCTTTTCAACAGGCCCGTATGCAACCCAGCCAATGCTCATGCCTCTTTCTGTTTCAACAACAACCCTGTCCCCGAATTTCAGTTCAAGGCTGTTTGTAGAAAAATCATATATCTTGCACGCCTTTTTAAATCTAACTCCAACTATGTTAACCATCTTTACCTCGCCAATCCTATAAATAGATTTTCCATTGCCAACTGCTTATTCGCATATCTTGGAGGCATTATATTTCTTCTAGCCTCTTCAATCGCCATAAGACCATTGACAGCCCTTTCAGCCGTAAAACCAGACACATGCTTTTTTATGACAGGCAGCATATCCATATTTATAACCATTTCATCCCTGCCGACACTTGAAACCATTATATCCCTGTGCCATATCTTTAAAAATTCAAGTATGGCGTCTAGGTCTTCTTCCTTTGCAATCTCATCTGCAAATTTTAATATGTCCTCTGCCTTATCAAGCGACAATCCTTCAAACCTCTCTATGAGATGCCTCCGCTTTTTTAAGAGCCAATCCATATCCATTTTCAGCGCTGTCCCAATGCTCCCCCCGCTCAAAGAAGATATGACATCAGCCTCTTCTTTTGAACACTTAAGTTTGTCTAAAATAAACCCAGAGATAATGTCCTTTTTTATGGGCATAAAATTTATCCTCTGGCATCTGGAGAGGACTGTCGGGATAAGTTCCGCGGGTTTGCATGTTACAAGTATTATAACAGAATCAGGGGCAGGCTCTTCAAGTGTTTTAAGAAATTTATTTTGAGCGACCCTGTTCATCTTTTCAGCGCTGTCAACAATGCAAACCTTTTTGCTCCCTTTTTGAGACCTGTAACCAACCCTTTGCTGAATCCCGCTAATATCATCCTCTTTTATTGTGCCGCTTGCATGGTCAACCGCGCCGCCTTTGTAATCAGGCTCTCTTGGCTCAACAACAAAGACATCCATAAATGACGAACCATCTATTGCCCTGCAGTTTTGACACTCTCCGCAAAAGTCATCCTTGCATCTTTCGCAGTTTAATGCCTTTGCAAATGCGAATGCAGTCATTTTTTTGCCTATGCCGTTTGGCCCGGCAAACAAAAATGCGTGGGGTATCCTGTCCTGCAGGATGCCCCTTTTGAGAATCTCTATTTCTTTATCATGTCCAATGATGTCGGTAAATGGCATAAAATAAATGCAAATTCTAATTTTGTAGGGGCTTGATTTATCAAGCCCGTTATTGCGGGTGTCATAAATGCCACCCCTACAGTTTCGGTTCAATCCGACCACTGCATTTTTACTTCTGCGGGAGCAGACTTGTAACCTGCTTCCGCCTTAGCCTATAACCCATAGCCTCCAGTCTTTTCTCCACTATCTTGCAAATTTCTTTATGAATGGTGTCAATGTCATGTGTCCCGTTTATAAGCTTAATCCTCTCAGGCTCGGCAGCCGCAATCTTTAAATAACCATCCCTCACCCTTTTATGAAATTCAATGTCTTCTTTTTCAAATCTATCCTCTTTATTTTTTGTTTTTGCGCTGTGTATCCTTGCCCATGCCCGTTTCAGCCCTGCATCAACCTCGCAGTCAATAATAAATGTCAAATCAGGGATTGCTGCTCCAGCAGCCAGTTTATTGATTTCTTTAACAGTATCTAAACCCAATCCCTTGCCATAACCCTGATACGCAGTTGTAGAATCGGCAAATCTGTCGCACAAGACAATCTTGTTGTTTTTAAGCGCAGGTTTTATAACATCTTCTATTATCTGCGCCCTGCATGCCTCATAAAGAAAAATCTCTGCCAATGGCGCAATTATTTCAGAACTGCTGTTAAGAAGTATTGCCCTTATGCTTTCACCTAATCCTGTGCCGCCCGGCTCCCTTGTCATAAGGACAGGATAGTTTTTTGATTCCAGATATTCCTTCAACATCCCTATCTGTGTGGTTTTTCCGCAGCCCTCAATACCTTCAAAGGTTATAAAAATGCCCAAGATTTGCCCCTTACATCTCACATTTTACATTCTCACATCACTTTTTTAATGTTACAGGAAAATAATATTTAAGGCAAGGATTTTTGGGGCATTTTGACATTTCAATTGATTGACTTTTAATTTATTCCTGTGCTAAAAAGTGATTTCCATGTATGACCTCATAATAATCGGCGGAGGACCTGCAGGGCTTACAGCAGGGATTTATGCAAAGAGGGCAAGGCTCAATACCCTCCTTGTTGAAAAAGGCGCGCTCGGCGGGCAGATAGCGCTTACAGATGTGATTGAAAATTATCCCGGTTTCCCGTCCATAAGCGGCTGGGGGCTTATGGAAAAATTTGAGCAGCATGCGCGTGGTTTTGACCTTGAGATAAAGGTTTTAGAGGTATTGGATATTGAAGACAAAGGGAAATATAAATTAGTAAAAACATCTGAAGGAGATTTAGAGACAAAGACAGTTATCATAGCAACAGGCGCAAAGCCGAGATATATCGGCGCGCCGGGTGAGAAGGAATTTATCGGCAAGGGTGTTTCATACTGCGCAACATGCGACGGCCCGTTTTTTAAGGCGCAGGATGTGCTTGTTGTAGGCGGCGGAGACACTGCTGTAAAAGAGGCAATCTATCTGTCAAAGCTCGCAAAAAAGGTTTATATCGCCCATAGACGAGACCAGTTGAGGGCGGAAAAGATTATACAAGAAAAGGCATTGTCAACACCAAATATAGAAATGCTTTGGAGTCATATAATTGAGGAGATAAAAGGCGGGCAAGGTGTTGAAAAGGCGGTTTTAAAAAACCTTAAAGACAACAGCGCAAAAGAAATAAATGTTACAGGCGTTTTTATTTTTATAGGCGTAAACCCAAACACAGATTTTGCCCATGTTGAAAAAGACAAAAACGGCTACATCATAACAAATCAGAGCATGGAGACTTCAATCAAAGGCATATTTGCAGCAGGCGACTGCAGGGTAACGCCTTTAAGGCAGGTGTCAACAGCAGTGGGCGACGGCGCAATCGCGGCATTCATAGCGGAAAAGTATGTGGAAGAAGTGTAAAGAGAAAAAGTGCAAAAGTTCAATAGTGCAATAGCGCAAAAGTTTTTGACCTATGGGACTTTCTTTGAGGATACTGGGTTTGAAACCCAGTATCCTCTTTGGAGTATGTGAAAGAGATGGAGTGAATATAGTTTTTTGTATTTTGGGTTTCAAGCGTAGAAACACGGCTTCAGTTGTTTTTACAGATCTGAAGACCTGTTGCTACGCTTTTTGGTATATTCAACCTTCCACATTTGCTTTCTTTGAGGATACTGGGTTTGAAACCCAGTATCCTCTTAGGATCTTTTTGCATTTTCTTCATATTGCTTCCTTTCATTTTTTGCTGCCTTTGATGAGTCCCTGCCGACCCCTGCATTTGCCCGTTATCTTCGGGTGTCATGCCTGTTTTTACGATTGCTTCTACATGGTGGGCGCAGCCCACCCTACTAACTTTTGACTTTTGCACTTTTGGGCTATGGACTTTTGAACTATTGCCTTTTTGAGGATACTGGGTTTGAAACCCAGTATCCTCTTTAAAGGTTTTAATCGGGGATGCCACCCCTACTAATAATCTGTCCCGCTTTCATAAGCATAATTTGCATTATTTTTATCATGCAAAAACTAATCTGCCTTTAGGTTTAGGAATGGTGCGTTCTAACTCTTTTGCAGTCTCTATCCACTCTTGAATAATGGCTTCAACATTTGAAAGAGCATCTTCATATGTAGTCCCATCAGCCGCACAGCCGGGCAGCTCCGGAACCTCGGCAATAAAAGCGCGGTCATCTTCACTCCAATAAATAATTATTTCATACTTACTCACTTTTCAATTCTCCTAATTTATATTTAAGTATTGCATTACGAACCTGTTTGACTTGATATGGTTTTGATTTGCTGCCTTTCGGCTGCAAATTCAGTATCTCATCAACTCCATCTTTTGTAAAGATATGATGACTGCCGCGGACCCTCTCTTTAAAGCCTAAATATTTCAATAAACCGCATAACCCATCAAAAGAAATATTAGCATCGGATGTCCCGCTTAAAATTTGTATCAGTAATTTTTCTTGTTTACTCATCTATTGTAATTATACTGCAATCTGATGCTTTACTTATTCTTTTCATTATAATACCGTGCCAGCCAATACACAAACAATACTTTTACTTTATGTTTCTTATGTAGAAACACGGCTTCAGCCGTGTTGTTTGACTCATACAATCGCCATAACAAAGAATTGCTATCAAATCCCCCTTAATCCCCCTTTCTCAAAGGGGGAAAACAGCATGTATACCCCTCTTTGGCAAAGAGGGGTTAGAGCCTGCCCCTGCATGTATTAAGCAGGGGGGAGATTTTCAAAATGCTGTCCAAAACAATTTCCCAAAACTTATTTTGGACAGGTATGGCTGGAAGCCTGACCAAGTCATTGCCTGATGGGTGAATTTACGTGAGTTTACGCAATTTTTCTCTGCCTTTTAATAATTTCAGCCAATGACCTCAATGCCTGATTTATAGAGTCATGGTCTGGAAAAAATTTTGCAACATCTGGATCAATAATCACAACATTTGTCCCTTCCATATATCGCTCTGCATATTTCCCCGGAACGCCTTTGCTAAAATCGTATTCTTCAAGCATGTCCGAATCTTTTTGCATTTTCTTCATATTGCTTCCTTTCATTTTTTGCTGCCCTTCTTGCGCTTATTATTCTGATTTTATCTCCATCCTCTGTATGAACAACTACAAGAAGACGATTTTTATAAGAATTCCCGATTAAAATAAGCCTGTCTTCTTTGTCAGAATGCAAAGGGTCATAAATCGTTAATGACAAGGTATCCTTGAAAGCAGTGCTTGCCTCATCAAAAGATACATCGTGAATTTTTATATTCTTTTTTGCCTTGTTTAAATCCCATTCAAATAAAAGCATATCTCATCTTTTTTATTATAGCAGGATGAGTCCCTGCCGACCCCTGCATTGCCCGTTATCTTCGGGTGTCATGCCTGTTTTTACGATTGCTTCTGCATGGTGGGCGCAGCCCACCCTACTAACTTATTTTGAGGATACTGGGTTTGAAACCCAGTATCCTCTTTACTTTTAACTTTTGACTTTTGCACTTTTGCACTTCTTTTACCTGTCCTGAATCACAACAACCTTGTTTTCATAATTAACCAGTGTTACATAGACCCTGTTTGTCTGGCTGTTCACTGCAATGCTTCGGACAGTCTGCCCGACTTTTATGGTGGTTAAAATCTTCATTGCCGGCACATCAATTACAGATACAGAGTCATTGTATGTTGGGACAAATAAATGGTTTGTGGTTGGGTTTAAGGCAAGGGATGCGCCATCCGTATTTGGGAATGGTATATCCTCTTTTTCATCCTTTGTCTTGAATGTCGGTAAATCAATCACATACATTTTATATGCAGATGCTAGAAATATTAATCCATTTTTTTCATCAATCAACGGAATAGAAATGGAGGAAAGGGTAATGGGCAACGAGGCAGTTGCCTTTTTTGCCTTTATATCAAACTTTAATAAATTCCCTTCGCCTGCTATATAAAGAAAATTCCCATCCTCTGATATTGCTGAATAACTTCCATTGCCTCCATATCTTATCTCTTCTTTCAGTTTATTGCTTCCTCCATTAAATTCAAATATGTATGGATAGCCTACTGCAACCTGATAAATCATGTTCCTTTTACTTACATTTATTGATAACACCCGATAATTTCTTGGATTTTTTATTACATCCAATATCGTATATGTTTTTGCATCAATCACTGCAATACCCCTTCCAAGGTTAACCAACGCATAAAGTCTTTTTGTATCGGGGTTATATGCCAGACTATTTCCTGCTATATTGCCAAAAAATTCTTCCTTTATGCTGATCTTTTTTATAATGGAACTATCTCTGCCGTTGAGCACAAAAACAGCGCTTCCGCGCTCATCCCTTGCCAGAATAAATACCCTGTTTTCCTTTTCATCAACAACTCCGCTTACAGGCCATGGGATGGGGATTGTTTTGATTATGGATGGGAGATTGGCAGATGCAGGTTTGTCAGCGGCATAAAGACAGGTTGAGGTTAAGGTAAAGGTAAAAACAAAAAACATTAACACCAATGGTTTGTTTTTCATATTTACGCCCTCCTAATTTTCTGCATGGACTTGATTTATTGTAGGGGCTTGATTTATCAAGCCCTATTTTCGGGTTCAATGAATTGAACCCCTACATTGTTTGTAGGGGCTTGATTTATCAAGCCCTATCAGCCAGTTTATAAAACTCTTCAAATCTTATTTTCAAGGCATCAGGATTGTTTTGAATATATTCTCTGATTTTTGACAGTGCATCTTCACTTCTTATTACATGCTCATAATAATTCCTTTGCCAGAAATTCTTTACTTTTGTTTCCTTCGTAACTAAAGCCTTGTATGTCCGCACTACCTCGCCCAAACTTACGGGTTTTTTGTAGGGGCTTGATTTATCAAGCCCGTTATTGCGGGTGTCATAAATGCCACCCCTACAGTTTTGTATAAATCCGACCCCTGCATTCTCAAATACAAAAATTATATGGATATGGTCAGGCATCAAAATATAATAATCTATCTTTAAATCAGAAAACCTTTTAGGCAGGCTACATAATATTCCTTCTGCTGTTTCTTTATGCCTTGCTAAATTTGGCTGGAAATTGGAACAGCATATTGTAACAAAATAGTACCCATCTTGACTATAATTATAGTGCCTTAACCTGATATTCTTACGAACAGGTAATTTTTCCATATACTTTATTTCTTGTAGGGGCTTGATTTATCAAGCCCGTTATCTTTTCGGGTCGGATAAATCCGACCCCTACAGTTTTTTTGTAGGGGTTTGATTTATCAAACCCGTCAATTCAGCGGCGACACTGCGCGTCTTCTAATGGAATGTGTTGATAAACACGATTGCCTTTGTTTTAACCATTTTTTAAATGATGCTTGGCTCTCGCCCGATGGTCTTCCAGATAACAACCCCTCAACACTGATGTCTTCATCAACATCTTCCCAATGAATGCCCTGCCCTCTGCCTATTAACCTCCAGTTATTTCTTTCTTTTGAAGTCGCGTATACTAAACGAGGAAACCACTCCAATGGAGCCGAAATTGTCCTCCCGTCGATTAGGTCTACTTTCAAAGTATCCTCTGTTACCTTAACATTCACAACTTCAGGGATTTCTATTTCAACTGCCAAAATACTCATGCCATGCCTCCATTAATTTTGAATGGTGTTTTTCAATAATTCCGCGGATTTTGGTAACCTCTAAACGGCTAAATCCTCCGCTGCTTTGCAGTCTGACAGGGTCAAGCCAGAATTTGGCAATCTTATCATCGCGTTCAATGTGAATATGTATGGGTTCTTCTCTATCGCCTGCATAGAAGAAAAATCTATATGCTCCAACCTTTAAAACTGTAGGCATCAATCCTCATTTGTAGGGGCTTGATTTTTCGTAGGGGCTTGATTTATCAAGCCCGTTATTGCGGGTGTCATAAATGCCACCCCTACAATTTCGGATAAATCCGACCCCTACTTTATGTTTCTTATGTAGAAACACGGCTTTACAGCCGTGTTGTTTTGACAGGGCTGAAGACCTGTTGCTACACTTTTCGGTATATGGCGGGCATATCTGCCCTGCAAACCAAATGAATTTATGGAAATATCCTGTATATATCTTTACGGTGGGCAATACGCTGACAAATTATCAGGTTATTTTGTTTGTCTATTGTAATGCCAATTCTGTAATTGCCAACCCGAATTTTATATTTGTCAGGATAACCTTTCATGCGCTCAAGGTGTCCTGTTGAAAACGGGTTGGCATTAAATAGTTCTCCAAAAACAATGCCTTCAACCTGCGCCTGTATTTCTTTTGGCAACTCAGAAAGTTCTTTAAGAAAACGCTTGGTATATTCAACCTTCCACATTTGCTTTTTTTAATGATTGATAATATACCTTTGCATTTTCTGTAGAAAGCCTTTGGTCGTCTTTCACCTCATCAATCAAGTTTGATAATCCATAATTCTCTATAACATCTTCTAATCGCTCAAATTCATCAATGGGTATTTGGACTGCAAAAGGCTTCTGATTTTCATCAAGAACTATTCTTTTATGTATCTCTAACATTTGTTATAACCTCCAAAGTTTGACAGGGCTAACGCCCTGTTGCTGCATCATTGCTGTTTTTACGATTGCTTCTGCATGGTGGGCGCAGCCCACCCTACTAACTGCTCCTTAAAATTCGTCCTTGCCTTATACCAACTATTCGGGTTCAAGTTACAAACTTGAACCCGCAAAAGGGGTTTGATTGTTTGTAGGGGTTTGATTTATCAAACCCGCTATTTCGGGTGTCATAAATACCACCCCTACATTGCCTGCTGGTTCAGGCTGCAAGCCTGAACCAGCCGTGTTGTTTAACTGTTTTTACGATTGCTTCTGCATGGTGGGCGCAGCCCACCCTACTAACTTATTTTGAGGATACTGGGTTTGAAACCCAGTATCCTCTTTAAATCGCAAACAGGAGTTTGCTCCTACCACTGTCTTTTTTAATAATCTGTCCCGCTTTCATAATCATAGGTTGCAAGATTGCCAAAAGCGCCGTTAGTACTGTTACCACATACAACAAATGAGTTGGAAAGACTGGTTAAATAGCAAGTGCCTTTTGTCCCTACACTTCCCCTTATAACACCTTCCCATACGCCGCCAACCAAGAATCTTTTTCCCCTGTAACTGGCTGATGCAACCAATGCGCCTGCATCTAATGATTTACCAATACTTGTGCCATGTATCTCGCCAATGGCGCTTTGAACCGTTCCGCCGGTTCCAGGAATAGCGCCGCCTCCGCCTGCGTGGCACAGCATGCAATTTATACCAGTAACATGACGCAGTGTATTATCGTACGGCTCAGTCGCCGCTTGCGGATCACAATGAGGCTGTCTTGACATCCTATTTCGCGTTTTAACAGCATAGTTCATATTTATAAAATACCGTCCATCATTTCCTGGGCCAGCAACAGCCTCAGGGTCGTTCTCTTGAATGCCATATACATCTGCCCTGTGACAGTTGACACATACAGTATTTGCCCCATAAGTGCCTCCTGTCCATGCATTTGTGCCTGCAGTAGCGCCATCTTGGTCAGGCGGTGTATATCTTATCCTTATTACGCTTGTGCCGTTATACCATGGGAAATCCTGGGTCTCAAATTTTCTTAAAATCCATGGACGTGCAGAGGCATGGGGACCGCTCGGGTCAGTTGAACTGTCTGTGTCATGGCAGTCTGCGCAGGATATTACGCTCCATGGGCCGTAAGGCGGGACCATAGTATTGCCAAACCCTGCTGTTATTGCAAAACCAGATGTTGCTGCTACTGATACAGCAGGCGTTACTTGAAACTGTGTTAAAGATGTTATAGATGTGATTTCAAACCAGCCGCTGGTTGCAGTGCCTGGGACTTTATTACCCCTTCTTGCCGCTGTCTCATAGGTGGACCAGACATTTGGCAAATCTTGTGTTCCTATCCATACAAACCAGCCCGGCAGAACAGGAAGAGGTCTGCTATTTATCATATCCACCATTGGAACGGTCAATGTTGCAGTGCCTGATGTTATGGTTATTGTCCCATAAGTGCTGACAGGGCCTCCCCAGTATGGCCACGCAGAGTTATAGTAACTAAAAGCAGTTGTGCTTCCATAGTTTGCGATTATCGGCTGATTTTTCCCCTTTGAATAAACTGCATGATGCGCAAGGTTGTTTGGGTTAAACCTTGCCGCTATGTCAGCAGAGGGTCCCACACCCTTAGACATATTGCTTGGCACACTTGTTGGCGCATCAGGGATTGTAAACGGCGTTCCGCTTGTGCCCCAGCCATATGCAGAATGGCACTTGAAGCATAGGTTATAAATCTTGTCAGAATTGCCTGTAAGTTTTGTAGTCTTTGTAAAGAATGTGCCTGCTAATTGGGTAGGCATATATTCTGCTGTGCCTGCAAGGGTTAATGGAATTGTAGGCCATACACTTGCTATTGTTACGCCCCATGCGTCGTCATTTACATTTGAAAGCAAATTGCCGTATTGAGGATGACCCAACGGGGAGATGATGTAGAAACTGGTTGTGGACGGCAGATTAAATGTCTCCCATGATGTGAATACCGTAATTGTATTTGCATTGTTTGACATTATCATCCTGTCCTGACCCGCGCCTGAGCCTGATAAAATCCTCAAGACATAGCCTCGCCACTGGTTTGCAGTCCATGTCTTGCCTGTCTCAGTTATGCTTGCTGTTGCAGTATTATCCCAAGTTGTTACAGTTCCATTGCCCTGCGCTGCGTTGGCAACACTGTCCCCCCCCGGCTTTCTTGCCGCATGGGGGTTGTGGCAGTCAGTGCAGCCCACATGCTTTCCTGTGCCTGTGTTTGAAAACCAGCCCTGAGATGTGGCGTTTGGCGGCGCTGCTATAACCTCGTCCGCCCTGTGAAGCCCGCTGTAATTTGCTATTAAATGGCCATATGGATTTGATGTGCCGAACACCTGCTCCATTTTCATTGCCCTTGTGTTTGTAAATGTCTTGGTATTGTAAAAGTCTTTGTATGATGCCTGATTCGGATTTGATGTTGTTGATGTTGAATGACACCTGAAGCAGACCTCTTCCTCTATCGGGTCGCCGAGGAGGAAGAAGGAGCCTGCAGCAATGACAGGCGACCATGATGCGCTTACTGTGATTACAGTTTGTGTGTTTGATAGAATAATCCTTGTCTGCCCAGTGCCTGTTCCGGCTGATATTGTGATGCCTCTGCCCCTCCATGCATTTGTAGTCCATGTAGCATCGGCTGTAAGCGATACGCTTGAGGCATTTGTCCATGCAGTTACAGTGCCTTTATCAGCGCCTTTATCGCCTGTGCTTGTTGTTGCAAGGCTCATCGGCGCATTTAATCTTCTGAGTTCTGAATCGTGCAGACCGAACTTGTATGTTGCATTTGGCTGATATTTCTTTGCAAGCGTATCATTATGGCATTTTGTGCAGTTTGCCTTAAATGTTGTTGCATCAGGTGCTGTATCTCCTGTTTGTGAAATATAACCCCCGCCGTCAACATAATAATTATGCGTTGTCTCTTTATATGATGTAGGGCTTATTTCAGGCGTATTGATTGTCTTGTCAGCAGTTGTCCTATTTGTAGTATCCTTTGTCTGTGCATACATGTGGCATGATGTGCAGATGCCTCCGTAATAAGGTGTTGTAATATCTGAGAGAAAGTCCATATTTGTAAGTTGGGTTTGATCTACTGTTGTGCTTGGCGCTCTCAATATTGTCTTTCTTAAATTATACGCCCTTCCAGACTGTGATGACAATGATTTGTTTGCCTTTTTACTGTAGTTTTCCATCTCAACATGGCAGTATAGGCAGTTTCTATGCGTATCTCCGGGAGCAGGCTGTTGCTTATTCGGGTATCTGGTGTTATAGCCGATTCCATCGGTGAGTGGTTGTGCAGTAACAAGCTGCATAACCATATGATATGTTCTTGTCCCATCCCCATCCCCGCTCATTGGACCTGTCTGCGCAGAATGGCAGGCGCTGCAGATTGGGCCGCCCTCGCCTGGTTTAAAGCCATCTTGGTGGCTGTGGCACTCTGTGCACAGCGCTGCATTATTGTGGGCTTTATTTCCGGCTAACTGATTGGTTGTATTATATCTGTGATATTTTGTTTGGCTGTGGCAGACCTCGCAGACCCTGCTGGATGTTGTATGATTGTCAGAATCATCGCCCAGCACATATGACGCAGGTGAAGTGCCTGTCCTGTATCTATAATCAACGGTTGCCCATTTTGAGCCTACCGGCCAGTCGGGGTTTGTTGCGCCGTCTGGAAAACTTATTGCCTGACTTATGAGATAGATATTTTTTGTGGAATGGGGCTGATGGCATGTCTGGCACACAAACTTGCCGTACCTGACATTACTTGCTGTGCCCCAGCCCCCCCATGTTGACCAATATTGGCTTTCAGTATTTGCAGAATTATGCGTCTTTAGATTATGGCACGCATTGTTTGGTCCGCCGCATGTGTTGTCCCCTTCGCTTGTCCTTCTTAAAATCGTGCCCGTGCCTTTTGTTGTAACAACGCCGCTTGGCGTGGCAGATCTCTCAACACCAGGCGATGAATATTTGTAATTCGGCGAAGTGCTTCCTGTGAATATCTTGTAATAATATTTCTGCCCGTTTAAAAGACCTGTGTCTGTCCACGGAGATGTTGCAGGCGGGCATGGGCCGCTAACACTCCTTACAACCTTGCTCGCGCCGATATAAGCGCCCACAGCGTATGTGCTTCCATCGCCTGGCTTGTCTATTATTGAGGCAGTGTTTCGCAATATTACAAGGTTGCCATAGGCGTCAGTTCCGCAAGTGGGCGGATTGATTGTCCACGAAATAGGAACCTGATTACTCTGGCCGCTCGTTGCGACAGCGCTTGCAACATCCGGCGGCGGGTCGGTTAATGCCCATGCCGTATTTACTCTGAAAATAAACAGCAGCATGAAAAGAATTGTAAAAACAGGGACACATCCCATTTTAAATACGAGATTGCTTCGCTTTGCTCGCAATGACACCGCCATAGTTGTCATTGCGAGGGACTTTAGTCCCGAAGCAATCTCAACCAATGGAGCAAAACCAGCCCCGCTTCCCATTTGTTTAAATATCTGCATTGCTTTCATCTTCATATAATCTATCATATGTTTAACCCCAGTGTAGGGGCTTGATTTATCAAGCCCGTTATTGCGTTATTTCGGGTGTCATAAATGCCACCCCTACATTTCTACGGTATATCCGCTGTTGTGTCATTGGAATCAGCCCAGTGTATGTTATGGCAGGAAAGGCACATCACCTGTCCTGCTTTAAAAGTATAAAGAACTTCTACCCTTTGTTTTTATTCCTACTCTGATTTTAATAGAATTCTCCATATCTCTACCTAGTTAAATATAAAAATAAAAAAGGGTTTTTATAAACCATCAATAATAGAATTCAAATATCCAATCAGTTTTTCAGCAACATCAAGACTTATCTGCTTTTCAGATTGTGCCTCTATTTTGTTTATTGTTGCCTCTAACATATTCTTTGCAGCAGTAGGATTTGTGGCAATAAGAGTTTGAGCATTCTTAAGCGATGAAACTAAGGCACTTGCCAGACCGCTATTTGTTATATTTCCGCCTGAAACCATTTCGTTTATAATAGATGCAACAGCCGCAGGTGTAAGAGGTTTTTGACTATATTTTATTGTAACATATTTGTATGTTGAGTTATTATAATCAAAACTATAACCCGTTATATATACATTGTTCATTGAATCCACAGCAAAAGCCACAGCCTCATCTAAACCACCACTATCATACCTTTTAACCCAAACCTCATTTCCATTATTAGTATCATATTTTATTGTAATATAATCACCGTCACTTGTTTCTATTACATATATATTACCTGCTGAGTCTACCCTAGCAGAGCGATAATTCCCCCAAGAATTCCCATCATATTGTTTGGCCCATAACTCATTTCCACCTGCATCATATTTCACAATAGTACGATTACCATTACTTATTCCTATTACATATACATTACCTGCAGAATCCATAATGATGTTGGCAGCACTACCACCATAATACTGTGCAACCCACAACTCATTTCCGTCAGTATCATATTTTGCTACGGTGCTAGTATCTGTTATATATATATATTACCTACTGAATCTATAGTGATGATACAATTATCAATATCCAATAGTTTTTCCCATAACATATATCCTGCATTCCCATTAATATCGTACTTTATTAAAGCATTTCTCCAGCCCCAATAATTATAATTCCAATAAGAACCTGATACATATACATTGCCTACTGGGTCTACCGTAATAGCAGAGGGATAATGCGGTGTACTAACTGGGCTTGCCCACAATTCATTTCCATTTGCATCATACTTTGCTGCAACCAAATAATCCGGACCATAGAGCGGTCTACAGAAACCAGCTATGTATACATTCCCTGTCAAATCTATAGCAAGCCTATACATATAGCAGCCTCTACTAAATTCATAACCACTAACGCCAGTAAGTTGCTTTACCCACAGCTGATTTCCGTTGGTATCATATTTTATTATAGTACCACCCCCCCCCCAATACATATATATTACCTATTGAATCTACAATAAAGGAATAAGCATCACCATTATCCCGTTTTACCCAGAGTTCATTCCCATTAGTATCGTATTTTATTGTCGCACTAGAACCTGTTACATACACATTGCTCATTGCATCGATGGCAAGACCTCTAGGAACACCATCATACTGTCTCACCCATTCCTCTGTTACTATCTCTCCAAAAACAAGAGATGGAAACAATACAATCATAACAACCACTGTCCTAAAATATTTTTTCAGGTTCATAATGCACCTCCTATTTTATTCCTTATTCATAGAACAAGTGATACTAAACTTTTATGATAGTATCCATAAATTTCTATTCACCACTAAGGTTACAGTATATTAAGATATTGTGTCATCAGAAATCAGCCTAGTGTATATTATTTATGTAATCAATAACATCCGTCACAATCCGCTGTTGTGTCATTGGAATCTGCCCAGTGTATGTTATGGCAGGAAAGGCACATAACCTGTCCTGCTGTGAAACTCGGAATGCCTGCGGCTGCATTGTATAATCTTATATTATTGCTCAAATTGCCGTCAGCGTCTATCTCGTATTTGTCGCTATTTGCAATGGTGGTTGAAGCTGACCATGATACCTGTGATCCGGAGACGCTTGATACTGTCCTTGTTGTGTTTTTGCTTGTACCTGTTGTGAACCTTATAATCTTACCTGCTGTAGCAGCATTAAAAGTCTTTGTAGAATCCCAGAAGGTGGATACAGCAGATGCGCCTCCGCCGCTTGTTACACTTCCTTTATATGAATACTGCGTCTGCACAGTTGTTGCGCCAGCAGCCTCATACGGAACTGCATGAAATGTAGAACTTGCAGGCAGGGAAACACCTACAGGATGGCTTAAATTGCCGCCTGTATATGTCCTTACACTTGTTGTGTTTCTTATGCTGTGGCAGTCAAGGCACATGCTGTTTGTCATGTTGTTTATCCTCTGAAAATGCCTGTCATTTGAAATACCTGCTGCAGTTGTATATGACGGGTTTGAGGTTGGGTCAGATGTGCTTTTTTCCTGCTTATGCTGGCTGTGGCATGTTGAGCATGCTGCCTTGCCATAACTGTCATTGGGGGCAGAAGGGTCTTTAAACATCCTTACTGCCATTGCTGCTGTTTTTGGATAGGTTATCTCAGGCCGAACATAGACCCTGTAAACATCGCCTGACCCTGCAAAAGAGGGTGAAGGGGTTCCGTCTATGAATTTTAACTCTACATCCCTATTCCCGCCGCCTGTATTAAGACTATTTACTGATAATGTTGCCACGCCAGATGTTGTTGCAGACCATGTAACCCCGCCGTCCAGCGACCATTTCCAGCCAAATTTGGCTGTGCCAACATTGCCTGTTGTTGATATATTTATCTGATATATCCTTGGAGTTGTGCCTACAAATGTATATGTGGTCCCGCCGACAAGACCTGAGATAATCCTGCCTGTAGTGGTCGGCGACACAGTAATGCCTTCTACATAACCGCCAAGGCCTGAATCCCATCTGTGGGAAGAGCCTTTCTTGCCTGATGCCGGTCCAAGCACTGACTGGTCGCTGTCTATAAACGGCTTATCACTTGCCCTTCCCGCTGTATTGTGGCATGTGATGCAGAGGTTTGCAATCCCCTCAGCCTTTGTAAGTGCGCCTCCTGCTGACGAGTGAGGCGTATGACATTTGCCGCACCAGCCTGTATCGGTGCCGGGTGCATCATCACGGTGGGGCGGGTCAGTTGCAAACAAATTTGCGGAATAAATTGTAATAAAAATAGTTCCGATTAAAACAAGAAGAGGCAGAAATACCCTTGACCCTTGACCCATGACCCTTGACCCTTGCTTTTTAATAGCCATATGACAATTCCCCTGACTTGGTTAAAATCTTTATAACCTTTATCCCAGAACCAGAAGATGATGCGGTCTTGTCTTTTTTCTTGTCCTTTGCCTTTATATCCTTGTCATCGCCTGTTGTTACTTTTGTGGTGTTTTTCTTCTTATCATAATCTAAAACAATTTTCCATATATTTTTTGACCTGTATGTCTGGGTTATGTTTTTAACAGCGCCTGTCTTTTTATCAACATTAACTGTTATGGATATCGTGTTTTCATTTGGGATTATGCCTATGCCGTTGTATATAAGGATGCCAATACTTGCCTCAAGTTTATTTACACCCCTGTCCAATTTTTCAAATAAGATACTCAGCATATTGCCTGCCTCATCTGTCAGGAAGTAGGTGTAGCCTGTCTCAGACTTTGTTACAATAACATCTTTTGTGACATTATCTGCGCCAGAAACTAAAATATCCATATTATATATATCGTAAGAAATTATAGCCTCTGGAGGGGTTTTGTCTATAGTCCATGTTATTTTTTGAGTTGTCTTGCCCCCTTGTTTATCTATTGCTGTGATTGTCTTTGTGTATGCGCCTTCCTTTGTATAAATCGTGCCGCTTGCATCGCCTTCAACCTTTTCTGCGCCTTCAACTGTGTATTCAAGTATGACATCATCCTTTGTCAATAAACCATCTTTGGGCGCTCTTATGGTTATTACTGCTGTGCCTGCCTTTTCTTTGACCTCTTCTTTTTTAGCCTCTGCTGCCTTTGCCTCTGGAATTTTTGGGGCAGTATAGGAATATACCGGCGCGCTGGTTTTAACAGTAATACCTGTATTAGGTATAAATGTAAATGTTACGGTTTTTGTTG
>JACRNI010000051.1 GCA_016234925.1 Deltaproteobacteria bacterium | reverse complement strand
CTTCCCATGTTCCAGTTTCTCGGCTGGGATATTCATAACATAAATGCTGATGAAGTTACACCAGAGGAACGTATCTCAAAAGGACGTGTTGACTGGGCATTCAGGATTGACGGCATCCCGAAGTTTTTCCTTGAAGCAAAAGCTATGAAGGTTGATTTGGATGTGGCAAAATGGGCAGAGCAGGCAATAAATTACGCATGGAATAAGGGCTGCACATGGGCAGTGCTGACAGACTTTGAAGGCATAAAGATATTTAATGCAGATGTATCCACCAAAAATCTGAAAGAGAGCCTCTTTTTTGAAATTCCTGTTAGCGAATATCTAACAAGATTTGACCAGTTATGGCTTCTGTCCAAAGAGGCATTTAAAGAAGGGCTTCTTGATAAAGAGGCTGAGAAATGGGGAAAGAAGATTAAGAGAACCCCTGTAGGTGAAAGGCTTTTTCAGGACATGATGGGGTGGCGTATGTTGCTCACAAAGGGTTTTCATAAGGCAAATACCCTTACTCCAGATGAACTTGACGAGGGTATTCAGAGGGTGCTTGACCGTCTTGTATTCATAAGGGTAACAGAGGATAGAGGCATTGAGCCGAATATCCTCCTTTCCACATTACGCACACGCTCAGAAAATAAATCCCTTGTCAAAATCCTCACAAAGATTTTCAGAGATTTTGATGAAGGTTATAATTCAAAACTCTTTACACATCACTCATCGGAAAATTGGCAGATAGACAATGAAACTCTTGAAAGAGTCATAAATGGTCTTTATGAAACAGGGGATGGCTATAGGTATGATTTTTCAGCCATATCAGCCGATGTCCTTGGCGGCATCTATGAGCAATATCTCGGACATATATTAAAGCAGGCAACAAAAAGGGCATCTGTAAAAAAGGAGCATAAGAAAAGGAAAGAGCAGGGGATTTATTACACGCCCCAATTTGTTGTTGACTATATTGTTAAGAACACTATAGGCAAAATCCTTAAAGAAAATAGTTATAGAGAGATGATGGATTTAAAGGTGCTTGACCCTGCCTGCGGCTCAGGCTCATTTCTTATCAGGGCTTATGATGAACTTGTAAATTACTTTGAGAAAAAGGACAAGCAGGCAAACCTATTTACAAGGTTCAGGATACTTACAGCCAATATCTATGGCGTTGACCTTGATGCACAGGCTGTAGAGATTGCACAATTGAATCTACTTTTAAAGACCCTTTCCACAAAGGCAAGACTCCCAAATCTTGCAGGAAAGATAAGGATTGGAAATTCCCTGATTTCAGATAATTCCCCTCACCCACCCTCACCCCAACCCTCTCCCAAAGGGGGAGGGGGAGAGGGGCAAGGGGAGAGGGAACAACCGGTAGCCGCAGGCTTTAGCCTGCGTGAATATTTTGGCGATAATTTCCACGAGAAAAAACCCTTCACCTACGAAAAAGAATTTCCAGAAGTCTTCAACCGCAAAAATCCGGGTTTTGATGTAATAATCGGCAATCCGCCTTATGTAAGGATACAGACACTGCCAAAGGATGAGGTGAGGTATTACAGTGATAATTTTGTATCAGCCAGAGGCAGTTATGACATTTATCTTCTGTTTATAGAACGTGCATTAAGCCTTTTAAGAAAGGGCGGGGTTGCAGGCTTTATATTGCCCAATAAGTTTATGGTTTCTGACTATGGAGAAGGATTAAGGAAACTTTTAAGCAGTGAACAGGCAGTATGGAAAATCGTTGACTTTGGGGATGCACAGGTTTTTGAGGGCGCTACCACCTACACCATGCTTTTGTTTTTGCAGAAGACTCAAAACAGAGATGCGCTTTATATCTCTGCCTCTGATTATCTCAAACAAAACAGAAACCCGAACCTTGATGTCCTTGAAAATAAATTTGTGAAGGTGAGCCATGACAAATTTACGGCAAAGCCGTGGAGTTTAGCCACATCAAGACACAGTGGGCTGATAGAAAGAATTGAAAAAGGATGTGTGAGGGTTGGGGATATTGCGGAGAAGATGTTTCAGGGGCTTGTTACCAGTGCGGATAAAGTATATCTTTTGCAAAAAACAGATGAGCAATGTAACGACAAGAAACTATTAGTTTTGTATTCTTTATCGCTTGAAAAGAAAGTATATCTGGAAAAGGAAATAGTCCATCTTCTTTTGAAAGGTTCTCTGGATGTGCGGAGATTTTACATAGAAAAAGTTACACGATTTGTTCTTTTCCCTTACAAAGATGGAAAACTTATTACTCAAAATGTCTTTGAGAATCAATATCCGCAGTGCTGGCAATATTTACTTGAAAATAAGAAAGTCTTGATGGAGAGAGAAAAGGGAAAGATGAAACATTCTGGCTGGTATGGCTATGTTTATCCGAAAAATTTAACGCTTTTTGAAACCCATAAACTCCTTACGCCATCCATCGCCAAACAAGCCTCATTTGCCTATGATGAAAAGGGCGAATACTATTTTGTGGGCAGCGGTGGTGGTGGCGGCGGTGGATATGGGATTATTTTTAAAGAAGATTTGAAACTATCTCCCCTTTACATCCTTGCGCTTTTAAACAGCAGGCTTCTTGATTTTTATTTGCAAAACATCAGCAGTCCTTTCAGACATGGCTATTTTGCCTACAACAAGCAATATGTAGAACAAATTCCCATCAAACTCCTTGACCTCTCCAATCCAGCAGAAAAAGCAAAACACGATGAACTCGTCTCACTTGCCGAAAAGATGCTGAGGCTTAATAGGGAACTTCAGAAGGTCTCGGAGAATACGGATAGGTGGTATTCTTTAAAGAGTGAGATTGCACATATAGACAAAGAGATTGATGAGAGGGTGTATGAGTTGTATAGAGTAACTGAAGAAGAGAGGGAAATAATTGAGAGAGGTAAATGATAATGGATGATTTTATAATGCAAAAACTCAAGCCTAAAACATGGAAGCGCTCAGATTCGGCAAATTGGTATACTTTAAAAGATATTGAGGGTGATAATGTCTTGCTGCCAGAAAATTTTGCTGAAATATTACTGAGCAAAAAGGATGGAAGTGAAAGATTTATCCCGCTTATAAGAGAAGTTGCGGAAAACCCTTTTGAAATATGGCTTCAAGAACTTAAAAATAATGTTACAGGTCAAGTAAAATTGGTTAAAATTTATATTGGATTTTATAAATGTGAAAACATAGAAAAATTAGTTTTAGTTTTAAAGTGTGACACGATGGAAGGAAACTGGGTTGCATCAGACCTTTTTGAAGTAACATTAGAACAGGCAGACCTTTTCAGGGCTGGAATCCTTATATATCCCAAATCGGAGGATGAGGGTAAAACCACGCCAAAGTTTAGAAAAGGTGACAGAGTGATTCATCCAGAATTTGGGTTGGGCATGGTTGTAATGGACGATGTTGATGGAATAGTTACTGTTGATTTTGATCAGGCAGGGACAAAAAGACTTGCGTTACAATATGCATGCCTTCGTTTCGCTACACCTGCAGAGGAAGATGCAGCCAAACCAGGTGGCAAGGCTTACGAGAAATGGCTTGAAACATTTGTATTTGATGACGAAAAAGTTAAACATTCTCTTGGCAGCCATTGGGAACCTTTTTATGATGATACAACATCAGTCATTAAGCAGATTCCTGATATTCTACCAAAGTCTCTTGAACAAGTTGCCTTTTCCGATGCCCGCCCCGCGCCGCGAGCCTGTCCGCCAGAGTGGCAGAAAGCGGTCTATTGGACATGGCCACTGCGAGTTCATGGTCTTATATCTGTAGTAAGATTATCGCCTGTCAAACCTAATGAACTTGTTTCTGTTTTTCCTTTTTGTGCTGAGGGCATTCAACATCGCATTGTCATTGATAAAGTGCATGTCTGGGAGAGTGGAGTGGAAGCCCAGATAGAAGCTGTCCTTGGTGACGCAAGTATTACCTTTTTTGATACCCTTTATGCCAGAAATCGGGATTGGTATGAATCTAACGCAAGCTATCAGTTTATCCTTACTGGCATAGCCTATGCTTGCAAAAAAGCAGAAGATAAGATAATAGAGATTACTAATCCCGATGTTGTTGAAGCAATACGAAAAACCCTTACTAAAGATGAAGAAGAAAGCATTGAGGGTAACCGAATTCCTATACATACAAAACGTATTGCTGTATTCCTGCCGATTCAAGGGTGGGACAGAGATGACTATCAATTTCGTGGCACTATAAAATCCGTTAAGGAAATAGAAATCCTTGACCAGACTGGATGGAAGGTTCGCACTACTGTTATCAGAAATTTAAGCGATGATAGTGAGATTGACTTGGATATAATCGTTACCCGCAAAGCATGGGGTGATGGGCCACCGCCACAAACAGGGGACGACATTGAAGGAATCCTTTGGTTACAGGGCTACTTGTGGTATCCAGAAAAATATATGACAGATAAAGTTAAAAGGTAATTTATGCCAGAAGGTACTATTACAGTCCCTGAACATTACAAACTGTTAGCAAAGGAATTGAAGCCTCTCATAAAAGAAATACAGGATGTCTTTATAAACTGATTGATGAGAGGGTGTTTGAGTTGTATGGAGTGAGGGTGTAAGGAAGAAAAAACATTAGCAATAGGTAAAGAAGTTTGAGGAATAAATGGGGCGCAAAATACGACTTACAAGTTACGCATCATGCTCGGGTTGAGCGGCAAAGATGGGACCAAAGTCCCTGATGCAGGTTCTGCATCATCTGCCAGATGTTAAGGATGAAAATCTTTTGGTAGGCATTCAAACTGCTGATGACGCGGGGGTGTATAAAATTACAGATGACATTGCTATTGTGAATACGCTTGATTTTTTCCCGCCTATTGTTGACGACCCATATATGTTTGGAAGCATTGCAGCGGCAAATGCCATGAGCGATGTCTATGCAATGGGCGGGATTCCAAAACTTGCAATGAATATAGTCGGCTTTCCGCCTGAACTTGATTTATCAATACTTGAGGAGATTATAAAGGGCAGCGTGGATAAGATGAAAGAGGCTGGTGTGTTCCTTATCGGCGGTCATTCAATTGAGGATAAAGAAGTCAAATACGGCTTGTCTGTTACTGGTTTTGTGCACCCTGAAAGGATTATAAGAAATTCAGGCGCAAGGGCAGGGGATGTGTTGATATTGACAAAGCCGCTCGGTGTTGGCGTGATTACCACTGCGCTTAAAAATAGGAATGTCCAACCCGAAGATGCGCAAGATGCGCTGAAATCAATGCAGACTTTAAATAATATTTCAGCAAGGGTTATGACGGATATTGGCGTGAGCGCATGCACGGATATAACAGGCTTTGGCCTTATTGGACATTCAATAGAAATGGCAGATGCGAGCGATGTCTCTTTTGTGTTGGATTCAAAAAAAGCGCCTGTCTTTGATATAGCGCTTAAACTGGTTAAGAAAAGGGCAAATATGCCAAAGGCAATTGCGTCAAATAAGGAATATTTTAAACAAAGGGTTGTGATTGATGATAATGTGAAAGAAGGGCTGGAAAATATTTTCTATGACCCTCAGACATCGGGGGGGCTTTTAATATCTGTTTCAGAGGACAAGAAGGCAAGGTTGATTGAGAGATTATTGTCTAACGGTGTAAAGCCGTATGAGATTGGAAAGGTTGTTAAAAGAAAAAATGATTGGGTGATAAGGGTAAGTTGATGAGGTAAAGAGTTGAGGGGGTCTGGTAGCCGCAACCTTTACGGTTGCGTTTTAACGCAGGCATAAAGCCTGCGGCTACCTTGAATTCGGAGGCAAGATGAAGATAGGCATTTTAACAGGCGGCGGAGATTGTCCGGGTTTGAATGCAGTTATAAGGGGAGTTGTTAAGACTGCGTGCAAAAAATATAATTGGGATTGTTTAGGCATTGAAAGCGGTTTTGAAGGGCTTATACTTGAGGGTCATACAAGGGAACTAAATCCATATAGAATCAGGGGAATACTCCCGATAGGCGGCACAATCCTCTGGAGCAGCAACAAAGGCGACCCGTTTAATTATCCCCAAGAGGAAAACGGCAAGGTTGTAAAAAAAGATTTGTCCGGCAGGGCAATGGAGAAGTTTAAAGATTTGGGGCTTAACGCCTTGATTGTTGTCGGCGGCGACGGCACAATGACTATTGCAAATAAGTTTTATAAGATGGGTATGCCTGTTATCGGCGTGCCAAAGACGATTGACAATGATTTAATGTCAACTGATTTGACATTTGGTTTTTCAACTGCTGTAGAGACAGCGACATATGCGCTTGATAAACTCCACACAACTGCTGCAAGCCATAAAAGGGTTATAGTTGTTGAACTTATGGGTAGATATGTCGGCTGGATAGCGCTGCATTCAGGCATTTCAGGCGGCGCTGACTGCATCCTAATACCTGAAATACTTTTTGATATTGACAAGGTTTGCGAGCATATAAAAGGCAGAGTGAAACAAGGCAGTTCCTTCAGCATTGTTGTTGTATCAGAAGGCGCAAAGCCTCTAGGCGGCAGTGTAACAGCGCTTGGGCTTGATAAAAGCAGCGGTGTTGAGAGGCTCGGCGGGATTGGCGAGAAGGTTGCAAAATGGATAGAGGGAAAGGTTGATGTAGATGTCAGGACAACTGTCTTGGGGCATATTCAAAGAGGCGGAGGACCTAATTCATTTGACAGGATATTATCAACAAGATTCGGGTATGAGGCAGTTGAACTTATAAAAGAAGGCAGATTCGGCAGGATGGTTTGTTTGAAAGGGCAGGATATAGAGTCTGTAACACTGGATGACGCAATTGCAAAACAGAAGGCTATTGACCCAGATGGCAGTATTGTTAAGACTGCGGAGGCTATTGGGATATGTATGGGAAGGTGATTAGTTTACGCTGAAAAACGCCCATCTGCTTTGTTGTCGCTGCGGCTTCCGCGCTCAACATACTATAAAAGTATGCCTCGCTTGAAGCCTTGCTCCGCCTTGCATCTGGGCATTTTTGAGCGTGAACATCTTTATTAAAGTAGCCCGTGCAATAAAGATTTTGGAAGGCGCTAGCGCCCGGTGGCGCTGCCAGTCTTCAAAACTGCGCTGTCCTGATAATTCAGGATAGGTGGGTTCGACTCCCTCCGCCTTCCGCCAGTTTAATTTTTTTTAATAGTTTTTTAACTTGCGTTTAACTAATTTTTGATACTATATTGTGTAGAATGGAGAATAAGAATGGCAAAGAATCTAAAACAAGATAAGGGCTTAAACAAAGGCTTATTGATTGGCATTGTATTATTGGTTATAATTGGTTTTGGCGGCGGCTATCTATATTCAATATACTCTACAGATTCAGAAGAAGAGATTGCTGATATCGCATCTCTGCGCGGGGGTGAGACAAGGTCCACACTTTCACCTGCAAATTTTACAGGCAAGACAGCAAAGGCATATCAGATAGCAAAAGAAATACCTGAGATACTTGACAGCCTTTATTGTTATTGCAGATGCAAGGAAAACTACGGCCACAAGAGCCTCCTTACATGTTATGTTGATGACCATTCTGCGCACTGCGATGTGTGCATGGATGAGGCGATAATTGCATATGATATGTTTAAGCAGGGCAAGGATATATTAAGCATAAGAAGGTTTATTGATAAAAAATATTCTCACTAATACGAACGCAATAAATGTCTTTATACTGCGTTGGACTCCTCGGAAAATCCTCAACATACTGTAAAAAGTATGCCTACGGTTTTCCTCGTCGTCCGCCCCCCGATTAAAACATTCGAGGGCAGGCTTGTCTAAAGCCATTTCTTACGTTCGTATGATGTTAATTTATTTATTGCGTTTGTATTAGATAGGAGGATAAACAGTGGATAAAAAAACTGTTTTATTAGTCATTGTCATTGTCGGCTTGTCCCTTGCGCTTGGTTATGTTGTCGGCACAAGAGGCAAAAAGTCAGGCGGTATTACCGCGGGGGTAGAATCTGCTTCACAGAGAGGGGGCATAAATCCGTCTATTGATTACAATGAGGTGATAACGCACACTAAACAACTTTTACAGACAAATCCTAATGATGCAAAGGCGCTTTCTACATTGGGCGATGCATATTTTGCGCTTCAGAAATTTGAAGAGGCGATAGATGCATACAAAAAGGCAATCAAGATAGACCCGAATGATATTGATTCATGCAATGACCTTGGGCTTTCACTCCATTACACAAACAAATCTTCAGATGCGATTAAATATATTGACGGATGCATAAAGACCAATCCAACTTTTCAAAGGATATGGCTTACAAAGGGTTTTATCTTATCTATAAGCGGCAGATTGCCGGAGGCGAAAGAGGCGTGGGAAAAGACATTTAAGATGGACCCAACAAGTGATATTGGCAGGGCTGCTGCTGACTTCCTTGCGCAGAATAAATAGCAGATGATTGCACAGATTAAGAAATACGATTACACAGATTAAAAAGCAGGGACATATTTTTGGAAAAAATTGAAAAGCAAGAAGTAAAGATACTTCAGACCATCGGCGATAAAATCTGGGCATTTTTTAATTCCCTTAAACTCACCCTTACAGTCCTTTTAAGCCTTGCAGTTGTTTCCATTATAGGCACTGTTGTGGAGCAGGGCAAACCTCTGGAGTTTTATGCCAAGACATACGGCGAGAGGATTTCATCGTATGTTTTAACACTCGGCTTCCATGATATGTACCACGCATGGTGGTTTTTTACCCTCCTTGTATTTCTTGCAGCGAATATAATAGTATGCACAATTGACAGGTTCCCGCAAAAGTGGAAGGCATCCCTTGAAAAAAGGGTTGATGTTGCGCCGCAGTTTATAAAAAATCTCGGCAACAGCGCTTCCTTTACTGTCAATACTATCAATGGGGGAGATGTTTTCAGCGTAAAGAATAGGGTGATTGAGATATTAAAGAAAAAAAGGTATAAAATCAAAAATACGGATGTTTCTGATGGCGCAGCAGTATTTGCATGGAAAGGGACAGCAGGCCGTTTTGGTTCGGATATAGTGCATGTAAGCCTTATAACCATATTAACAGGCGCAATAATCGGGAGTTTTTTTGGTTTTAAGGATTATATAAGTATAAATGAAAATGAAACAGTGAATGCACCCAAATCAAATTTTCAGGTAAGACTTGATAAATTCTGGCTGGATTATTATGAAAGCGGCGAGATAAAACAGTATAACAGCCAATTGACTGTTGTTGAAAACGGCAAGGATGTGCTTTCAAAAAAGATATGGGTAAATGAGCCTCTTAAATACAAAGGTGTCTGGTTTTATCAGAGTAATTATGGTATGGCATATGACAGGATAAAAGAGGCAAGGCTTGTATTAAAGGATAAGAAAAAGAACCAGATTATCGGCGAGCCGTTTGTTGTAAAATGGCTTGAACCATTTAAAATACCGGGGACAAACTTGGCTGTAAATCTTGCTGGTTTTGTTTCAGATTTTGGTTTTGATGAAAAGACAAAACAGATATATCCGAGGTCTCCGGAACACAATAACCCGGCAATACAGGTTATAGTCTACGACAACGAAAAACCAATATCAGGCCCATGGCTTTTTCTTAACTACCCTGAGATATTTGCGACAATACCGAATACCAATTATGATTTGATATTTATGGGCTATCAGGGTCTTCAATACACAGGTTTGAGCATGACAAAAGACCCCGGCACAAATATTGTCTGGATAGGCTCTATAATCATGGCGCTTGGATTTATACTTGCCTTTTTCATATTCAACAAAAAGGTATGGGGCAGGATACAAAAGGCAGAAAATGGCGTGGATATTTATATAGGCGGTATGATAAATAAGAATAAGATTATGTTTGAAAGAGAATTTTCTGAAATTACTGCTTGTTTAAAAACGGAGGTAACCCAAAAATAGACTTTGATTTTTGGGAAAACCTGTAAGTTGTCCCCGATAGATTCAGTCGGGGACAGAGGCCATTTTTGCGACGAGCCGTATATCACCAATACGGTGAGGAGAAAAAATGCGCCGATAACGAAGTATGCCTGTCCCCGAGTGTCTCTATCGGGGAGCAGGCAAATCGCAGGTTTGTAAAATAGCGAGGTTTTTAATCGCTATTTTACGGAGGTAAGCAAATGATATTATCACTTATGTTCTTTGATATGGCGTATTGGTTTTATCTTATAACAGCCATACTCTATATCGGCAATTGGATTTTTAGAAGAGACTGGATTGGCTCTACAGCGACAGTAATGACATTTATAGCGCTCTTTGCAAATACAATGATACTTGTCGCAAGGACATTTGAATCAGGGCATGCGCCGTTTTCAAATCTATATGAGTCAATGGTCTTGTTTGTATGGGCAATGGCAATCGGCTATCTTGTGATGGAATTTAAGTACAAGGTCAAGGTTGTCGGCGCTGTTGTAATGACCCTTGCATTCATTGCAATGATTGCTGCGTCAAAACTTCCATATAGGTTTCAGAGTATTGAAAGGTTAAATCCAGCGCTGCAAAGCATATGGCTTGAGATACACGTATTTACAACATTTATAGGTTACGCTGGTTTTGCGATAGCATTCGGCTTGTCTATTATGTATCTTGTAAAGAACAGGATGGAGGAAAGGGGTGCGAAGGTTTCTTTAATAGACTCATTTCCCCAATCTTCAGTCCTTGATGAATTGAGTTACAAGTGCATTATGTGGGGCTTCCCATTTTTGACTACAGGGATAATTACAGGCGCATACTGGGCGAACAATGCATGGGGCACATACTGGAGTTGGGACCCGAAAGAGACATGGTCGCTTATTACATGGTTTATATATGCAGCGTATCTCCATGCAAGGGTTACAAGGGGCTGGAGGGGCAAAAGGGCTGCATGGCTTTCAATAATCGGATTTCTGGCAGTGATATTTTTGTATTGGGGGGTTAGTTTTGTTTTGCCGGGGCTCCATGCGTATGCGTGATAATTGACGCTGAAAAATGTCCAGCTGCGGCGTTGTCGCTGCGGCTTCTTCGCTCAACATACTGTAAAGTATGCCTTCGCTTGAAGCCTTGCTCCGCCTTGCATCTGGAACATTTTTGAGCGTCAATATTTAAAACTCAAAATTATGGAAGAAAAACAAAACATAGAAAATGAAACCAAAGGGCTGCCGACGCCTATCCTTGTTGGTATAGCCGTCGCTGTTTTACTTGTTATTGTATTGGTTGTTGTCTTTGGCAGGAGTGAGAAATTCAAGCCTGTTGATGCAGGCATGCAGGCGACTGAATTTACCCTTCCTGATTTAAAAGGCCAAATGAAAAGCCTCAAAGATTATAGAGGCAAGGTTGTGTTTTTAAATTTCTGGGCAACATGGTGCAAGCCTTGCAGGGAAGAGATGCCGTCAATGCAGGAAGTTTACACTACACTAATGGGGCAGAAATTTGAAATACTTGCAGTCAGTATTGATAAGGACGGCGCAGAGGTTATAGAAAAATTTGTAAAGGAATATGGTCTTACATTTCCAATACTTCATGACAGAAAGGGCGTAATAAAAGAGGTTTATAAGACAACAGGCGTGCCAGAGACATTTATTATAGACCAAAATGGCGTTATTGCTGAAAAGATTATGGGGCCAAGGGACTGGAGGGATGAAAGAAATTTGAAAATCATTTTAGAACTTTTAAAAAACGGGCCAAAATCCCCTGAAGAATATAAAAAAGGCAAAAGGCAAAAGGCTAATGGCTAATGGCTAAAGGAAAATACTGATGAATAGTTTTACTCTTAAATATTTGATTGTTTTTGTTATCTCTATATTTTTGCCAGCATCAGCATATGCAGGGCAGAATCTTTTTGCGGCAGCAGGCATAGAGCAGGTGAATGGCAAACCTCCTGCAAAAGAATTTTCACTTGAAACAATGGAAGGCAAAAAGGTTTCTATCGGAGATTTTAAAGGCAAGGTTGTTTTCTTGAACTTCTGGGCAACATGGTGTCCGCCGTGCAAATTTGAGATGCCGGCAATGGAAAACCTTTATAAGAGATACAAAGACAAGGGTCTTGAAATTGTTGCCGTAAATCTTCAGGAGGGCGCAGACACAGTAAAAAGGTTTATGCAGAAGAATGGATATACATTCACTGCCCTGCTTGATTCAAATGGTGATGTTAGTGCGGTATATAATGTTTCATATCTCCCTATCACATATATAATAGACAAGAATGGGAAACTCGTGGGCAAGGCAATAGGCGCAAGGGAGTGGGACAGCAGTTCAATAACTAATCTGGTGGAGGAACTCTTAAAATGAGCAGCAATGAAATAGGAATATTGTGGGCATTGCTCGGCGGATTATTATCCTTTATATCTCCATGCGTCCTGCCTTTAGTGCCTTCGTACATCTCATTTATTACTGGTATCTCGTTTGAGGAGTTGACAAGCGGGGAAAATGAGAAAGAGATAAAGAAGGTAATACTCGTCAACTCTATCATGTTTATAATCGGGTTTTCACTGGTCTTTGTCTCACTTGGCGCATCTGCCAGTTTTTTCGGGCAATTCTTTATAACCTATAAAGAGATTATAAGAAAGGTCGGGGGGATTGTTATTATCCTGCTCGGCATCCATGTTATAGGCGTAATAAATTTTAGAATGCTTCAGCAGGACAAGAGGCTGCATTTTTTCAGGGAAAAACCTGCAGGACTCCTCGGCTCATTTCTTGTAGGCATTGGTTTTGCAGCAGGATGGACACCCTGCATAGGGCCAATACTTGCCTCCATACTTATGATTGCTGCCGGCTCAGATACATTTCTGTTTGGTATGCTGCTTATGGTAACATACTCCATAGGTCTTGCGATACCTTTTCTTTTAACATCCCTTGGCATAAACGCATTCTTAAAACACTTCAACCGCCTAAAAAAACACATGAGGCTGGTGTCATTTTTAACAGGCGCTTTTCTTATTGTAATAGGTCTCTTGATTTATACAAACTATCTTGCTATAATTACGGGCATTCTGAATAGTTTCCTGCCATTCCTTAATTTTTAACTTGTTGACGCTCAAAAATGCTCATCTACTTCGTTGTCGCTTGCGGCTTCTTCGCTCAACATACTTTGTAGTTGCTCAATTTATTGAGCGCATTTAAAAACGCCGATAAATCGGCAGGCTACAACTGCCTTGCATCTGGAACATTTTTGAGCGTCAACTATACAAGTTTTAAACGGAGGTGTTTACTATGGTTATGGTTGAAATATACTCCAGAAACGGGTGCTGCCTGTGCAAAGAGGCAAAGGATGTTATAAACCGTGTAAGCAAAGACATGGCATTTTCTTTTAAAGAGGTGGACATATCAATAAATGCGGAACTTTCAAGGCGGTTTGAGAGAGACATCCCTGCTGTATTTATAAACGGCAAGAAGTCATTCAAATTTAGGGTAGATGAAGCAGAGTTAAGAAAAAGGTTAAGAAGAGAGATAATAAGAAGCGCCTTGCTTAAAAGATGCAGCAAGAAAATAAAAACTGCATAGCCATATTTAGATAGATGCTCATCCTGCCTACAATATGAGACCTTTGAATTTCACCCTGTATGGTTTTATGGTCATTCCCGTGAAAACTGGAATCTAGTGTTTTCAATGCCTTCTGGATTCCCACTTTCGTGGGAATGACAAAGAAGAGGCATTTTTCAAAGGTCTCAATATGCCAATCAAATATGATGCAATCATTTCTGGTCTCGGCCCAGCCGGCAGCGCTGCTGCATATGAACTCGCCTCAAAAGGTTTAAAGGTTCTGGCTATTGATAAAGCGAAATTTCCCAGATATAAGGCCTGCGGCGGCTCTGTTTCAAAAAAGGTTGACAAAATCCTAAAATTTGATTTTTCAGATGTTGTGGAAGATACAACAAATGGCGCAGTTTTTTCCTACAAATCAAAAAGACATTTATTTGTCCAGCATGATAGTCCGATAGCATCAATGGTTATGCGGGACAGGTTTGATAATCTTCTGGTTAACATGGCAAAAAAGGCAGGGGCTGATATTATTGATAACACAAAAATTATGGGTGTTAAAGATGATGTTCAGAATATCGTGGTAGAAACTGAAAAGGGCAGCTTTCAGGCAAGGGTATTGATTGCAGCAGACGGCGCATCAAGTTCTATAGCAAGAGAGTTTTTTGACATAGATTCAAAGGCATGCAGTGTTACAATAGAGAGCGAGGTAACAGCGCCGAAAGAAAGACTGGAGCAGATAAAAGGCAGACTTATGATTGATTTTGGCAATATCCCTTATGGCTATGCGTGGATATTTCCCAAAAAGGATTGTTTTTCTGTCGGCATTGCCGGCGTAAATTCAAAACTCAGTAAAGGCATAAAAGAATATTTTGCTGAATTTGTGAGAACACAGGATATGCTTAAAGGACTTGAAATAAAAAATCAGAGGGGCTGGACAATCCCTGAATTCTTTGGCAATAAAAAGAGGATTTCTAATAAAAGGATTTTGCTTGTCGGGGATGCAGCGCATCTTGCTGACCCGTTTATAGGCGAGGGCATATATTATGCTATAAGAAGCGGCCAGATTGCGGCAGATGCAGTTATAAATGGGATATATAATGATGACTTCAGGGCATATGAGGCGGATATTGAGAAAGAAATATATCCTGAACTTACGGCTGCACAAAAACTTGCAGATATGGTATACTTGCATCCAAAGGCTTGGTACAGCATGCTGGAATCAGAACCTTTACTAATCAAAAGATATTATGATGTTGTAATAGGAAAGAGTAATTATAAAGAATTTGTGCGGGAAATCATGGAGAATTCAAGGATTAAGGTCTTGTGTATGATTATTAAGGGGTGGTTGAAAGGCAGTTTGTCTAATTGCAAATTGAAGATTGGAAATTGAAAATTTGCATTTTACAATTCTCGCAAAGCGAGTAAAGGGGGTGATAAATATGGAGCGGTTCATGATCCCCAGGGTATCCCACTGCAAAGAGGGCTGCCCTACATTGTCCCGGGCATGACATTAAACTGCCCGTTTCTATACAGAGCGTCATAACTTCGCATACCTGCGTTGCTCCTCGGCTCGTCGCTGCGGCGTATGTTTAAAATACGCCTCACTCCTCGCCTTTGTCGCGCCTTGGTCTGCGTTGTTCTGACGCTCTGTATGCTTTTCTACTTATGAAAAGCGGTGTATAGTTTAATAAGTTATGGAAAAACAGGAAATGAAATAATGAAAACAATAATGAAAACATCTGTCATTCTAAAAATCTTTATATTTTGTTTCTTCTCCTTAATATCTTTCCATTTTCTGCCTATTATTAATTCTTACGCTGGCGACATTGGTTTTGTTGATATGAACCGCATCATATTAGAGGCTCAGGATTCGCTTGATGTAAGGGATTTGCTTAAACTTGAAGAGGAGAGATATGAAATAAGGTTTGAGAAAAAGAGGAATTTGCTGAAAAGCAAGATAGACGGCGCATTGCAGGGAAGACATAAAACAGATGATTATAAGGAATATCAGATGGAACTTGATGAAATCAAGGATAACTACCAGCATATGGAAAACTTAATAGGGTTGAGAGAAATTGAACTTACCCATGGGCTGCTAAAAAAGATAATAGATGCTATTAAGGATGCTGCAAATAAAAAGGGGTATAGATATGTATTTGAATTAACCGAGAGCAAGATATTTTTTCAGGATAATAAGGATGATATAACAGATGATGTCATAGCGGAAATGGATAAGACCCATTATGATGTCAGATTGCTTGAAGACCTGAAAACAAAGAAGGGGATGTATCTCCGTCCCGATGGTCAAAGGATGTGGAAAAGAGAATTGGCAGAGGTTGAAGGGATGATTGTATCGCTTAGCAAGAGGCATAAAGAGGATAAAAAGGATGTTTCTTTAGAAGAGGGCAAAAAGGAGACGGATAAGCCTCCAAAGCCTGTCCCCGAAGGTCTTAATCGGGGGATAGAATATAAGGCTGTCAAAGAAGAAAAGGAGGACATTAAAAAATTGCAATCTGCTATAATTCCTGAAACAAAGCCTATTCTGAAAAAGGAAGGCATAAAGGCGCCTAATTGGGAAAAAGAGATTAAGGAAAACGAACCTATTAAAGGAGGGGTTTCTACAAGGGTTGTTATAAAATCCAAATTACTGGCGCAGCCTGTTTATAGTTCAAATGTTTTAGATGAGATAGAGGCAGATGGAGAGGTTACAATCTTAAAGTCTCTGGCAAGTTACTGGTATTATGTTCAGACATTTGACGGTAAAAGAGGCTATCTGTTTGCCACAGCATTTGACAGATTTGTTACAGGTTATGAAATTGTTTTTATAAAAGGCAAAAATATTGGCATCAGAAACAAGACATCCAATGAAGTTTTAGGGAAGGTAACAAATGAGCATGCCTTGCTTCTAGAGGATGCGGGTGGTGAATTGGTAAAGATTGCCGCCCCATGCTGCACAGGCTATGTCCGCAAAAAATTTGTTAATAAAAAAGAGTAATGAATATATTCCGACATATAGTTTTATTATTTATATTTTTATCTGTTAATGCAAATGCTGCGTTAAGCGCTGAAACAGTCTATATAAACAGCAGAAGGGTTGATGATTATATAGAAACCCTGTCTCAAGGGCATAAATCAGGCGGGGATAAAAATGCTGACATATTGAAAAGGATGGAATCAATTGACGGTTTTATACAGGGTAATATTATTTTATGGGAGACATTTACAGTAGATGAGAGAAAAAGGCGCATTAAAGATTTTGAAGCGATGCTTAAAGGTTTTTATAGGGATTATAAGACTGCAAAAGAGTCTAGCGATGCTGAAAGAATAAGTATGAGGAATGAATTTACAGATAGGGTTTCTCTAATCATTAAAGATATTATGACGAGGAATAAAACCCATGTCATACTAGAGATAAATAAAAAAGAGGATATGCTGTCAGGCGCTGTTGACATTACAGACAATGTGATAGAAGAACTTACAAGGTATGCAAAAAATAAAAGAGCGGAAGGCGCTCAAGAAATTACAGATGCAGATTCAATTTTATATAGGCTCGGTTATAATTTTATATAGGCTCGGTTATATAAAGGCTCAAGGGGTTGGTTTAAGGGAGGGCGATAATGATAGCAAGGTTATTGGTTTGTTAAGCAATGAGGATGTGATTGTCATATCATTTGACAAGGTATATCGGCTGAAGGTTTTAAGTTCAAGAGGCATTGGCTATGTAAAAATGCAGTATATAGACATAAGGGAATGAATGGGAAGACTAACTAATAAACTAATTGCAAAACTCTTTACAAGATTTCCATCCCTTGCAGAAAAATGGGTTAAAAATGCAGCGCAATCTAATATTCAGGGGCAGGTTGAAGACATTCCATGGGCCCCTTTTAATAAAGAATTAAAAGACTGCAAAATAGCCATCGTAACAACAGCAGGCGTTCATCTAAAAACACAAAAGCCTTTTAACATGGAAGACCCGAATGGCGACCCAACTTTCAGAGAGATACCGCTTGATGCCTCAAAACAAGACCTGATGATAACCCATGACTATTATGACCATAAAGACGCTGACAAGGATATAAACATAGTTTTCCCAATAGACAGGCTTAAAGAAATGAAGGATAGAAATGAAATAGGCTCTATCAGCGGAATAAATTTTGGTTTTATGGGGCATATACAAGGTGCGCATATAGATACATTGGTAAATGAGACCGCGCCGCAAGTTGCAAAAAAGTTAAAAGAAATGCAGGTTGACGCAGTTCTTTTAACCCCCGGCTGAGGCATCTGCAATCGGTCGGTCGGGCTGATACAAAGGGTTATAGAAAAAAACAATATTCCATGCGTCAGCATATCTATTATGAGAAAATTTACAGAAGAGACAAAGCCCTCCCGCGCCATATTTTTAAAATGGCCGCTTGGTCATCCGCTTGGCGAACCTTTTAAAGACAAGCAGCATAATGCTGTTTTGAGAGAGGCATTCAATGCCTTAAAGACAATAAAAGAGCCGGGGACAATAATTGATGTGCCATTTAGATGGAAAAGGGATGATGATTGGAGAAGTGTAACAATTGTAACAAAAAAGACTTGACAACCTAGATGTATTAGGGTAAAAATTATATGCCTATACCCTATACAATGGGCGGAAGTTTATCAAATCAAACAAAGGAGGTTATTTTTATGGGCACTCTTTATGAGGCAAAGGTTAGGATCGAGAAGATTATTGAACAAAGAAAACTTGATCCCTTTCAGACAAAAGGCGCTATTGGTTTAAGGGCAGGCGTTTTATTGGGATTTTTAAAACCCGATACTCCAGACGATAATACTACTATGGAAAAATTAAAAAATGCTGTTAAAGAAATCTTAAATGAGAGCATATAAAA
>JACRNI010000050.1 GCA_016234925.1 Deltaproteobacteria bacterium | reverse complement strand
AAAAAACCGATAAGGAGAATAGGCGCTGCTCATCAGCATCAGTAAAGTGGGCAATCGTAAGGATTAGCCCGAATGGGAGGATGGCTGATTCCCTGATAAATAACGGTAATCTGAAAAGGGTTGAAGACTCACGAAATGTCCAGACAAAGCATATTTATTCTTAAAAGATTCTTAATCAAATATTTAGTGCTTGACAAAAGCACTATTCATGGGATGTTTAAATGGCACAGAGATATGAAATGAGATTCAGCGGGACAGGCGGGCAGGGCATGATACTTGCCGGAATTATAATGGCAGAGGCTGCATCCATATATGAGGACAGAAATGCAAGCCAGAGCCAGTCATACGGTCCTGAATCAAGGGGCGGAGCATCAAGGAGCGAGGTCATTATAAGCGATGAAGAGATAGACTATCCAAAGGCGACAAGCATTGATGCAATGCTTGCAATGACTCAGGAGGCATGCAACAAGTATTTTAAGGATGTTAAAAAGGGCGGCATACTTTTAATAGATTCTGATGAGGTAAAGGATGTGCCGAAGGGGGATTTTAAGGTTTACAGCGCGCCGATAACAAATATTGCAAGAAACGAACTCGGCAAGACCATAGTTGCAAATATAATCTCATTGGGCATCATAACAGAACTTACAAAAATTGTCTCGCACGATGCAATTGAAAAGGCGGTTTTAAGCAGGGTGCCTGCCGCATTTCTTGATTTGAATAAAAAGGCGCTTCAAATTGGGTTTGAAAAGGCAAAGGAACTTCTTAAAAATTAGGAATTAAGAATTATAAATTAAAGCCCTGCACTAAAAACGCAGGGCTTTCTATTATCCCAAAAATAGACTTTGATTTTTGGGGAAACCTGCAAGTTGTCCCCGATAGATTCAGTCGGGGACAGAGGCCATTTTTGCGACGAGCCGTATATCACCAATACGGTGAGGAGCAAAAATGTGCCGATAACGAAGTCGGGGCACCCAAGCGAAGCTTGGGTCGGGCAAATCGCAGGTTTGTAAAATAGCGATTGTCTCAATCGCTATTTTACGGATTATCTTGACAATTGCTGGACTTCGCAATTATACTTACATCCATTGGCGGCGTACCCAAGTGGCTAAGGGAGCAGTCTGCAAAACTGCGATGCAGCGGTTCAAATCCGCTCGCCGCCTCCATAATTGCCCGAGTGGCGGAACTGGTAGACGCACAGGACTTAAAATCCTGAGGTCGCAAGGCCGTGCCGGTTCGAGTCCGGCCTCGGGCACCAATCAACAATATCAAATTTATAATAATTGATGAAACGATTTAGGATAAAAGAAAAGATTGTAGAAGGGCTGCTCTTTTTGAGCGCTATTGCTTCTGTATTTATAACGGTTGGGATAGTAGGTGTTTTGATATTTGAAACATTTGAGTTTTTTAAGGTTGTGTCTATAATTGATTTTTTAACTGACACGCAGTGGACTCCGCTCTTTGCTGAAAAACACTTCGGCATCCTTCCTCTTTTTGCAGGCACATTTCTTACAACAATCATTGCAATGGTTGTTTCTCTGCCAATCGGGCTCATAAGCGCAATCTATTTAAGCGAATATTCATCTCAAAAAATAAGGACGATTGTAAAGCCTGTGCTTGAGATATTGGCGGCAGTGCCGACTGTTGTTTACGGCTACTTTGCCTTGCTTTTTGTAACCCCGCTGCTTCAGATTTTTATGCCTGAACTATCTGGCTTTAATTCATTATCAGCCGGGATTGTAATGGGCATTATGATAATACCGATTGTGTCGTCTTTGAGCGAAGATGCCATGCATGCCGTTCCCATGAGTTTAAGGGAGGGCGCTCTGGCGCTTGGCGCAACGAGATTTCAGGTTGCATTAAAGGTTGTTGTCCCGGCGGCGCTTTCAGGCATTGCAGCGTCATTTATACTTGGCATATCAAGGGCAGTCGGCGAGACAATGATTGTTGCGATTGCAGCAGGCCAGCAGCCGAGGCTTACTTTGAATCTCCTTGTCCCTATAGAGACAGTAACAGCATACATAGTTCAGGTAAGTCTTGGCGATACTCCGACAGGGACTTTGGAATACAGGACAATATTTGCAGCAGGCATTTGGAAGGCTCGGCTGGCAGTTTCTTTCCAATTATCCATCCAGAAAACCGGAAGAGGCAGGCATACTTTCTGCATGGGTTGGGACTGTATGGATTATGCTCTTAACCGGCATTGTTGTATTTCCTCTTGGCGTTGCAGCAGCAACATATCTTGAAGAATACAGCAAGAAAAACTGGATGAGGGATATTATAGAAATCAATATCGCAAACCTTGCAGGGGTGCCGTCTATTATCTATGGTCTCTTGGGTCTCGGACTTTTTGTAAGGTTTCTGAATATGGATAGAAGCGTGCTGGCAGGCGCAATGACATTGGCAATACTTGTGCTTCCGATTGTAATACTTTCAACAAGGGAGGCGCTGCGGTCAATTCCGCCGTCAATCAGAGAGGCTTCATATGCGCTTGGCGCAAGCAAGTGGCAGACAATAAGAAATCAGGTTCTGCCTGCTGCTATGCCGGGCATTTTAACAGGTGTGATACTTGCAATGTCAAGGGCTATAGGCGAGACAGCGCCGCTTATAACAATAGGCGCATTGACATATGTTGCGTTTTTGCCCACCAGCCCTGTGTCAGCGGAATTTCCGTATATAAGTTTTCAAGGGTTATTTGATGCGTTTTCTGTTTTGCCGATCCAGATATTCAACTGGGTATCGCGTCCTCAAAAGGGATTTTCAATAGATGCTGCGGCAGGGATAATTGTCCTTCTTATAATTACATTTTTTATGAACGGAGTTGCTATATATTTGAGGCATAAATATCAGAAAAAGATAAGGTGGTGAAGGCAACATCCTTTTGGATGTTGAATTGTAAATTGGAAATTGTAAATTGGAAATTTTAAAATAAAGGAAAAATAAGTTTACAATTTACAATTTTCATTTTGCAATGGAGTGAAGCGACTTATGAACAGTGCCTTTAAAATTGAAAAATTAGATGTATTTTATAGCGATAAGCAGGCATTAAAGTGCGTGAACCTTGACATACCTTCAAAATCAGTAACTGCGGTTATTGGGCCTTCAGGCTGCGGGAAAAGCACATTTATCAGATGCCTGAACAGGATGAATGATTTAATACCTGTATTCAGGCTTGATGGCAAGATTATGTATGATGGAATGGACATATATTCAAAAGCGGTTGATACTATAGATATAAGAAGACGGATTGGCATGGTATTTCAAAAACCTAATCCATTCCCAAAAAGCATATATGAAAATGTTGCATATGGTTTGAGGATACAGGGCATAAATAAAAAAGGTAAAATTGACATGGTTGTTGAGGCGAGTCTAAAAAAGGCTGCAATATGGGACGAGGTAAAAGACAGACTGCACCAGTCAGCGCTTTCCCTTTCAGGCGGCCAGCAGCAGAGGCTTTGCATTGCAAGGGCGATAGCAGTTGAGCCGGAGGTTATACTATTTGATGAGCCTTGCTCGGCGCTTGACCCAATTGCAACAGCAAAGATAGAGGATAAAGATAGAGGATTTGATAACAGAATTAAAAAATGAGTATACAGTTGTTATCGTAACCCACAATATGCAGCAGGCTGCAAGGGTTTCTGATTACACAGGATTTTTTATGCTCGGCGAACTTCTGGAATTTGATATTACAAAGAAGATATTTACATCGCCGTCCAATAAAATGACAGAAGACTATATTACAGGAAGGTTTGGATAGAAAGCGACATTCTTACGAATGTCTAATTGTAAATTGAAGATTGGAAATTGAAAATTTAAAAATAGAAGAGATTAATTTACAATTTAAAATTTGCAATTTACATTTTACAATTCTCGCAAAGCGAGCATAGGGAGGAAAGATGCCAAGACAGGCGTATCACAATGCTTTAAAGGAACTGGAAAATGATGTTGTTGAGATGGCAAATATGGTTGGCAGCGCTGTGAGATTATCCATAGATGCGCTTAAAAACCGTGATATTTCTATGTCCCAGAAGATTATAAAGGATGACATGATTATAAATAAAAAAAGGTTTGATATAGAGGAAAAATGCCTTCTCCTTATTGCCACACAGCAGCCAATGGCAACTGATTTAAGAGAACTTGCGGCAATATTATCTATAATCACAGACCTTGAGAGGATCGGCGACCATGCAGAAGGAAATGCGAAGATAACTCTTTTGCTTGGAGACAAACCGCTTGTAAAGCCGCTTGTTGACATACCAAAGATGGCAGATATAGGGCTTGCTATGCTTAACGACAGCATAAAGACATTCATGTCAAGAGATGCGGAAACCGCAAAAAAGATAGGACAAAGGGACGATGAGGTTGATGCGATATATGACAAGACATACAGAGAATTATTGATGCTGATGATAGAAAACCCTAAGATTGTAGAAGGGGCGACATATCTTATCTGGGTCTTGCACAACCTTGAGCGGATTGCAGACAGGGTAACAAACATTGCAGAGAGGGTTGTTTTTATGGTTACAGGGAAGATGGAAGAGATGAATGTGTCAAAATACTAATACGAAAGCAATAAATGTCTTTATACTGCGTTGGACTCCTCGGAAAATCCTCAACATACCAATTAGTATGCCTGCGGTTTTCCTCGTTGTCCGCCTTGTCTAAAGCCATTTCTTGCGCATGCCCCTGCATGTAATAAGCAGGGGTTCGTATGATGTCAATTTATTTAATGCGTTTGTATTAGTCGACGCGGCTTAACATACCTGTAGTTGCTCAATTTATTGAGCGCATTTAAAGACACCGATAAATCGGCAAACTACAATTTCTCTTCAGGAAGGTGGAAATGAAAAAAATAGCTGTTGGTGCAGCAGCAATCTGCGCAATGTTGTTGGCGGTATTTTCGGCATTCACTCATCAGAAATTGGCGGGCGATCCGCACTACATCACCTCTGCAAAATGCGCCGGATGCCACGAATTGCAGCATGCTTCCTGGCAGCAAACCCTGCATCCGAAGATGTTCCGCCCAGTCAAACGGGACAGCGACATTTTGGGCGACTTCTCCAAGCCTGATCCAAACGTGACCTTCAAGAAGGAAGACATCCAGTTCGTCGTCGGCAACAAGTGGGAGCAGGTCTATGTGCGCATGATCGACGGCGAGTACTACCCGCTGACTGCCAGGTGGATGGTGATGCAGAACAAATGGACCCCCTTCAAGGTGCAAGACTGGAAAGAGACCCCAATGACCAAAAAGTGCAATGGTTGTCACACGACAGGGTTCGACCCCGCAACCGGGAAGTTCGCTGAATTCGGCATCGGCTGCGAGGCGTGCCATGGCCCCGGCAGCCGCCATGCCGCTCACCGGCAGAAAAGGCAGTGGGGCGGGTGCGCGTTGTGCCACGACCGCATGAAATCCGCTGACAATACAACCGTCAAGGACATCGTGCGCACGGTCGCGCCATCGGTGTGCGGCCAGTGCCATACACGCGGGCAGAACAGTGAGTCCGGATCTATTCCTGCTGGAAAATTCGACTTCCCGGTGAACAACATGCCCGATGCCGACTTCACCAAGAATTACAAAGAGAAGAACCTCAAGAACGATGCCGAAAAGAAGTTCTGGTGGGGTTATGGCGTTTCGAAAGACCGCCATCAGGAGTATGCGGACTGGAGTAATTCCAAGCATGCCAAGGCGCTCAAGAATCTCCAGGAAGACGGGGCGAAACGGGGAGCCAGTTGCAGCAAGGGCAAGCGTGATGACCAGTGCATGGACTGCCATTCCGCTGATTTCCACTTGGCGAAAAATGACAGCAAACCCACCATGGATACCGCACGCTACGGTGTGACCTGTGTCTCCTGCCACGAACCGCACGGACTGGACCAACAGGCGCATGTTGAGCCGACCAACAGGTGCGGCAATTGCCATCTGGCCAATTTTGCCAGCCGCACCGGAGCAGCCGCGCAAAAGCCCCATGCGCCATGCCCTGCCGGAAAGGTCGGCTGCGCGGATTGCCATATGCCGCGCACGGTCAAGACCGGTGGGTTCTACAGTTTGCGCAGCCATGCTTTCCGCATTGTTCCGCCGCAAGCCAGCCTGCAGGAAGAAATCCCGAATTCCTGCCAGAACAGCGGCTGTCACAAGGATAAACCGTTAGACTGGGCTATCGGCGAATTCGACAGGCACTATCCGGGCGCTGCCGAAAAATTCCTCAAGGCCGGCAAAAATTGATTGAGAAACTTCCATTCTATCGCCGCATCACTGTCCGCCTGATTGCGCTTTTCGGATTGCTCACCCTGATCGGGACACTGGCGGGAGCCTACACATCCATTCAACTGGCCAAGCGCGAGTTCTTCCATGTCATGGAACGGCAGTTCAATGCCACTTCTAGTCTTGCCGAAAATTCGCTCGATATCATCGGACAAATGGCGAGGGCATGGGCGCTTTATTTCGCCGGAGATGCCAGCCTGCCTGACCGCCTGCATGGGGCGAATCATGCCTTTATATCGCAGGAGATCGAGCATATGCGCGAAAGCGCGCATTGCGATACTGTCATCGTGCTCGACCATCAGGGGCGCATCATCCACCACAGCGCTTTCGATGAAAAGAATGGCGAATCCCTCATGGCATGGCAGATCGTCCGGCAGGCCGTCAACGAAGGGAAATCTTCTTACGCAATCATAGAGGAGCAGGGGAACTTTATCGTTTACGGCAGCGGGATAACGTCGGCACGCGCGGCAAACAAGAGAGGCGCGCATCCCTATATTGTGCTGACCGGCTTTAAAATATCCGATGAACTGGTAGCCAATCTGAGCCAAGACACCTCTATCGGCATGACCTTCGTCAGGCGCAGCGCGGTGATGGCCTCCAGCCTCAGCACAACGCAAAGGAAACTGATAGATATTCCAATCCCCTACCTTGATTACCAGACCATGTATAACGATCCGATGCTGACCAAGGAGGTGCAAATTGACGGTCAAGTCTTTTACGCATCAGTGCGCCAGTTGAACATACTGGATCCGTCCATGGATGGTTCTCTGCTGTTGACCTATCCGCGCAAGGAGTTGTATACCATCGTTGAACGTTTGCAGCGGGAATACCTGTGGCTATATGCAGCGGGAATGCTGTTGTTCGCGCTGTTCATGTGGCGCATTTCTTACCGCACAATGGAACCATTACGCAAACTCGCGGAGCGGGTCAAGCAGGTTGCCAAGGGAGACATGACGCCGACGGTTATAGAAAAACGCGACGAGATCGGCATCATCGCCTCTTCGTTCAACGATCTGTTGAGCGAACTGATAATCAGCAAGCAGAGGATAGAGCGCCATGCCGAGGATCTGGAGCAACAAGTCGAGCAGCGCACACGGGAGTTGCATATCGCCAATGAGGAGCTGGCTAGGCAGGCATTATACGATACATTGACCAATCTGCCGAACCGCAGGCTGTTCAACGACCGGCTGCAACAGGCAATTGCATTGGCCCATCGGGGCGGTTCAAGTGCGGCGTTGATGTTCATAGACTTGGATCGCTTCAAGTGGGTCAACGACACCTTCGGTCATGATGTCGGCGACGAACTGCTGAAGGAGGCATCGCGGCGTATTCTGTCCTGTCTGCGTGAGAGTGATACTGTCGCGCGTATGGGCGGAGACGAATTTACCGTGATCCTTACGCAGCCCGGCGCACTATCCGACATCGAGTATGTGGCCAGTCGTATATTGAAAAATTTGACCGCACCATTTGATTTGTCGGGCGCCGAGAATATCCAAATCAGCGGGAGTATCGGCATTGCCATATATCCGGAGAACGGCGACACGGCGGCGCAACTACTGCTGCGCGCCGATCATGCGATGTACAGTGCAAAAAAAGCCGGGACTGCGGCCTACTGTTTCTGGCAGCCCTCTATGGAGGGATAAAGAGCAGCGGATTCAAGAACCAACTTAAATAGGGACACATCCCATAAAATGGATTGAATAGGTGCACTAACTGAGCTAATACTATACAATACAATAACCATGCGCTTGTCAAGGCGGTTTAAATCCCGCCATAGCGGGATTTGCGATAAGGTGAGTCATTGATAATGGATATTGCAAAGGCTTTTATTCTTGGCATAATAGAAGGCATCACAGAATTCCTGCCCGTCTCCTCAACAGGTCATCTTATACTTGCAGGCGATTTGCTTGGTTTTACAGGCGAGAAGGCAAAGGTCTTTGAGGTATTTATACAACTCGGCGCAATCCTTGCGGTTGTATGGCTGTATAGAGAAAGGGTTTTATCATCTGTAAAAAGCATTGGGACAAAAAAGACAAATCAATCCCTGCTTAAAACACGCAGGGACAGGTTTTTATTGAATATTTTTATTGCATTTCTGCCTGCTGCATTCTTTGGTCTTTTAACACACTCCTTTATAAAACATTACCTATTTAATCCAATAACAGTTGCATCTGCGCTGATATTGGGCGGCATTGTTATGCTTGTTGTTGAAAGGATTGCACCAAATCCAATGGTTGTGGATGTTGACGAGGTATCTGTTAAAAAGGCGTTTGGAATCGGGATGGCGCAGGTATTATCCCTTTTCCCCGGTGTTTCAAGGGCAGGCGCAACAATAATGGGCGGCATGATTTTGAAACTTGACAGAAAGACTGCCACCGAGTTTTCATTCTTCCTTGCAATACCAACAATGTTTGCAGCAACAGCATATGATTTATTGAAAAGCCTGCACAGTTTAAGCACAGATGATATTTCTATCTTTGCAATCGGTTTTATAACCTCGTTTTTTTCAGCCTTAGTTGTTATAAAGGCATTCATAAGATTTATTGCCGGACACAATTTTAATTCATTTGCAGTCTACCGCATTATCTTTGGCGCGGCTATCCTTTTTTACTATACATAGCGTCATAACTTCGCATACCTGCGTTGCTCCTTGGCTTGTCGCTGCGGCGTATACTTAAAATACGCCTCACTCCTCGCCTTTGTCGCGCCTTGGTCTGCTTTGTTCTGACGCTATGTATGCTGCTCTATTTATGACGCTGTGTATATCTGTAACTGTTCTAACCCAACACCTTTATCCCCCTGTATATGTAATCAATGCCTGACGCTATTGTAAAGACAGTTGTCAATACAATCAATGGCAGGATTACTGCTGATGGAGCGCCTGCTGTTAAAATAACAAAGATAACGGTCAATATCTGCAATGCGGTTGTAATCTTGCTGATTATAGACGGCTTTATCTTAACCTCTTTATTCATGAGAACTAGAACTACAATTCCTAGAAGTATTATCACATCCCTGCTTACAACTATTACAGAAAGCCAGTTTGGCAGGATGTTCTTTATGGCGAGTGTAATGTACGCTGACATCAAGAGTAACTTATCTGCAGCAGGGTCAAGGTATGCGCCCAACTGTGTTTTTTGATTGAAGAGCCTAGCAATGAGTCCGTCAATACTGTCTGTCAGACCTGCTATTATGAAAATCAGCAGGGCTTTGTCAAATTCATTATTTATTATAAAGATTATAAATACCGGGACAAGGAGTATTCTGGATATGGTTAAGAGGTTCGGAATGTTCATAGAATTGAGTTTAGGAGTTAAGGAGTTTAGGAGTTATAGGGTTCGGGAGTTTTTCTTTTACTCCTTAATCTGTATTTGTATTTACTCCTCAACTCTCTAACTCATTTCACTGCAGCCATTCAAAATATTTCTTTTTGGGTCCTTCCTCTTGTTTGTTTTTCTTTGCTTCAGGGAACGAAGGCAATGTTGAAAATGCGGCGTCCACAACCTTTTGAATCATGGGCTCGTAGATTTTTGTAATCTTTATCTTCAATGTTTCTTTGTCAATGCTTGTGTCAGATTCTTCATGTCCGTATTCTGCTGTCCATATCCGTTCGCCTGTATTTGCGGCATACATATCAAATCTTGCCTCCATATCTATTGACGCATACGCCAAAAGAAACCTTGTGCTCCAGTTGGTTATGGTTACATATACAACAGCGTCAACACCAAGCAATTTAGCCATTTCAGCAGGTGGTTTTTCAAGGAATTCCTTTCTGTTGATATTTGCCTTTGTGAGTTTATCGTCAATTGCTTCAAGAGGCAGCAGGTTATAATTTAATTGGGACAATTTTTCATGCGCCATAACGCGGAATAGATGCCTTGCGTCGCTTTCTGCCTTTTCACCCCTTACAGGAAGGACTGCAATGGATTTAGGGATCTTATTCTGGTAATTTTTTGTTATATTGTATGAAACTGACGGGCCGCAGCCCCCCAATAATGTGATATTTAATGCGATGTTTAATATAAAAATAAAGTTAATTAGTTTCCGCATGGCATTTAATTTTTCTCCTTTTTTATTATTTTTAAATCTAACGTATCATCAGATGAAGATGCTGCCTCTATCTTGAAACCATCAAAGTCTTTTGAAATCAATTCTTGTTTTATTGTATTTACATTGGTTGCAGATACAATTGCCAGTTTAATCTTTCCATGAGCAAATGTCATGTAAAAAACATCTTTAACCCCCTTTAAATTTTCCAAAACATTCTTTAACTGGCTAAAATCCTTGTAATTAAAAATATCTGCTAAAATTAGGTTTATGGTTTTTTCTTCGCCTTCAGCAGCCTTGATTATCCCAAACTTGAGCAGGTCATTTTTTAAAATATTTTTTGCTATGCTGACTTCTAAAAAAACAGTGTAAAATGTTACTGGTTTTACTTCTCCTTCCACTGCCTCTTCTGTTAGTTCTTCTGTTAAAATACGGTAGTTTAGGATATAGGCGCTTGCGTTTGAAAATATCTTGTCGTTTAATATCTTGCGGTTTTTTTCAATGTCAATTTCAAATGCCTTGCCTTTTATAGCGTCTTCAACAGCATTTCTCAAGGCATCATGAAAAGCCATTTCCTTTGCCTGCGCGGCATTGCCGTCAACTACTTGCAATATGCTGTAAGCCTCTATTTGAATATGTTCAGAGGCAAAAGAATCAGGTGATAGGTGATAGGTAATAGGTAATAGGAAAAAAACTATCATCCATAACCTATGACCCATAATCCATGATCTATAACCCATAAGATAAAAACCCCTTTATCATTGAAATCATACCTTTTCTATCATCTGCGTCAAGCCATTTTATATCAGTTTCTTTTCTAAACCATGTCATCTGCCTTTTTGCGTACCTTTTTGTGTTTTTTTTTATCTCTTTAAGCATATCATCAAAACTTAACATTCCATCAAGATAGTTGTTTGCCTCTTTATATCCAAGCGCCTGCATTGGCTTTAGTTCAGGAGAATAACCCATTTTAATAAGTCTTTTTACCTCGTCAATAAGTCCTGCATCAATCATATTATCAACCCTTGTTTCAATATCTTGATATAGTTTTTCCCTTTCTTTTGCAATGCCTATTTGCAAGGTTTCATAAGGTTCTTCTATAAAGCCGTGTTCTGTTTGGAATGATGATAATGGTTTATTTGCAGTATGGTAAACCTCTAATGCCCTTATAATCCGTACCTCATTATTCGGGTGTATCTTTGACGCAGAGACAGGGTCAACCTTTTTAAGCATTGCATAAAGATAATCCCTGCCTTTTTCTTCTGAGAGTTTTTTAAATTTTTTCCTTAATCTCTCATCTTTTGAAGGACCTTTGAAAAGCCCTCTTGTGAGCGCCTTTATATAAAGCCCTGTTCCGCCGACAATAAAGATATTCTTTCCTTTTTTATGAATATCTTCTATTGCCTTTGATGCATCATCTTTAAACTGTGCCGCTGTATAGTCTTCATCAGGGTTTGCAATATCTATTAAATGATGCTTTACCTTTGCCCTTTCATATTTAGAAGGTTTTGCTGTGCCGATGTCCATGAATCTATACACTAACATTGAATCTGCGCTTACAATCTCGGCATCAAACATCCCTGCAAGTTCTATTGCAGTTTTTGATTTTCCAGACGCAGTCTGCCCTAATATTACTACAACCTTTATTTCTTCCATTTTTATATTAAACCTGTTGAACAGCCTTTGTTAAGGTTATGATAGTAATCTCAGGCGGGCAGTTAAATCTCACAGGGATTCCTACCACACCTACCCCTCTTGAAACATATACATGAGTATCAGCCGATTTCACCAGTCCCCCAGTATATTTTTGTCCGTAGTTGGACATGGTTACAGGCGCTATGGAAAACGGCATCCTTATCTGTCCGCCGTGAGTATGTCCTGCAAGCATCAAATCCACCCTTTCAGTTTTAGGCATAATCTCTGCATAGTCAGGATTATGGGAAAGTAATATCCTTGGAACATCAGCAGGGATATTTTTAAATGCCTCTTTTAAATCCTGTTTTCCTTCCCACAGGTCGTCTACGCCTGCAATACATATGGCCTTGCCTTTTATTTCAATCAATCTGCTGCTATTTGATAACACATTGGCATTGTATTTATTGAAGACTTCTTTTGTCAATTCAGCCCCATGATAGTGGTCATGGTTGCCCAGAACAGCCAGAATGCCATTTGGTGATTTTAGATTGCACAAGGCGCTTATTGCTGGCACAACATATTTATTGGAGTTATATACATAATCCCCTGTAAGAACCATTAGGTCAGGATTTAAGATGTTAGACTTGTTTACAAACTTTTCAATAAACTTGAGTCCGACAAATTGTCCATGGTGGACATCTGTTATCTGGCAAATCCTGAATCCTTCAAACGCATCAGGGAGGTCGTTTATGGGCATGGTCTTTTTTTCTATAATAATATGCCTTGGCTCATATAACACTGCATCGCCAATAACACCCATTGCGCCGACAGCCAAAGCCCCTTTTAGAAATTGTCTCCTTGAGAGCATATAATATTCATCTCCTATGAAGAAATTGATTACACAGATTTTGGAAATACGATTACACGGATTTTATAATCGGTGTAATCTTTCATATTATCTCCTTTTAAACATCTTTTCTATCTCAAATCTGGATATATCCTTTATAACAGGTCTTCCATGCGGGCAGTTTGCAGCAAAATCAATTGCTGATAATTGCGTTAAAAGTGATTTTACTTTATCCCGTGTAAGCAGGTATCTGCCTCTTATAACGCTAAAACAGGCAATCTTTATAAGTATTTCATCTATTGAATCTTCTATCCTTGTTGTTTTTCCCAGAGAATAAATCTCCTCTGCCATATCCTTTATTAAACTGCCGCACCCATTGCCTGAAAGTATTTCAGGAACAGCCTTTATTGCGAATGTATTGTCCCCAAAAGGCTCTATGTCAAAGCCGAATCTTTTTATTATAGGAGCGGCTGTTTCCAGCGCATCTTTTTCTGCAATAGAAACATCAAGCATTTCCGGCACCAAAAGCATCTGTGTTTTTATGCCCGAACCATAGTATCCGTGTTTAAGCCTTTCAAACGCTATTCTCTCTGCTGCCGCGTGCTGGTCAATTATATAAAATCTGTTTTCATTCTGACAGATAATATATTCGTCCCATAATTGGCCGATAAAGTTAAGTTCATCAAAATTGACTGCATCTGGTTTGGCGGAAGACTTTTCAAAAAAGGAAGTCTGTGTGCCGGCAAAAGTAATTTCCTGATAATGCGGCGCAGATTCTCTGACCCCATCCGCATATATTGTATTACCGATAGAAGCGGCAAATGATATTTCCGGATAGTTTTTTTGCGAGAAGCCGTTTTTGAGGGCATCTGTTAAAACATCATAAATAAATCTCGGATTTTTGAACCTGACCTCGTTTTTTGACGGGTGCACATTTACATCAACATCTTCCGGAGGGATTGAAATAAATAAAACAGCAAGCGGATACCTGCCTGTCATCAGAATATTTTTATATGCCTGCAAAACCGCATAATTTATGCCTTTATCCCGTATCCACCTTTTGTTTGCAAAAATGAACATGCCCTTTGTTGTTGGATATGTAATATTTGAATTTGACACAAAACCATTGACAGAGACTTGACTGCTTTTGCTTTCAACATGGATAATCTCTTTGGCAACATCATTTCCAATGACATCGCATATCCTTGTTTTTAAATCAGAACCCTTTGCAGTATCAAGCAGAACTATTTTGCCATGCGTTAGTTTAAATCTAATCTCTGGGTTAGCAAGGCTTAAACGATTGACCGCATCTTGAATATTCCCAATCTCCGCAGCATTTGACCTTAAAAATTTTAATCTTGCAGGGCAATTAAAAAACAAATCCTTTGCCTCTACGGTTGTGCCGTCAGCCGCGCCAAAATCAGACACATCTTCAATCTTTCCAGCCTTTATTTTTATCTGCGTTCCGGCAATCTCTCCGGCAGTCTTTGTCGTGAGGGTTACATCGCTGACAGATGCTATGCTCGGCAAAGCCTCGCCCCTGAAGCCCATTGTAGAGATAGAATATAAATCTCCTTCTTTTAAAATCTTGCTTGTCGCATGTCTTTCAAACGCAAGCAAGGCATCCTCTTTGGACATGCCGCTGCCGTTATCGCTAACCTTGATTAAACTCTTGCCGCCGTCAATGATATGTATTGAAATGTTATTTGCATCTGCATCAATTGAATTTTCAACAAGTTCCTTTACAACAGACGCAGGCCTTTCAACAATCTCGCCGGCAGCAATCTTTGCGGCAAGGTCAGGGGGCATTATCTTTATCTTATTTTCTTTCACCTGAAAATACCCTCTACTGTCATTCCGAGCGAAGCGAGGAATCTCGTCTTTTGAGATTGCTTCGCCCCACCCTTTCATTGATATTTATAATTTTTGAGCATATACCATTTTTCAGAAAGGGCGGGGCGAAGCAATGACATTTTCATTGTTCTTTGTGTCTCTTTGAGAAATGTGTGTTTCATTTTCTGTTGTTATTAAACTCCGAGAAATTTTTCGTATCCTGTTATTTCCTGAATCAGCAACATATATATTGCCTAATTTATCAACATATATGCCGGTTGGAGACTTGAACTGGCTATAATGTCCTAGTCCGTCCTTAAAACCTGCCACAGTTGCGCCTGCAATTGTGGACACAACACCTTCTGGATTAACTTTGCGGATGCGGTTGTTATTGGAATCCGCGACATAGAGATTGCCGAATATATCCACAGCCAATCCTGTGGGCCATGAAAATATAGCATTCGGGCCTTTGCCGTCTCTGTAACCGGGTATTCTATCGCTGCTGCCTGCAAATGTTGTAACGCGGGTTGTTGTTAAATTCATTTTTCTTATGACATTATTTCCTGAATCTGCGATAAAAAGATTTAGGGAAGCATTATCCAATGCAACGGATATAGGATTGTTGAAATGCGATGCCTTTCCAATGCCGTCTGAATAAGCAGGGACGCCATTGCCTGCTATTGTTGTTACCATGCCGTTTCTGTCAATCTTTCTAATGCTGTTGCTGCCTCTGTCAGCAATATATAAATTTTTAAAGGCGTCTACTGCAATGCCTGTTGGATATGCAAATTGCGCCTTTGTGCCAACCCCGTCTGCAAACCCGCTCTTGCCGCTTCCAGCAATAGTTGTTGCAATGCCGTCGGTGGTTATCTTTCTTATGCGGTGATTATCAGCGTCAGCAACATAGATGTTTCCTTCCGCATCAATATCAATATTGTCCGGACCTTTGAACATTGCTTGTTCATTGTCGCCGTCCCTGTAACCGGCATTGCCAGTCCCTGCATATGTAGAAACATAACTATCATGGCCAATCTTGCGAATAAGGTTGCTGCCAAAGTCTGCAATATAGATATTCATATCTTTTGACAATACAACCCCTGTTGGCCAGTTAAACTGCGCGAAATGCTTTAATCCATCCAGAGACCCCTTTATGCCGCTGCCTGCAATATTGTGAATAAATATCGCATTATGTATTTTTTATAAAAGTCCTGCCTTATGCGCCTTCTGGCGCTGCCTTTGGCGCAGATTTAACAACCTTTGTCGCAGGTTTTGCAGGCTTTTTTTCCTTTACCTCTTTAACCTTTTTCGGATTTTTTTTTGCCTCTGCAATAAGCGCTTTAATCTTTGCCTTTCTCGCCTTTTCTTTTCTGTGTCTTCTTCTCTTGATTTCTCTATTCCTTTCTCTCATATAAACCTCCTTTTTAAAGTCTGTCATAAGAATAGCATAAAAATATTTAATTCGCCAAAAAGTTTTTTCTTTAATATGCGCCTTGCACCTGATATAATTGCGGCCATATGAAATACGGCGAAGAGGCGATAGAAAAGGCAAAGTTAGAGGCATGGGACAACCCTTATCCAGACAGGGATTATAAGATTGAGGTTTCATTCCCTGAATTTACCTGTCTATGTCCCCGTTCAGGTTATCCTGACTTTGCGGCAATCTTTATAACATACATACCTGATAAATATGTTGTTGAACTCAAGTCATTAAAACTCTATCTTAATAAATACAGAAACCAGCATATATCACACGAATCTGTAACAAATAAGATATTTGATGATTTAAAAAATATTCTAAAACCCCGCAAACTGGATGTTGTCGGAGATTTTAATGCGAGGGGCAATGTTAAGACTGTGATAAAGGTGAGTCTCTAAAAATCATAAAAAGGAGATGATATGAAAGATTACACCGATTATAAAGGCTGATTGCACAGATTAAGGCAAAATAGTAGTTTTTAATCTGTGTAATCGTATTCCCAAAATCTGTGTAATCAATTTCTTTCATAGGAGGATAATAAAATGAAGAAAATAATCTTTGCACTGATTTTGGTTTTATCTGCGTCATCGCCGGCATTTGCTGATTGGGAACTGGATTTAAAAAATCTGTCAGCGTCTTTAAATGTTACGGCATCTGATAGGGACGGCGAGGCAGAGGTTGCATCAGCATTATCTATTGAATTCAATATGGACAAGGATTTGATAATAAAAAAGAAAGAGCAAACAGGGCTTACATATGGAGATATTGCAGTTGCATTATCAATAGCCCGACAAACAAACAAGGATGTAAACGTTGTAATATCTGACCATAAAAAATATGGACGTGCATGGGGAAAGGTTGCAAAGGCACATTGCATAAGGACTGATGATTTGGTTCATAGCGTCGGCAAGGTTCATGAAAAGGCAAAGGGTAAAGGCAGGCATAAAGACAAAGGCGCTGAAAGAGGCAAAGGTCAGGGGAAGGGTAAAAAGAAAGAATAAGGCAGGCAGAGTATAGCCCAGAGTTATCCTTGCGATACAAATACACCGGCATCTTTATTGTTTTACTGATATTGTTTTCCTTTGCAGCCTATATCAGAAACATTGCATGGAAACATGATGCAGCGCTTTGGGAAGATGCAGCAAGGAAAAGCCCTTTTAAAAAAAGGGTTCATGACAATCTTGGTTTTGCCTACTATAATCAAGGCAGATTTAAAGAGGCGATAAAGCAGTATCTGCCTGTATTAAGAGGCGAACCTTTATGATACAGATGCAGTATGGCATCATAAAATAGAAAATACCCAGCAGTAGAAAGGCGCAAATCATGATTAAAGAAGCCATCTCTAAAGTTGTTAAAGACCAAGACTTGACCGAATCTGAAATGATTTCTGTTATGAATGAGATTATGACAGGCGGGGCTTCGCCTGCTCAGATTGGCTCTTTTTTAACTGCGCTCAGGATAAAAGGCGAGACAGTTGATGAAATCACAGGCGCTGCAAAGGTTATGAGGGAAAAATCAACAAAGATAAATGTAAAGGGCAAAAAGGTTGTTGACACATGCGGCACAGGCGGGGATGAGGCAATGACATTCAATATCTCAACTGCCTGTGCATTTGTTGCAGCAGGCGCAGGGCTTACAATTGCAAAGCACGGAAATAAAAGCGTTTCATCAAAATGCGGGAGCGCTGATGTCTTGTCAGCCCTTGGCGTAAATATTGAGGTTGAGGTGGCGAAGGTTGAGGAGTGTTTGAATACAATCGGCATTGGTTTTTTATTTGCCCCGCTTCTTCACAGCGCAATGAAATATGCCGCACCTGTCCGCAGGGAGATAGGCATCAGAACAATATTCAATCTTTTGGGCCCGCTTACAAACCCAGCAGGGGCAAGGCATCAGGTGATTGGCGTCTATGATGATGAACTCACTGACATAATTGGTAAGGTTCTGGCAAATCTTGGATCAGAATATGCCTTTATTGTTCATGGCGAGGATGGTTTGGATGAGATAACGCTCACTGGCTCTACAAAGGTTACAGAACTCAAAGATGGGCAGATAAAGACATATCACATAAAACCAGAGGACTTTGGATTTGAAAGGTGCAGGCCAGAGGATTTAAAAGGCGGAAGCCCTGAAGAAAACGCTAAAATAATCCTTGATATATTTAACGGCAAAAAGTCGCCAAAGAGGGATGTTGTTATATTAAATTCAGCATTTGTAATTGCTGCAGGCGGTCTTGCAAAAACAATAGAAGAAGGCATTGCAATGGCAAGGGGTGGTATTGATTCAGGGCTTGCTTTAGAGAAATTGAATAAGTTGAAAGAGATGACAAATAGTTCACGCTGAAAAATGCCC
>JACRNI010000035.1 GCA_016234925.1 Deltaproteobacteria bacterium | reverse complement strand
CGTTATTGACCCGACAAAGGTTACAAGATATGCGCTTCAGAACGCTGCGTCAATTGCAGGGCTTATGCTGACAACAGAGGCGCTTATTGCCGAGAAGCCAAGAGAGGAAAAGGCAATGGGAATGCCGGGCGGAATGCACCCGGGAATGGGCGGCATGGAAGGAATGATGTAATGTAAAAAAATCAAAGATTAAAGATAAAGATGTAAAAAGGGACGGCGTATTTATTATGCTGTCCCTTTTTTATTTTGAATGCTTGCAATTATATTTTTTAATTCATCAATTGATACCCCTGTAATCTTTATTATTTTTTCTCTGGATTTCATGCCATGAACAATTACTATTTGTTTTTTCTTTATATTAAGAGTCGTTGCGAGAAATTCTACTAAAGACTTATTTGCAGCGCCTTCTACAGGCGGTGATGTGAGTTTTATCTTGAGGGAACTGCCGTGCATTCCAGATATTTCGTTTTTTGATGCGCCGGGCTGGATATGAAGTTTTAACAGGATGCCGTTTTCACACAATGATAAAAAAGGGAAGCCGCTATTTCTGAAGGAATCTAATTTTTTCATCCTCTTCATCTTTCTTAACAGCCTCTTGTTCTTCCATTTGAATGAGTTTTGAATGGTATTCTAAAAGTGATTTTATTGCAGATTGAAATTCAAGACGCTGCCTCTTTAACTGGTGGATTTCATCCTGAAGTTCAATCACCCGTTTTTGCGCATTTTTTATAATCTCATCTGATTTTAAGTTTGCCTCTGATACTATAAGTTCAGCCTCTTTCCTTGCATTATTTTTAATATCCTCCACCATCTTTTGCGCTGTTGTGAGGGTTTCTTTTAACACCCTTTCCCTGCCCTCATGTTCTTCAAGGTGGTGCGCCATCCTGTTCAGTTTTTCCTCAAGGCTGTGAACCCTTTTTGCAGCCTCCTCAAGCGACTCTGCGGCAAGTTCAAGAAGTGAATCAACCTCCTTTGGCTCATAACCTCTTAAACTCTTTTTAAAATTATGCTGCCTTATTTCTAAAGGTGTTAGTTTCATAATGCCTCCTATCTAGTTGGTACTGAAAAATGCCTTATCATCATAGTTCACGCTCAAAGATGTCTCAGATACAAGGCGCCGAGGAGCGAGCAGCGGCTATGTAGGTCGGGCTTCCAGCCCGACATCAATGCGGGACGCCCCGCCTCCTATCTTTTAAGTATGTGAGCAGCGCAGCTACGAAGCCAACGAAGTAGATGGGCATTTTTGAGCGTGAACTATCTAAATCTAAACGCCATATCCTTTAATGTTCCAACAAGACAAAACTGTAAAAATACGATTGCAAGGATGAGTATAAATGGCGAAAGGTCAATGCCGCCCATGTACGGCAGTCTTCTCCGCAGCGGATATAAAACAGGCTCTGTTATTTGATATAAAAACCTTACAATCGGGTTGTAGGGGTCAGGGTTGACCCATGATATGAGCGCCCTGATTATTATTACCCACATATAAAATGTAAGGACATAGTCAAATACAGTTGCAGCAGCATTAAGAAAATTTCCTATTACAAACATTAGTTACCTCCCTGCAAGTTCCTTTGACCTTTTTGTTGCAGCCTCTACTGCCTTAATTATATCAGCCCTTACAGCGCCCTCTTCCAGTTTTTCAAGCCCGGCAATAGTTGTGCCGCCGGGGGATGTAACCATATCCTTTAACTCGCCGAAATGTTTATTGCTTTCAAGCGCAAGTTTTGCTGAACCTAGAACTGTTTGAATGGCAAGTAGATTTGCTGTCTTTCTTGGGAGTCCAACCCTGACGCCTGCATCTGAAAGAGCCTCCATAATCAAGAACATATATGCAGGGCCGCTTCCGCTTAAGCCTGTTCTTGCCGACTGTCTCAAATATCTGAAGGGCAAGATTTTTATCATCCTCTGAAACACCATGATAAGGACAGATGCCTATTGCGCCTTCAAGCACGAGGGCTGGCGTATTAGGCATAACCCTTACAATCGGCGGCACAGGATGAGGCAGGTTTTCTCTTAAAAAATCCATTGATACGCCTGCTGCAATTGTTATTATGAGTTTATCCTTTGTTATGTCCTCTGCTATCTCCATTACAGCATCTTTTATGTCATTTGATTTAACAGCGATGATGATTATATCAGAGGCTTTTACAACCTCAAAGTTTTTGCTGAATGCCTTTACGCCGTAATGCTCTGCCATATGGGCAAGCCGTTCTTTTATTTTATCTGAAACCGCTATCTGCGATGATGTGATTTTTTTTGACGCCAAAAGCCCCTTTATAAGAGCCTCACCCATATTGCCTGAGCCGATAAAACCTATTGTCTTTTTTGTGAGCATATCTCTTTCCTCCTATGAAAGAAATTGATTACACCAAATGAAATCCAAATAACCAAATTCCAAGCGCCAATAAACATATAATAACCAAGCACCAATAACCAATAATCAAATAATAACCAAACAGTTTGGAGTTTGAAAAATTGGTTATTGGAATTTATTTGGTTGTTGGGATTTGGTTATTGATTATTATGGTGTAATAATATCATCTCCTTTTAATTTTTGCTGTCCTTTCACCAAATATTGCTGTCCCAATCCTTATAAATGTCGCCCCTTCCTCTATTGCGGCCTCAAAATCGTTTGACATGCCCATTGACAGTTCTTTCATTGACACATTTTCAATGTCCTGCATCTCAATATCCTTTGAAATCTCAAACAGCCTTTTAAAATGAGGTCTTGCATCTTCAGGGTTTTGACAAAAAGGATGCATTGTCATAAGCCCTTTTATTGATATGTTTTTTAATCTTGAAATTTCTTTTGCAAGTGTAGATGCGTCTTGTTCACTGCACCCTGATTTTGTCTTTTCCGCGCCGATATTCACCTGAATCAATACCTCCATAGCCCTATCAATCATTCTTTTGTCAATCTCTTGTGCCAGTTCAATATTGTCAACTGTTTCTATCATATCAAATAGATGGACAGCATATTTTACCTTGTTTTTTTGAAGACTGCCTGTAAAATGCCACCGTATATTTGATATTTGATATTTGAGATTTGAGATTTTCTCCTTTGCCTCTTGTATATAGTTTTCGCCGAATATATCAATGCCGCATGAGATTGCTTGTTTGATTTTTTCAATATCAACATTCTTTGTTATTGCGACAATCTTTATATCAGAAGGGTTTCTGCCTGTTTTTTTTGCAGCGCTCAATATCCGCTGCCTGACAATTTCTATGTTCCTTCCAATATCAATAATATCAATGGGGGACATCTGTTTTATACACCTTTTAAAAATCTTTTCCAAGAGATTTTCTTGAACCCAAAAATAGGCATGGATTTTTGGGTAAACTGGCAAGTTGGCTGCCAGACGAGGCAGAGGCCATTTTTACGACGAGCCGTATGTCATCAATACGGTGAGGAGAAAAAATGCGCCGATAACGAAGTATGGCAGCCAAATCGCCAGTTTGTAAAATAGCGAGGTCTTCAATCGCTATTTTACGGTCTTAAATTTTCCGCTCCAATATAATGCATCCATCCCATTTCCCATACTGCGCCTAGAAACAAAAAAGTCGCAGCAAGGATATAAAGCCATTTCATGTCCTTTAATGCCTCTTTGAATGCGTCAATGGATTTGTCCTTTTTCTTCCATTGCCGCGGGAATGCAAGCGAGAGCCCAATGTTTATGCCTGCCAAAGTGGAAAATACATACCCGCCAAATTCTAGGATAAATGTTCCAATAAAAAGTATCTTAAAAACTATAGAGGTTGTAATGCCGTAAAATATAACGCCGACATAAAGCGCCCTGCCTATTGTTATAAAAAACGGCAGAAAGAATATAATGCCGGGAATGGTTGTAGATAAAAATGCGCCAAATATAAGATTGAAGAAAAATGTATATAGTATCTTCAACAAAAGATATGGAGCGAGCGGGCCGAGAAGCGGCTGCAGATACGGCAATAAAGGGATGCTTTTCAATATCTCTTTTCTGAGTTCCAATATCTCAGGCACCCCCTGCATGACCATCCACTGTCCCAAGATTATAAATACAAGATTGCAAATGATGAGGACAAGCAGCAGTCCTTCAAATTCCATTGCCTTTTGCCATGCAGTTTTATAAATAGTTTTTATATTATCCATTTTTTTGAGGTATTCTAATTCTTTTAACCGCCTTCATCAAGATAAATTTAACAGGCTGTTGAAAAAGGCATCAACAGCCTGCTGTTGAAAAAGGCATCAACAGCCTTGATTACACAGATTAGGAAAAACGATTACACAGATATTTCAATGGGTTTTAATCTGTGAAATCTAATCTTTTATCTGTGCAATCAGAGTTTGTTGAGTTTTTCAACAAACTGTTACCACACTGATAAAGCCCTTTGACCTCAAAACTTCTTTATGGTATAAGTTTAAAGCAAAAGTAAAAACAGGGGGTATTTGTTTGATGACAATAGTTGACAAAGATATAAATAAAGCACAGGACGAAGATACAAGTTTTGCAAACCTCTATGAAGGCAGTCTTAAACAAAGCATTAAGGAACTGGAGGCAGGGAAGGTTATTAAAGCCAAGGTTGTGCATGTCAGTTCTGATACAGTGCTTGTTGATATTGGACATAAGTCAGAGGGCAGTATCTCTGCAAAGGAATTCATTGACGACAATGGAAACATCTCAGTAAAGGTCGGCGATGAAATAGAACTTTTTTTAGAAAACACTGAAGATGAAAACGGCAACCTTATCCTGTCCAGGGCAAGGCTTGATGAAATAAGGATATGGGAACTTATAGAGGATTCCTGCAATACAGGCAAGGTCATACAAGGAAAGGTTGCAAACAGGGTAAAGGGCGGTTTTCATGTGAACCTTAAAGGCGTTACAGCATTTTTGCCGGGCTCGCAGGTTGATATTGTGCCTGTAAAAGACCATGATAAACTTGTCGGCAAGACACTTGATTTTAAGGTGCTTAAATTTGACAGGGCAAAGCCGAATGTCATAGTGTCCCACCGAGCAATAGCGTCTGCTGCAAAAGAAGAGGCAAAGGCAAAGACTTTGGAAATCCTTGAAGAAGGCAGGATTGTGGATGGCGTTGTAAAAGGCATTACAGATTACGGCGCATTCATTGATTTAGGCGGTGTTGACGGTTTGCTGCACATTTCTGATATATCATGGGGCCGCATAACGCATCCGTCTCAGAGACTATCTGTCGGCGATAAAATCAGCGTAAAGGTGTTAAAATTCATTCGCGAGGATGCAAAGGTGTCTCTTGGCTTAAAACAGATAAAACCAGAGCCATGGGCAGGCGCAAAGGAAAAATATCCTGTTGGTTCAAAGATAACAGGCAAGGTTGTAAATATAATGGATTACGGCGCATTTATTGAACTTGAAGAGGGTATAGAAGGACTGATGCATGTATCAGAAATGGCTTGGACAAAGATAAAACATCCGTCGCAGAAACTTAAATTAGGAGATATTGTTGAGGCTATGATTATGGATGTTGATTCTCAAAATAAAAAAATATCCCTAAGCCTTAAACAGATAGAGCCTAATCCATGGGATAAGATAGAAGAAAAATATCCAAAGGGCAGCAAGATAAAAGGGGTTGTAAAAAATATAACTGACTTCGGAGTATTTGTCGGCATTGAAGACGGCGTTGACGGACTTGTTCATGTCTCGGACATCTCATGGAATAAAATCAAACATCCCTCTGAACTTTTTCAAAAAGGGCAGGAAATCGAGGCGGTTGTATTAAACATTGATAAAACGAGCGAAAGATTTTCACTTGGCGTTAAGCAGTTAGAAAACGACCCGTGGAACGATGTGGATAAAAGATATTCTCCGGGGATGTTCTTTAAAGGCAGGATTACGAATATTACTGATTTTGGCGCATTTGTAGAACTTGAAAAAGGGGTTGAAGGGCTTGTTCATATATCAGAACTAGCCCGCAGCAAGAAAAAAGGGCTTGAGATAAAGGTTGGAGACGAGATTGAGACAGAGGTTTTAAATATTGAGCCGAACGAAAAAAAGATAGGGCTCTCCATAAGGGCATTGGTTAGTCAATCAGATAAACAGTCCAATAGTCAGGGGGAAAAGGTTTGAAGAAAAAATCCATTGTAATAGGGCTTGGCATCGCTGTTGGTTTATTTATTTTATTTTTAATCTTTTTTGCATTTTCAATATTTGTTATGCAGGACGGGCAGGTATTTAAACTCGGGGACAAGATAGCAGTTATTGAAATAACAGGGGTAATCACAGACTCAAAGGCAATAAACAAGGAAATCATTGAATATGGCGAGAGGGATGATATTAAGGCGGTTATCTTGCGGATTGATTCGCCGGGCGGAGGCGTAGGGCCTTCGCAGGAGATATACAGGGAGGTAAAAAAACTTAAAAATAAAAAGAAGGTTATAGCATCAATGGGCTCTGTTGCCGCATCCGGAGGTTATTATATCGCCGCTGCGTCAGATAAGATATTTGCAAATCCGGGCACGCTTACAGGAAGCATCGGCGTTATTATGGAGTTTGCGAATGCGGAGGAACTCCTTTCAAAAATAGGCGTGAAAGGCTATGTTGTAAAGAGCGGCGAGTATAAGGACATAGGTTCGCCTATCCGCAAGATGAAGGATAATGAGAAAAAACTGCTTCAGTCGGTTATTGACAATGTCCATGAGCAGTTTGTGCAGGTGGTTTCTGAAAACAGGGGCATAAAGGTTGACGATGCCAAGGGCATTGCTGACGGCAGGATATTTACAGGCGCGCAGGCAAAGAAATTAAATCTTGTTGACGAACTAGGCAATCTTCAGGATACAATTGACGCAGCCGCAAAAATTGTTGGAATAAAAGGGAAACCAGTGGTAATATATCCAAGAAAAAAAGGCTTGTCAATTTGGGATATGCTGTTCAGCGAAGACGCCGTGTCTCAAATCATGAACAAACTTAAGATTGGATACGATTTAAAATATATCTTGCCGTATGCAGTTAAATAACTAAAGGAGATGATATGAAAGATTACACCGATTATAATAGTGATTAGTGTCAGTGATTAGTGTCAGTAAAAACCTGACACTGACACTGTTCACTGACACTGAACTCTGTGTAATCAATTTCTTTCAAAGGAGGGTCATATGACCAAAAGTGAGTTAATAGGACAGGTATCAGAAAAGGCAAAGAATTTTACGCCAAAGGATGTGGAGGTCATTGTAAACAGCATATTTGAAAGCATGGCGGAAACCCTTGCAAAGGGCGACGGTATTGAAATCAGGGGCTTTGGAAGTTTCAAGGTAAAGGAAAGGGCTGCAAGAAAAGGGCGCAATCCAAAGACAGGCGAGACAATTGATGTGGCAGCGAAGAAGGTGCCGTTTTTCAAGGTGGGCAAGGAACTAAAAGAGATGGTAAATAAATAGATGGAGAGGCTTTGGGCGCCTTGGAGGATGGAATTTATTCAAGGCGCCAAGACCGGCAATTGCATATTTTGCAAGAATGAAGACGGACTTGTTTTATACAAAGGAAAAACTTCAGATGTAATTCTCAACAAGTTTCCTTATAACAACGGACATTTGCTTGTTTTTCCAGCAAGGCATACAGGAAATATAGAAGACCTCACTCCTCAAGAATCTTTAGACCTTTTTTCTTTAATACAAAAATCTGTTTCCATATTAAACTTGGAATTAAAACCAGACGGCTTTAATATCGGCTTAAATCTTGGCAAGGCAGCAGGCGCAGGAATAGCAGACCATATACATTTTCACATAGTCCCCAGATGGAACGGCGACAACAATTTTATGCCTGTAGTCGCTGAAACAAAGGTAATGCCTGAACATCTGAAATCAACATGCAATAAACTCAAACCATATTTTGATAAACTATACAGAGCGTCATAACTTCGCATACCTGCGTTGCTCCTCGGCTCGTCGTTGCGGCGTATGCTTAAAATACGCCTCACTCCTCGCCTTTGTCGCGCCTTGGTCTGCTTTGTTCTGACGCTCTGTATGCTGTTCTACTTATGACGCTGTGTATAT
>JACRNI010000034.1 GCA_016234925.1 Deltaproteobacteria bacterium | reverse complement strand
ATTATTTCATTTGGGGTGTTTTGAGAAGATGGCCAACGCTTTTTTTAGGATTTTCCTATCCTCCTTGAGATTGGCGTTTTCTTTCTGCAACTTCCTAAACTCTTCTCCTTGGGGCTTTAGGTACCCCTTCCCGGGAAAACTGCCTGCTGGATCTTCTTGATACTTCCGCTTCCATGTGCGTAACAGGTTCTCATGTATCCCAAGGCTCCGAGCTACTTCAGTAACCTTTCGCCCTTCCTCTGTTGCTAGCCTTACTGCTTCTTCCTTAAACTGCTTATCATACTTCCTATTCCCTTTTCTCTCCTGCATTTCACACCTCCTAAGGTTTTAAGATTGTATTATAACCTAACCTTTCGGTGTGTCCGCTATTTCGGGGGAAGTGCACACCTCATTGAAAAATATTTCTTTTCTTTTTGTTACTTTGACTTCATACTTATCTTTTTCTTCATTGTATAAAAAGTATTCATCTGTTCCTTCTTCGGTGCTTTGTCCGCCTTCCAACACACAATCTTTGAAAGGAAAATTTAAAACAACATCACCACTGTCTTTTAGCAAGCGGTTTCCGCTTGCTAATCCAATTCTGTTTTCGTAGTCAGTGTAACTGTTGTCAATCTGGTTTGCGTCTAAAAAGAATTTGAAGTCGTGTTGTTTAAATACCAAAACATTTTTTACTGTGAGAAAAAACTTTTTTGTTGCCTCTTCATTGCTTAAAAGCAATTCAATGAGTTTTTCGTCTGTCTTGTCTGCAAGTTCCCGAATCATTGCAAGGTTTAGTTCCTTGTCTTTGTCAACAAGCCGGCTGTCTTTTTTGAGCAATGTCTCAAGAGAAGATTTGAAATTTTTATCTGCCATTTTTATATTTTAAATAGGAGTGTCATAGGGTCAGGTCTTGCAATATCACAATCCCGCTTAATTTTATATTACAACTGCTACAATTTTCCACCCTTCCTGCTTATTATACAAGTTCAATCCTCAAAAACCTTTTAATATCTTTAAAATGTCTATCAAGGGTAAAGATTTTACAATTGTTTTCTTGTGCAATTACAGCCAGATAACAATCCATGAGGTTTGCTGTGATGCCTTTTCTTTTCATTGTATAAGATAGTTTGCCTGCCTTTGACCATGTATCCTCTGATTGGTCAACGAGATGGAAGGCATTCACAAATTCCTCAATCACTGATATTTCCTTTTCTGACTTTGCGCCCTGAATGAGTTCAGCAATAACAGATTTGGGAACATAAACCTCTGCATTGGTTAAAATTTCATCAACCTGTTCAGCAATACTGTTGTTTGCAGACTTAAAGTAGTCTATCCACACTGAGGTGTCTATTAAGACCTTCTCACCGTTCATAATGCCTTATCTCTTCAGCAGATTTGTCAAATTCAAGTTTGCCTTTCATTGATTTTATCTTCTCTACTTTTTTTCTTCGCAAATAGTCATCTATAACTATTTTTACAGCAGAAGTCTTGCTTTTTGCGTGTGTTTCCCTGAGGATGCTGTCAAGCATATCTTTTTCTATGGTTATAGTGGCTCGCATATGCACTCCTTTTTATAATTATTTTGCACATTATTATAACACAAATTAGTGCAAAATCTATATTATTATTGTTACGGTTTTAGATTGCCTTGTCCCGAAAATCCATATTCAAATTTCCCCTAATCCACTGGGGGCAGATTTAAAATCTGTCCCCACAAGAGTGGGATTTATTTATCTCCCCCTTTTTTCTTACCTCTCAAAAAGCCTCTCTATAAGCTTGTGCCCTTGCTCTATAAACAGGCCGCTTGCCTTTGCCTCTGCCTCTGTATATGCCTTGCCATTACTTGTCTTTGCCGGATAAAGCACAAATGGCACAGGGTCTCTTGTGTGCGTCTTCTTTGCTATAGGCGTGGGATGGTCTGGAAGCACAACAACCCTGAATTCTTTAAACTTCTCCATGCCTTTTAAAACAGCGCCGACTATCTTTTCATCAAAGTCTTCTATTGCCTTGATTTTATCTTTTAAATTTCCTGTATGCCCTGCCTCATCAGGCGCCTCAACATGAACGCACACAAAGTCCTTTGTCTCAAGTTCCTTCAAGGCATACTCTGCCTTGCCTTTATAATTTGTATCAAGATACCCTGTTGCGCCCGGAACATTCACAACATTAAGTCCTGCATATATGCCTACGCCCTTTACCAAATCAACAGCAGATATGACAGAGCCTTCTATGCCGAACCTTTGTTTTAAGGTAGGCATCTGCGGTCTTCTTCCCTGTCCCCAGAGCCATATTGAATTTGCAGGCTTTTTGCCGTTTTCCTCTCTTTCAATGTTTACAGGATGCTCTTTTAAGAGCATCTGTGAAGAGTTCATAAGTTGAATGAGTTTTTTTGAGCCTTCGCCTTTTGGAAGATAATCAGTGATTTCTTTTCCTGTTATGTCATGCGGCGGGGTTGTCTCCATTTTAGCGGCATCTGGACCGCCATTCCAAACCATAAGATGCCTGTAACTAACACCGGGATAAAATTTAATGCCGCTGTCTGAAAGTTCTTTGTCCAAATCAAGTATTATCCTTTTTGCCTCGTCTGTTGTTATATGCCCCGCGCTGTAATCATTCATAAAAATCTTTCCGCCCTGTTCAAGAAGCGCAACAAGGTTGCACCGAAGCGCCAAATCATCTTTTGACAATTCTACGCCAATGCTTGCAGCCTCAAGAGGAGACCTGCCTGTATAATATTTTCTTGGGTCATAACCGAGGACGCTCAAGATTGCGACATCGCTTCCGGGCGGATAGCCGTCAGGCACATTCTTTGAAAGACCGATTGAACCGTTTTGTGCAAGGAAGTCCATGTTCGGCGTGTTTGCAGCCTCAAGCGGCGTTTTATTGCCGAGTTCAGGAATTGGTTCATCACTCATCCCGTCGCCTATCAAAACAATATATTTCATTTTTTCTATATCCTGTCCCCAAGCCTATTACGCATAAATTGATATACTATTTTTAAAACCCTTGCCTGAAACATCGTCAGTTTTTTGTTTTTCCTTTTCAGTATAGATAGATGTATTTATATTTTTAAAACCATCGCCTAAATCAACATCCTCTTCTTGCTTTTCCTTTTTTGCAGCCTGTGCCTTTGCTGCTGCCTCTGCTGCAATCTTAATATCCTGAGGCGATGGGTCAGCAGGCGCAAGCGCAGCCCTGTTCACCTGCTCCATCTTCTGTATGGTTTGTTCAGAGGTCTTTTCCTCTGATGTATCAATAGGAACCTCTCCGCCAGAAATATACATATTGCCGTCAGGACCTCTTTTATATTCATAACTAATTGCGCCAGCATACTGCCCGGCCGCAGATTTATGCGCTGCTTCATGGGCTATTACCTTTTGCTCAGTAATCTTTAATTGCTGAACCTTTTGCTGGATTTGCTGCTCGCTGATATTATTTATTTGTTTTTGCCCGTTCTTATCCCCTGCCTCGTTTTTTTGAGATATTTGAGAGGTTGATGGATTGCTGTATTGTGCGTATATTTGTTGAGGAAATATGTTGTCTATCTTCATACACCATCCTCAATAATGATATGGAAAAATATTTTTAGAACCCAAGCACCTTTACAACTTTATTTAAATCAGGCGGCGCTGTAATCGGTTTTTCAGATGACTTGATTGCTGTGTCAGGGTCTTTCAGACCGTGTCCTGTCAATGTGCAGACAACTGTGTCGTCGTTTTTAAATATGCCTTTTTTGTGCATCTTTATAACGCCTGCCAGAGATGCAGCAGATGCCGGTTCGCAGAAAACACCTTCCCTTGATGCAAGGAGTTTATACGCATAAATGATTTCATCATCTGAAACCATGTCAATTACGCCCCCTGATTCATCCCTTGCCTTTACAGCGCTATCCCATGATGAAGGGTTCCCAATCCTTATTGCAGATGCAACTGTCTCCGGATTTTTTATAGGATGACCTCTGACAATAGGCGCTGCGCCCTCTGCCTCGAAACCGAACATCTTTGGAAGGGTCTTTGTAATGCCCTTTTTGTGAAACTCTTTATAACCATTCCAGTATGCAGTTATATTGCCGGCGTTTCCAACAGGCAGAAAATGATATGTCGGCGCAAAACCCAGATAATTGCAGATTTCAAATGCCGCTGTTTTTTGTCCGTCAAGTCTGTAAGGGTTTAGGGAATTAACCATTGTGACAGGATATGTCTTTGAAATCTCTTTAACAATTACAAGTGCGTCATCAAAATTCCCTTCAATCTGAATCACCTTTGCGCCGTGCATCATTGCCTGAGAAAGTTTTCCAAGTGCAATCTTTCCTTCGGGTATTAAAACATAGGCGCGGAGACCGCCTCTAACTGCATATGCAGCAGCAGATGCAGATGTATTGCCTGTTGATGCGCATATCACAGCATGAGAGCCTTCCTCTTTAGCCTTTGAAACAGCCATTGTCATGCCCCTGTCTTTAAAAGAGCCGGTCGGATTCACGCCCTCATATTTTAAAAATATCCTGATGTTTGGCAAAATATCCTTGAGATTTAATGCCTCAATCAAAGGCGTATTTCCTTCATTCAAACTTACAATCGCATCATCCTTTATATCAGGAAGATACTCCCTGAAACCTCTTATAACACCTTGCCATTTCATATTATTCTCCGATTATTCTCCGAATAATTGATTACACAGATTACAAATAGATTACACAGATGAAAACTGTTTTTAATCTGCGTAATCGCCTTTCAAAATCTGTGTAATCATGTTTTACTCTCCTGCCCCAATACTCTCTTCAATCCTTAAGTAAACTGTCTTGTCCAGTGTAATATCAAGTTTATCAATCTCTGAAATTGCCTGCCTCATCTCTTTTTCTTTTGCATCATGTGTAACAATTACAAGAGGCACAGCGCCGCCGACCTTCCTGTCCTTCTGAACAACAGATAATATGCTTATATTGTGGCTTCCGAGTATGCCTGAAATCTTTGATAAAACGCCCGGCTTGTCAATAACAGAAAACCTTATATAATAAGGCATCTCAAGGGTTTCTATGTTTTTTATCTCAACCTTTTTTATTTCAGAAGGCAGATATGAAAGCGGAGAGACCCTTATCTTTATGCTATGCTTCATATTTCTGCAAATATCAATTACATCAGAAACAACTGCGCTTGCAGTAGGCATCATGCCAGCGCCCCTTCCGTAGAACATTACAGAGCCGACTGCATTGCCGTTTACATGGACTGCATTATAAACTCCGTCAACATTTGCAAGCGGTTGTTCCGATGGAACCATCGTTGGATGAACCCTTGCCTCAATTTTTCCAGCATCTTCTTTTGCAATTGCGAGGAGTTTTATGCGGTAGCCGAATTCCTTTGCAAATTTTATATCCAGAGGCGCAATCCTTGTTATGCCTTCAATGTATATGTCATCAAGTTTTATATTTGTGCCGTAGGCAAGATTTATTAAAATTGCAAGTTTGTGCGCTGTGTCTATTCCCTCAATATCATATGTAGGGTCTTTTTCAGCATAGCCCTTTTCCTGAGCCTTTTTTAGAACATCCTCAAACTTGCCGCCCTCGTTTGTCATCTTGCTCAATATATAATTTGCCGTGCCGTTTATTATGCCGTATATTGAATTGATTTTATTTGCAGCAAGCCCTTCTTTCATGGATTTTATTATTGGGATGCCGCCGCCGACACTTGCCTCAAAGCCAATGTCTATGCCATTTTTAATTGCACTGCTGAAGATTTCTTCGCCATGTGTTGCAAGGAGCGCCTTGTTCGCAGTAACAACATTTTTCTTATTTTCAAATGCCTTCAAAATAAAAGTCTTTGCAGGCTCAATGCCACCAACAAGTTCAATAACAATGGATATTTCAGGGTCATTTATGATTTCAAGGGCATCGGTTGTTAAAATGGATTTATCAACAAAAACGCCCCTGTCCCTTTCAATATCCTTGTCAGCAATCCTTTTAAGCACAATCTCAGCGCCAAGCCTCTCCTGAATTACTTTTGCATTCTCATTCAAGACCTTCACAACACCTGTGCCGACTGTGCCGAAACCTATGAGACCAATGTTTATTTTTTGCATGGTTAACCGCCTAACGCCTTCTTTATCCCCCGTGCCGCCTGCCTTGTCCTATGCTGGTTTTCAATGAGCGCTATCCTTACATATTCGTCGCCGTATTCGCCGAAGCCTACGCCCGGCGACACTGCAACCTTTGCCTCTTTTAATAAAAATTTTGAGAACTCCAGAGAACCCATCTTTCTGAAAGGCTCTGGAATCCTCGCCCATACAAACATTGTCGCCTTTGGTGTTGGAATCTCCCATCCTGCCTTTACAAAACTTTTTATCAATACATCCCTTCTTTGCCTATACATCTCGCAAATCTCTTGCACGCAGTCCTGCGGTCCATTCAATGCAGCAATAGCGGCAATCTGGATCGGCTGAAACATGCCGTAGTCCATGTAACTCTTGATCCTTGCAAGCGCGGTTATCATGTTTTTATTTCCCACTGCAAAACCCACCCTCCAGCCCGGCATATTATAACTCTTTGAGAGCGTGAAAAACTCCACGCCAATATCCTTTGCGCCTTTGACCTGCAATAAACTCGGGGCTTTATAGCCGTCAAACACAATATCAGCGTATGCCAAATCGTGAATCACGAGCATCTTATGCTCTTTTGCAAAATCAACAATCTTCTTGAAAAATTCCAAATCAACGCACTCTGTTGTTGGATTGTGCGGAAAGTTTATCATTATTGCCTTTGGCCTGGGCCAAGTCTGTTTTGTCGCATTCAATAAATCCTCAAAAAAATCCCTGCCCGGTATAAGAGGAATGCTCCTTATATCACCGCCTGCAATAATCACTGAATACGCATGGATTGGATATGTCGGGTTTGGTGCAAATACAACATCCCCGGGCGCAAAGATTGCAAGCGCTAGATGAGAAATGCCCTCCTTTGAGCCGATGGTTGCAATCGCCTCATTGTTCGGGTCTAAATCAACATCATAGCGTCTTTTATACCAGTCAGTTATTGCAAGCCGAAGTTTATAGATGCCCTTTGACGCTGAGTATCTGTAATTTTTCGGGTTTTTAGACGCCTCTAAAAGTTTGTCAACAACATGCCTCGGCGTTGGCTGGTCTGGATTGCCCATGCCGAAATCAATGATGTCCTCCCCGCGCCTGCGTGCATCCATCTTCAATTCTGTTGTTATGTTAAAGACATAAGGCGGCAGTCTTTTTATGCGGTGAAACTCTTCCATAAAATCTACTCCATAAATAATGGTTTTATAAAAATATAATAATCTTCACAACAAACGGCAAAGTAAAAAGAGCCAGATGCAAGGCGGAGCAAGGCTTCAAGCGAGGCATACTTTGTAGTATGTTGAGCGAAGAAGCCGAAGCGACAACATAGCAGATGGACTTTTTACGAAGCCGTTAAAAGTTCAGCATTATACGAACTCCTCACAAACGGCCCTGCATAAACATATTTCAAACCTATCTCTTTTCCATACTCCTCGTATTCTTTGAATATATCAGGATGTATGTATTCTTTAACCTCAAGATTATTCTTTGTTGGTCTTAAATACTGCCCGATGGTTACTGCATCGCATCCAGCAGATTTTAAATCACGCAAAACTTCCTTCACCTCATCCCTTGTCTCGCCAAGACCAACCATTATCCCTGATTTTGTTATAGTGCCAAATGACATATCTTTTGCCATCTCAAGAACCTTTAAAGACTGTCTATAATCTGCCTGCGGTCTTACTATTTTGTAAAGCGACGGCACTGTTTCAAGATTGTGATTGAATATATCAGGTCTCTCATCCATCACAATCTTTAAGCACGCATTATCCCCTTTAAAATCAGGGGTTAAGACCTCTACGGAAATAGATAAAATAGTATCTTTTATCGCCTTTATTGTCAAGGCAAACTGCCCTGCGCCAAAGTCCTTTAAATCATCCCTTGTAACAGATGTTATAACAACATGCCTTAAACCCATCTCCTTTGCAGTAAGGGCAATATTTTGAGGCTCAAGATAGTCAATCGTGAGAGGCTGAACTGATTTTTCTACACTGCAAAAGCCGCACTGTCTTGTGCAGACATTACCAAGTATCATAAATGTTGCAGTAGGTTTTGAAAAACACTCGCCTATATTCGGACACCTCGCAGACTCGCATACTGTATGCAGGTTTCTGCTGCGTAAAACACTTTTAACACTGTGTATCCTACTCGGCTGCCCCATCTTCTTAACAAGCCATGACGGAAGCCGTTTGCCTGTTTGCATATTATCCATAATTTTTAAAATATTACCATTTCATAAATTCAAATACAAGGGAAGTAAAAAAACTAGCCTATGACTCCTAAAAAGTGCTATATTATAGACCATTTAAAAGTAAATGGAGGAAACTTTTTCGCAAATAGATACCGCCTTTCACAAGGCATTAGAGTCCCTATCCTCTCTATGTCCAAGGGAGGGGTGCGTCCTTTCAGGTCTTTTCGGCTCATCAAAGGCATTTCTGATTTCAGAATTTTTTAAAAAAACCTTAAAACCATCCATTGCAATTGTCCCCACTCAAGACGAGGCTGAAGAATTTTATAATGACCTCTCTTTTTTTCTTGGCAAAGATATGGTCAGCATTTATCCATCATGGGAAACCCTTCCATTTGAAATGCAATCCCCGCATCCTGATATATCCGCATCCCGCGTTGATGTTCTCTATAAACTCCTTAAAAAAGACATTGCAGTTTTAGTTGCTGCGCCGCAGGCAGTAATGCAAAGGGTTATGCCAAAAAATGTCCTTGAGCAATACATAAGAAATCTCAAGCACGGCGCAGAGGTTGATAGAGATGATTTCATTTCAAACCTTATCTCAATGGGCTACTCGCGGACTGCTATTATAGAACAAATGGGAGAAATCAGCATAAGAGGCGGCATCTTGGATATATTTGCGCCGCTCTATTTAAAGCCTGTCAGAATAGAATTTTTTGGCAATGAGATTGAATCAATCAGGTTCTTTGACCCTGATACGCAGAGGTCTGTTCAAGCAGACGAATTAAAGGAATTCACAATAATCCCTTGCAAGGAGATAATCTTAAGCAATGAGACAAAGGCGCTGGCAGTAAAAATGTTGAAACAAAGGTGCAATGAACTTGAAATCGCAAGAGATATAAGAGAAACATTGTCTGAAAGGATTTCCGGGAATATTCTTTTTTCAGGCATGGAATCGTTAATGCCGTTATTCTATGAGAGATTGGAAACAATTTTTTCTTATATTGGAAAGGATGTGCCTGTTTTTATCATTGATAATCAGAATGTAATTCACGAGGCGGATAGATTTTCAAAAGAGATTTTAGAGATGGGAAAAAAGATGGAGGCAAAAAAGCAGTTTTTTGTCCAGCCGTCTGAATTATATCTTTCAAAGGATGAATTTGTCTCTGAACTTTTAAATCATGCAGCCGCTTATATTTCAGATTTTAAATCCGACCCTGAACTTGATTCAGGGCAAAATCCAAAACTTGTCCCTGCAAGTTTCAAGCAGGGATCCGAAATAAATTTTGCCATTCAATCAAACATGGATATAAGGCAGGACATATCAACAAGCAAAGAAGATGAAAAACTAATGTCTCTATACAGCAGGATACAAAACTGGCAGGCTGACGGCTGGGGCATATTTTTGACAAGCCGCACATTAGGCAATGCAGAAAGATTGAAAGAATTATTTGAAGGATATGGCTTGCATCTATCAATTACAAACCCGCCTTTTGCCTTTAGCCCTGCGAAAGAAGGGGCTTCAGTCCGTATCATTACAGGCAGCATCACAGCAGGCTTCCGCTTCCCTGAATTAAAACTCGCAGTAATTACAGAGGATGAAATATTCGGCGAAAGGGTTAAAAGAAGACCCGCATCTTCAAGAAAGATAGACGCATTTTTAACCCAGATGAGCGATTTGGAAATGGGCGAGCCTGTTGTTCATACCCATCACGGCATAGGCATATATCAGGGGCTTAAAAGAATAAACATAGAAGGAATTGAAAATGATTTTCTGCTCATAGAATATCAAGGCGGAGATAAACTTTATCTCCCTGTTACAAGGTTAAATCTTGTTGGCAAGTATATTGGTGTTGAAGGCAGTATGCCTGCTCTTGACAAACTTGGCGGGACAAGTTGGGAAAAGATTAAAAGCAAGGCTAAAAAGGCTATAGAGGAGATGGCAAGGGAACTCCTTGAATTATATGCCGCAAGAAAAATCAGCAAGGGCTTTGCATTTTCAAAACCTGACAGGATATTTTTAGAATTTGAAGAGGGATTTGAATTTGATGAGACGCCTGACCAGATGAGCGCAATAGAAGACGCAGTCAAGGATATGGAAGATGAAAAGCCAATGGACAGGCTCATCTGCGGGGATGTGGGCTACGGCAAAACAGAGGTTGCAATGAGGGCTGCGTTCAAAGCGGTTATGGATAACAAACAAGCCGCTGTTCTTGTGCCGACGACCATACTTGCGCAGCAGCACTATCTGACATTCAAAAAAAGATTTTCTCAATATCCTGTCATAGTTGAGGTTGTAAGCAGGTTTAAAAGCGCAAAAGAGCAAAAGCATATATTTAAGAGACTTTCAAACGGCGAGGTTGATATAATCATAGGCACGCACAGGCTCCTGCAAAAGGATGTTTCATTTAAAGACCTCGGGCTTATCATAATTGACGAGGAACAGTGGTTCGGCGTTAGCCATAAGGAAAGATTAAAACATCTGCGCAAAGAGGTTGATTGCCTGACGCTGACGGCAACGCCCATACCAAGGACTCTGCATATGTCGCTCTCAGGCATACGGGATTTAAGCATAATAAATACGCCGCCTGAAGACAGGCTTGCAATTAAAACCTTTGTTGCGCCTTTTGACGATTCTATTATCCGCGATGCAGTTATAAGGGAGATGACAAGGGGCGGGCAGATATTTTTTGTCCACAACAGGGTTGAAAGCATCGGCGCAATGCTGGATTACATTAAAAGGATTGCGCCGGAGGCAAGGACTAATATTGCGCACGGCCAGATGGATAAGCATGAACTTGAAAAGGCGATGCTGGGGTTTATGAACAAGGATTTTGACATTCTTTTGTCAACTGCAATAATAGAATCAGGGCTTGATATACCTTCTGCAAACACCATTATAATAAACAGGGCTGATAGGTTCGGGCTTGCGCAGCTCTACCAGTTGAGGGGAAGGGTCGGAAGAAGCAAACACCGAGCATACGCATATTTGCTTATTCCGCCGGAGACAGCATTGACTAAAGACGCAAAAAAGAGGCTGCAGGTGATTCAGGAACTCTCTGAACTTGGCTCTGGCTTTAGGATTGCCGCGCATGACATGGAGATAAGGGGCGCAGGCGAACTGCTCGGCTCTAAACAGTCAGGCCGCATTGCAGAGGTTGGTTTTGAGATGTACAGCCAGATGCTTGAGCACGCAATAAAAGAATTAAAAGGCGAAGAAAAAGAAGCAAGCCCTGACCCTGAAATAAATTTAAAGGTAGAGGCATATATACCTGATGATTATGTGCCTGACATGAGACAGAGATTAAACATCTATAAAAGACTGGCATCTGCAAAATTTAAAGATGAGATAGAGGATTTAAAAATAGAGGTGATTGACAGGTTCGGCAGTTTGCCTCATACAATTCTTAATCTCTTAAAGGTCATGGAATTAAAACTTATGCTGAAAAATTTAAGGGCGGTTGATATGTCTCAAAGAGGCGACAGGCTTTATCTGACATTTGCAAAAGATGCGGATATATCCCCTGAAAAGGCGCTGAACCTTGTCAAGACAAATCCAAAGAAATTAAAGATAACGCCCGACTCAAAAATTATAATGTTTGTTGACATGAAAAAAAGCCTGCTTGAAGAGGCAAGATGGTTGTTGCAAGAACTCATGTAAATAGGTTACAATAAAAAATCAATATGAATTGTTTTAAACAAATAATAATCTGTCTTTTATTTATTGCAGTCTCTTTTGGCTGCCAGAAACACGAGACAGAAGAAACCTCGTCTAAAAAGGCGCTTGTCCATATAAATGATACAGTAATAACAGTTGAAGAATTTCAAGGGGTTTTAAAAAGGTTGCTGTCTGATTCGGTTTCGTCAGTAAATAAGGAAGACCTGCTGGAATTAAAAAAAAATATACTCGCTCAAGTCATTGAAGAAGAACTGATACTTGATGAAGCAAAAAAGATGTCCATAACAGCATCAGAGGCAGAGGTATCTAAAGAAATAGAGGGCATAAAAAAGGATTATCAGGATGATGTTTTCACAGATACAGTGGTAAATAGATACGGAAGCCATGAAAAATGGAAAGAGGAAATCAGAAGAAAAATCTTGATTAGAAAAACAATTGATTTTGCCGCTGCTTCAAAGGTATTATTAACGGACAATGATTTGACTGCGTATTATAGAGAGCATAAGGCGGAATTCAAGGTTCCTGAAAAAGTGAAGATGCGGATGATTATCTTATCCACAGAAGATGAGGCAAATGCGGTTTTAAAAAGGTTAAGAAAAGGCGAGGATTTCACAAAGGCTGCAAAAGAGGTCTCAATGGACAGAGATTCGCCTAATGCCGGAGAATTCGGTTATTACAGCCGCGGCGACCTGCCAAAAGAATTTGAAGATGTGGTTTTTTCCATAACTCTTGCAAGGGCGAGCGAGGTTGTAAAAACATCATATGGTTACAATATATTCCGGGTTGATGAAAAGACAAAGGCGCGTGATTCCAACTTTCAAGAGGTCAAGGGGATTATTGCAGAGAGGCTGAAAAGGGAAAGAAGCGATAGGGCATTTCAGGAATGGCTGTTCAATCTAAAACAAAAGGCAAAAATAGAAATAGAGGAGGAGTTACTGTGAAAATAAATTTCAAATTTCAAATTTCAAATTTCAAATTAAAAATCTGCATCCTGTATTCCATTTTTTTGTTATGCAATCAAGCCAATGCAGGTGTTGTTGACAAGGTTGTGGCAATTGTCAATGACAGCGTGATAACACTTTCAGATTTGAATACCGCTGCATCCATAAAAATGGATGACCTTCAAAAAATCGGCAAACCAGAAGAGAAAAAAAGGATGATGGAGACAAAGAGCAAGGCGCTTGACCAGTTGATAGAGAGAAAACTTGTTGAACAGGCATCAAACAAGGCAGGCATAACTGTAAGCGAAAGAGAGATTGACAATGCAATAGATGATGTAAAGAAGCAGAATAACTTAAATCAGGATGCGCTTTTGCGGGCATTGGCAGCAAATGGATTGACATTTAAAGAATACAGGAGCCAGTTGAAAGACCAGATAAGGCAGATGAAGTTTGTAAGCAAAGAGTTCCGCTCAAAAATAACTGTAGCAGATGATGATATTGAGGCATATTATAAGCAAAACATAGAGAGGTTTTATGAGCCTGTTACAATCAGGATTAGCCAGATATTTTTGGCAGTCCCCCGCAATATTACTGATATGCAAAAACAAGATATTGAGCAAAAGGCAAAAGACATTCTAATGAAGATAAGGCAGGGCGAGGACTTTGCTAAACTTGCGTTAGCATATTCCCAAGGCCCTAATCCTGAAAACGGCGGAGACCTTGGTTTTCTAAAGGTCGGTGAAATAGACCCAACCATAGAAAAAATTGCATTAAATCTAAAGAGCGGCGAGACAAGCGGCATAATCCCGACAAAATTAGGTTTGTTTATCATTCAAGTTACGGAAAAAAAAGAAAAAGAGCCAAAACCATTTGAAACAGTAAAAAATAATATAAAGAATATATTATTTCAGAATATAGTTGACGAGAGATTTAAACTCTGGCTTGAAGAACAGAAAAGCATATCTCTTATAGAAGTGAACCTGTGATGGCGCAGATAAATATTCTTTTTTAACCTTAAGCCATATATGAAGCCAGTCATCGGCATAACAATGGGAGACCCTACAGGTGTTGGTCCCGAAATTATCTTAAAGGCGGTTTCAAATCCAAAAATCAAAAGGATTTGCGAGCCGGTAATATTCGGGGATGAGGCGGTTTTTAAGTTTATAAGTGCAAAATGCAAAATGCAGATTGCAAATTGCAAAATTATAAATCTTTCAAACTTAAACCCTAAAAAACTAAAACCCGGCAGACCTGATAAAGCATGCGGAAAGGCAATGATGTCATATATTGAAGGCGCTGTTAAGGCGGCATCAAATGGAAGCATAGACGCGATTGCAACAGCGCCGATAAACAAGGACGCAATAAACAAGGCTGGTTATAATTTTCACGGGCACACAGAATATCTCGCGCATCTTACAAATACAAAGGATTATGTGATGATGCTTGCAGGAGAAAAACTCAGGGTCTCGCTTGTTACAATCCACGAGGCAATAAAAGACATTCCGCATTTATTAAAAACAAAAGATATTTTGAAAACAATACGGCTCACCAATGATTCTTTAAAAAGATATTTTGGAATTAAAAGGCCGCGGATTGCTGTTTGCGCATTAAATCCTCATGCAGGAGAGGCGGGGCTTTTTGGCAATGAGGAAAAAAGGATAATCATGCCTGCTGTAAAAAAAGCAAGGCTGTTGGGAATAAATGCGTCCCCTCCCCTGCCCTCTGACACGCTTTTTTACCGGGCTGTTGTAAAAAAGGAGTTTGACGCAGTTGTGTCAATGTATCATGACCAAGGGCTGATACCATTAAAACTCCTGCACTTTGACAACGGCGTTAATATTACGCTTGGACTACGGATAATAAGGACTTCGGTTGACCACGGAACCGCATATGATATAGCATGGAAAGGGATTGCAAAACCAGACAGTATGATAGCGGCAATTGAGATGGCTGTCCGTATGGTGAATTGCAGGGGATGATATAAATTCAAATATCAAAATGCAAAAATAAGATTGCTTCGGCTTTGCCTCGCAATGACATTCCTTACTTTTGACTTTTAAGATTTGAATTTTGAGTTTTCTTTTATTAGCAGGCTGTTGAAAAAGGCATCAACAGCCTTGATTACACAGATTAAGAAAAACGAGGACACAGATATTTCAATGGGTTTTAATCTGTGGAATCTAATCTTTTATCTGTGTAATCAGAGTTTGTTGAGTTTTTCAACAAACTGTTAGGAGACAAATATGCTGAAACTATACGACACAACCTTGCGGGACGGCACTCAGGCAGAGGATATAAACTTCTCTGTTGAGGATAAGGTGCGAATTGCCGAGAAATTGGACGAACTCGGCATCCATTACATTGAAGGCGGCTGGCCCGGCTCAAATCCAAGGGATATCCAGTTTTTTAAAGAAATTAAATCTGTAAGGCTTAACTCCTCAAAATTAACCGCATTCGGAAGCACAAGAAAGGCTGGCAATAAAACGCACAATGACCCAAATATAAAGGCATTGCTAAAGGCAGAGACCCCTGCGGTTACAATATTTGGCAAGACATGGGATTTGCATGTGAAAGAGGCTTTGCGGATTTCTTTGGATGAAAATCTTGAACTCATCTCGGATTCAATCGCATACCTGAAAAAAAATGTTGATGAGGTATTTTATGATGCAGAGCATTTCTTTGACGGTTATAGAGCAAATCCTGACTATGCAATAAAGACGCTCAAAACAGCAGAAGATGCTAAAGCAAACTGCATTGTGCTTTGCGATACAAACGGCGGCACGCTTCCATATGAGATTGTCCATATTATAAAAGATGTAAAAAAACATATAAAAGCGCCGCTCGGCATCCACAGCCACAATGACTCTGAAACTGCTGTCTCAAACTCAATCCTTGCTGTAAAGGAAGGCATTTCTCATGTTCAGGGGACTTTAAACGGCTTTGGCGAGAGGTGCGGAAACGCAAATCTATGCTCAATCATCCCGAATCTAAAACTCAAGATGGGCATTGATTGTATAAGTTTTGAGCAAATGAAAAAAATAAGGGAGACATCAAGGTTTATCTATGAACTGGCAAACATTAGCCACAACAAACATCAGCCGTATGTCGGCGACAGCGCATTTGCGCATAAGGGAGGCATCCATGTAAGCGCTGTTTTAAAAAAGCCTGAGACATATGAGCATATAAAACCTGAACTTGTCGGCAATCATCAAAGGGTTTTAGTCTCTGACCTGTCAGGTCGTTCAAACATACTTTATAAGGCAGAGGAGTTCGGCATTGACTTGAACAGCAAAGACCCAGTTGTCCAGAAAATCCTTGCGGCATTAAAGCAGCTTGAACATCAGGGTTTTCAATATGAAGGCGCTGAAGCCTCATTTGAACTTTTGATGCAGAAGGCGCTCAAGGCAAAGAGGAAATATTTTAAACTCCTCGGCTTCAGGGTGATTGATGAAAAGAAAAAAGAAGACGAGCCTCCATATTCAGAGGCGGCAATAAAACTTCTGGTTGACGGCAAGGTTGAGCATACTGCAAGCGAGGGCAACGGCCCTGTAAATGCGCTTGATAATGCGCTCCGAAAGGCTTTGGAAAAATTTTATCCGAACCTGAAGGATGTCAGCCTCCTTGACTTTAAGGTCAGGGTGATTTCAGCAGGCAAGGGGACTTCTGCATCTGTCCGCGTTTTGGTTGAATCAGGGGATGGAAAGGAAAAATGGGGAACAGTCGGAGTGTCAGAGAATGTTATTGAGGCGTCATGGCAGGCGCTTGTTGACAGCCTTGAGTATAAGTTATACAAAGATGAAAAAGGCATTAAACCAAAGAAAAAAAAGAGGCCATAAAATTGCATGGCGCTGTCATGCCTTCTGAATATAAAGAAAAAGATGCGAGGGAGATTGTGCTTGTATTGCTTGCAGTCTTGCTTGTTTGCATCTATGTTTTCAGAGAGTGGAGGCATTATCCAGAAGAAGCAGTCAAGGGTTCAAGCGATATTGCCTCGCCGCTTATTAAATCAGAGGCTCGAAATGACAGTTCCTTAAATCCTAGAACCCATGTATCCTCTAACCCTGCTTCAATGAGCGGCGAGGCAAAGCAGGTTCTCGCTTTAAAGATAGATATAAACACGGCGACTCAATTGGATTTTGAATCCCTGCCCGGAATAGGTCCAAAACTCGCTCAAAGGATTATTGAAAAGAGGAAAGAACTTGGCGGTTTTAAATCCATAGATGATTTAAAAAAGGTAAAAGGCATAGGTGAAAAAAAGTTTGGCAGGATTAAAAATTTAATAGACATAAGATGAATTAGTAGTTTGTTGAAAGACTCAACAAACTCTGATTGCACAGATAAAAGATTAGATTTCACAGATTAAAACCCATTGAAGTATCTGTGTAATCGTTTTTCCTAATCTGTGTAATCAAGGCTGTTGATGCCTTTTTCAACAGCCTGTTAGTCCAATAACTTCGGTCCCGGCTTGCCTATTGCGTAACCCTGCGCATAATCAACACCATATTCTTTGAGGAGTTTTATTGTTTCCTCTTTTTCTACAAATTCAGCAACGGTTTTTATGCCCATGCCCTTTGCAACGGCTATTATGGATTTAACAATATGCTGGTCATCTGGATTTTCGTGCAGCCTTCTTATAAATGAACCGTCTATCTTGATATAATCAATGTGCATCTCTTTTAAGTATGTAAAAGATGTAAAACCAACTCCAAAATCATCCAGAGAAAATTTACACCCTGTTAATTTTAATGCGCTGATAAATTTGGCTGCCTTGTCCAAGTTACTGACAGCGGCCGTCTCTGTTATTTCAAATATCAAATAATTTGGGTCTGCGCCTGTCTCCCTCATCTTTGCCTTCAGGAAAAAGAGAAAATCCGCATCCCCTAAAACCTTTCCCGAAAGATTCATGCCAAAGGATATATATTTCCCCTGTTGTTTCATCTCATCCTGAAGTTTCATGGTCTTTTCCACAATAATCCTGTCTATCGCGTCAATGAAACCAAACCTTTCCGCAGTGTCAATAAATTCCGATGGGAAAAGAATTTTTCCATCCTCTCCCTGCATCCTTGCAAGGGCTTCGTAATGATGGATTTTATTGTCTTTAAGATTTAGTATGGGCTGGAACCACGGCAGAAAACGGCCGTCTGCCAGAGCCTTTTGTATCCGCTCCTTTTCTTTGAGCCTTGAATGCAGATTTTCCAAATCACGGTCTTCAGCGCGATAGAAATGGCACCTATTCCTGCCCATTTCCTTTGCGCGGTATATGGCTGCATCTGCCTTTGTAAATAACTCTTTTGTTGTGTTTCCATGCGCTGGATAAGAAACAATGCCTATGCTTATTGTTGCATGAACCGGCACTTCTGCAAAATGAACTGCCTCAAACCTTTTTCTGATTTGTTCAGATACTTCTATCCCTTGCCCATCATTAAAATACGGCAGAAAGACTGCAAACTCATCTCCTCCCATCCTTCCCAATATAATCTCTCCTGATTCTTTTATATAGGGCGCGCCTATTTCATTAAAAAGGTTTTGCAAAAATACAGCCGCGCGGCGAAGCATCTCATCTCCAACACCATGTCCATATGTATCATTGATGAATTTAAATCCATCAATATCTATCAGCAGTAAGATGCCTTGCTCATCTGCATGGGAATGCATCCATTTATTTATCAATTCAACAAACCTTGCGCGGTTTAAGAGACCTGTTAATCCATCATATGCTGCAAGGTATTGCGCCCTTTCTTCAGCCATTTTCTTTTCAGTAATATCCTCCTGAACAGCGAGAAAATGCGTGATTTCCCCCTTCTCGTTTTTGATAGGCGATATTACAGCATTGCCCCAATACGGCCTGTTGTCTTTTCTTTTATTTTTAATCGAGCCGCGCCATGTCTTGCCAGAAGTAATCGTAGCCCATAATTCTTCATATTCAGCCCTTGTAGTCTCTCCAGAGGAAAGTATGCGCGGGTTTTTGCCTACTGCCTCTTCTTTGCTCCACCCTGTAATCTGTTCAAACATTGGGTTCACATATTCAATATCTCCTTTAATATCTGTAATAAATATGTTGTTTATACTGTTTTCTATTATCATAGAAAGTTTTTTAAGTTCAGCCTCTGCATGTTTGTTTTCAGTTACATCCTGAACAGTGCCTAACATTTTTAACGGCTTGCCAGCCTTATCAAAGGCAACCTCCGCCTGTTCATGAACTATGCGCTCTGTTCCGTCCGGCAGAATTATACGGTGGTCAATACTGTAAGGTTTTTTTTCATATAAGGCTTTGTTAACAGACTCTTTAACAAATTCCTTGTCATCAGGATGGATGAAATTTAAAAAAGCCTCGTACGTTGCGCCAAATTCCTGAGGAGACAAACCAAAGATGAGGTATATCTCATCAGACCATCGCAATTCATTTTTTATTATATCCCAATCCCAGTTTCCTAAACGGGCTATCCTCTGGGCATTGGCAAGGCTTGCCTCGCTGTTTTGCAGCGCCAGTGTCCTTGCCCCAATATCTTTAGCCATGCTGTTAAACGACTCAGAAAGCATCCCTATTTCATCGCTGCTTCCAACAGGCAGGGTAACATTGTAATCGCCTTTGGCAATATCCCTTGCAGCAGCAGAGACCCTGCGAAGCCTGATAATCACATCCTTAAAAAAAACAGTAACCATTACACCAACAAGCAAGGCAACAAAGACAGTGGTATATAAGACATATCTTTGTGTCTCTATTACAGGCCTAATCGCCTCATCCTCATCAATTTCAACCAATAGCGTCCATTTCATAGACGGGATGCACATTGATGCGCCGGCAACCAGCACATTTCTATAATCCTTATAAAATGAGGTCATCTCCTCATTTGCTCTTAAACATGCGTCAACAGGCGCAGTATCGACTGCCTGTTTAAATGCAGCGTCTTTTACAAATCTGGACTCTGTAATCATAAGTTTATTTTTGTCAACCAGATATGCCTCTAATGTCTCGTGTTTATTTTTATCCCATGAGAGCGCGCCTGACTCCTTGCTGAAACTGCCGCTCATAATCTTGTTGAGTTCTGAAAGGCGCATATAATTTACAAGCACGCCGATAGGCTCTCCTGTTGTTCTATTGGATAGAGGGGCTGATATTGCCAGATTAGCGCCTATCTCTGCAACAGATACAACATGCTTTCCATTTATAAAAAACATCTCTTTTGAAACATCCCTTCCTATTGCCGACTTGTCTGTGGACGCCGTAATCCTGCCATTCAAAGAAATGACATGGATAGCATATATGGTTTTATCCAAAGACATCTTATTTTTAATCAAATGTTCATTAAGAGGCTCAACTGCGCTTATCTTGTCATTTCTCTGGCCATCTATTATCTTTTGAAGCGATTCCCTGATAAAACCATCGCTGGAAAAATCCAATGCCCTACCTTTTGTCATATCAAGAAATTGATAGACCTGCCCTTCGTATACCTCAGCAAGGGCTGTAATATTATTTAATACGCCTTTTTTTAGATGCTCTTTAATTAAATTATAGGTTATAAGAAAGGTAATAAGTATAGGGATGAGTATAATGACAACCCCTAAAAATGTCTTTTGTAAAATAGAAAATCTCTTCAACATGGGCAGAAAATTTACCAGAAAAAATATAGAAAGTCATTAGAAAATTTGATAGCATCGCAGAATATGCACATACCTGACGGCTATCTAGGGCCGCAAACATATACTACATTATACGCTGCAATGCTGCCTGTATGGTATCTTGCATCAAAAAAGGTTAAGGAAACATTTAAGGCAAGACAAATACCAATGCTTGCCCTTGCCGCTGCATTTACCTTTATTATAATGATGTTTAATATCCCTGCGCCGGGCGGGACATCAGGGCATATGGTCGGCAGCGCTGTTGCCGCGATAATACTCGGTCCATGGGCGGCGGTAATTGCGGTTTCCATTGCGCTTGTAATTCAGGCGCTCATATTCGGCGACGGCGGCATAACTGCAATCGGCGCAAACTGCTTTAATATGGCATTTATCATGCCGTTTTCAGCATATTACATATATAAATTTATTTGCGGCAATTCTTCTCTGACATCAAAGAGGGGTTTCATAGCAGCCGCTGTTTCAGGCTACATTTCGCTTAACCTCGCCAGCCTTGCAACTGCATTTGAACTTGGTTTGCAGCCAATCATTGCATCAACTGCTGATGGAAAGCCCCTTTATGCGCCGTATCCTTTAAGCATTACAATTCCTGTAATGGCAATAGAGCATCTTTTTTTATTTGGCCCAATTGAGGCAATCGGCACAGCGCTTGTTGTGTCTTATATCTATAAGATGGACGAACAAATCTTATACAGCTCAAAAAAGGATACTTCTTTAAAACCGCTCTGGCTTATTCTCATCCTGCTGATTATGCTTACACCACTTGGTCTTCTTGCGCAAGGCACAGCATGGGGTGAATGGGGAGGAGACGAATTAAAGGTAATGCTTGGTTTTGTACCGGATGGCATAAAAAAATTGGAAAATATATGGACAGCGGTTTTGCCTGATTATAATATTGCAGGATGGGAAAGTCCTGTCAAAACAGGCATCGGCTATATAATATCAGCAGGTGTCGGAAGCAGCATAATTGTCATGCTGGTCTATCTTGCAGGAAGGCTTTTTACAAACAAAGAGGGGCGGGATTAAAATCCGTCCCTATATCAAAATGTTATAGACATCCCTAAAGTTGTGTTCCAATCCGGCATAGAATCATTAAATCCAAATCTTATTCCACCATCAATTGTAAGATGCTCTGATATTTTATATGTTGCGCCAACAAGTCCGGATGCAGGGTCATCACCATCTATTGTCCTGTCAGAATGTCTGTTGCCTGCAACCTCTGCAACAAGATGGAAGTTTTCTGTTAAGCTATAGTCAATACCAATGCCATAAAGATATATGTCTCTTATGTTGTCATCACCATTATCACCGACAAATGTATATCCAAACATCCCGTGCAGTTGAAAATCGCCAATGGTCTTTGATGCAACTGCAACAAGGCTGTAATCCTTGTCCCCTGAACCAAGCCCCTTGCCATAATCACCGCTAGAGGTCTTTACAACTGCCTTTAATGTGAAGGCTGGATTCTTATCCCCTTCTTCTATTAAAAGAAATTTGCCGACAATGTTTATGTCTCCAATACCATCTTCATTCTCACCATCTTCTGTGTCATGAAGCATATATGGGATTTCAACTGAAAGTTCTATCCTTTCTGTAATGCCGTAAATAGGGACAATAAGAAATACATTATCCCTATCCTTATTTTCCCATTTCAGATGGTCCCAACTCACCTCTAATTGCACAACACCCTTTCCTGCAACCCCTGCGTCTTCCGTTGCAAAGGGGCGGTAGGCATATGCTGGAGAATGAGCAGCAAATATAAAACCAATCGCAATTATTATTCCAAGAATTCTTTTCATCCTAATCCTCCTCGTTTTGTTATTTGTCAACTGTTGTTATTTTATGGATTTTAAGCCTTATTTGCAAGTAATTTCAAGCAAATTTATTTGTTTGACTTTAACACATTGTTGATGTAAAAATTGGGGCATAAATTGAGATTATATTCTGGTGGCCCTTTAAAGAGGGCAGAATAGGGAAGAGGGTGAAAATCCCTCACGGACCCGCCACTGTAAACGGCACGAAATCTGATAAATGCCACTGGTTTTTGCTGGGAAGGCGTCAGAAAGTAGGATAAACCGTAAAGTCAGGAGACCTGCCGGATATATTAACATGCCTCGCAAAAATTCGATGGTAAAGAAGGCGGGGAATTAAGGATTAAAAAAACGGTTAATCCCCAGTCATTATTATGGCTGGGGATTTTTTATTAGGGGGGATTGCATTTTGAAACAGTTTACATCTCACATCTCACAGTTAAGTGCTGTTCTTATCCTTGGCCACGGCAGCCCTGTCAAGAAAGCAAATGACACGCTTCACAAGGTTGCAGATTGCGTCTGTAAAAAAGGTGGTTATGAGATTGTCCAGCCTGCATTTCTGCAGTTTGAGCATCCAAATTTTTCTGAGGCAATAGATATTTTAGTAAACAAAGGATTTAAGCAGATAATTGTCCAGCCGTATTTTCTTTACATGGGCGCTCATGTAACAAAGGATTTACCTTTTGAAATAGAGACAGCAAAAAAGAAATATCCAAATCTTGAGATTATCCTTGCACCGCATCTTGGGTTTCACAAAAAACTTGTGGATGTGGCAGTGGAGAGGATTGAGGAAGTAAAAGAACAGTGGTCGAGGGGTCAAGGGCGGGTACCCATCCGAAGGATGGGTGGGGGGTCAAAAGAGATTGCTTCGGCTTCGCCTCGCAATGACATTCTCTTGAACCCTCGAACCCTTGAATCCTCTAACCCTGTATTTCAGCACCCCATTGAAACAGAAAGTTTCCGCCTGATAGGGGAGCAATTGGACGAATCAAAATTTTCTCCTTTGGAACTTCCAATTATCAAAAGAATAATCCATACAACAGCAGATTTTGAATATGCGGATTTGGTTAGATTCAGCAGCAATGCTATTGAAGCAGGCATTGACGCAATCTCAAAAGGCGCTGACATAATTACAGATGTAAAGATGGCAGCGGTCGGCATAAGTAAAGAAAGGCTTAATAAGTTTGGAGGAAATGTATGGTGTTTTGTGTCTGATGCGGATGTTATTCAGAAGGCAAAAAAAGACAATATTACAAGGACTGCTGCTTCAATGCAAAAGGCTTTGGAATTTATGAATGACAGCATTGTTGCCATTGGCAATGCGCCAACCGCACTCCTTGAAATTATAAAAATGATTAAGACACAAAATATAAAACCTGCGCTTGTCATAGGTGCGTCTGTTGGTTTTGTTGATGCAGAGGAGTCAAAGGAAGAATTGATGAAACTTGATGTCCCTTATATTTCTATAAAAGGCAAAAAAGGCGGCTCTACAGTTGCGGTGGCAATTGTAAATGCCCTATTAATGCTTGCAGAGGGGCGGCTATGTCAGCAGTAATACCATCATGGCTAAAAGAGGTAGCCCCTGCAACCTGCCCGTGTTGCGAAATCGGCAGAACAAAAGGTTTTATTGATAAGACACTTGATAAAATAACATCTTTTTTAAAAGAGATTTTTGTATCAGAGGACTTTGCAATGCAGGATGGCATTGTTCAAAGGATTGACTCAAGGATTAGGATACTAACCTTTTTTATATTGATATTTTTTGCCAGTTTTTTAAAATCTTTTATTCCGCTTTTGGCGATACTTTCCTTTATTATCTTAATTACATATATGTCTCATATCCCAATATCTGCGCTGTTTAAAAGAACAGCGCCTGTAATAATATTTACAGGCATTATAATGCTGCCGTCGCTTTTTATTACAGACGCTGGCATCAAAACAACGAGTTTATTTGTCTTCAGGGTTGCAGTTATTGTTTCCATTGCCGCTATTTTATTTCTTGCAACAAGAAAAACTGATTTACTAAAAGGCTTGAGCATGCTATTCGTGCCGCAGATTTTTGTTATGACGCTTGCATTTGCATTTAGATACATCTTTATATTTTTGAAACTTGCAGAGAATATGCACCTTGCAAGAAAGAGCAGGATTATAAAAAAGGTAAATACAAAAGAGTCTAGGGCATGGACTGTGTCAAGGCTGGCGGTAATATTTAAAAGGTCAGCAGCAATGGCTGATGATGTTTATCTTGCCCTTGCTTCAAGAGGTTTTACAGGCGAGATAAAAACAATGGAAAATCATGAAATGCAAAAAAGAGATTATTTATGGATTGGCATTGTATTATTTGTTATGCTTATAACTATAAGGCTATAGATGGAATTACCAATACTTCAATTGCAGGATGTTGATTATATATATCTGGATAAATTTCCAGCGCTGGCAAATATAAATCTGGATGTAAATTCAGGGGAAAGGGTCTGCATACTTGGCGCAAACGGAAGCGGCAAGTCAACGCTTTTAAAGATTCTGAATGCCATTGCATTCCCGTCAAACGGCATTGTAAAGGCGTTCGGACAATCTTTAAAAGAAAATATTCTGGAAGGCGGAGAGTTTTCAAGATATTTTCGGCAAAGGGTCGGTTTTGTGTTTCAAGACCCTGATGTCCAGTTGTTCTCTGCCACTGTAGAGGATGAGATTGCATTTGGGCCCCTGCAATTGGACATTGCAAAGGACGAGGTCGAAAAAAGGGTTGATGACCTGCTTCAGATGCTCGGCATCGCTGCCTTGAAACACAGGCCGCCGTATTCAATCAGCGGAGGCGAAAAGAAAAAGGTTGCAATAGCATCTGTTCTTGCAAATAATCCAGATGTGCTTTTGCTTGATGAGCCTACAAACGGATTAGACCCAAGAACGCAGGTATGGCTTATAGAACTGCTCGAAGGGCTTTCTGATGCAGGAAAGACAATCATAATAGCAACGCATGATTTAAGCCTTGCGGCAGACATATCCGACAGGGTTGTTGTATTAAATGAGGGGCATAAAATTGCCGCAGATGGAAACACAATGGACATTCTTGGAAACAGAAAACTTCTGCTGGAGGTCAATTTAATCCATGAGCATGCGCACAGACATGGGGAGACCGTCCATGTCCACAGCCACGGCCCATTTGCAGACCATGAGCATGAAAAAGAAAAATAAGGAGGTGATGAGAGGACTAGAGGTTAGCGGTTAGAGATTAGAAAAAATAAAAACAGGAGGAAGTTATGGAAAGGATATTTAGCAAAGATTTAGTATTTTCAAAGGCATTTTTGCCTGCGTTAATTCTTGTAACAGTAGCATTATCAATGGTTGTAATCATGTACGGTGTTGATACAATTATCCCAAAGGCGCATGATACATTTCATGATGTCAGGCATGTGCTTGGAATGCCGTGCCACTGATGAGGAAGGTAAAAAGGTGCAGAGGCAAAAAGATGAAGAGGTGAGAATATAAGATTTACCATCCCTTTAATCTTTTAGCCTCTTAGCCTTTTGTCCTGCAAAAGAGGAGGTGTTTATGCAATCTCAATCAATTGATTTAAGAAAAACCATTTTTTTGGGTTCTTTAACAGGCATTGTATGGGGATGGCTCGCTATGGCTGTAAATACTGTTACCGGAGCATTTACATTTGAGAATGGCCTGCTGCATAATCTAGTAACCTTTGCAATTGGAGGGGCTGTCTTTGGCATTGTTGCAAGCGGTTTTTTAAGTCTTATGCAAAGATGGCTGCCTTTTAAGAGCAATCTTACAAAGGCGGTTTATATAGCCGTATCTTTATGGATAATATTATTCATAGGCGGCTATGGCCTTGCAACAGCAAAGCCTGACAGGTTTGTATTTGAATATCATCAAGGCATACAGGGCCTTGCGCTTGCTCTGGTTTTGGGCACAATGCTTGGATATTTTTGGAAAAGGTTTGATGAAGCGAAATCTTCGTAAAGGTTTTACAACAGGCGCGTGTGCGGCTGCTGCCAGTAAGGCGGCAGCCATTGCCTTTCTGACTAAAAAAAAGGTCAAAGATGTCCAGATAACCCTGCCGATTGGGAAAACCATTACACTTCCTGTTCACAAATGCAAGATAGAAAAAGACAAGGCGACTGCCTCAATTATAAAAGACGCAGGCGATGACCCTGATGTGACAAATGGGGCGGAGATTATTGCCGAAGTATTCACTTCGGCAAGTTCAAAAGTCAAAAGTCAAAAGTCAAAATTAAGGAAGGCTTTTCAATTCACGGCTAACAGTTTACAGTTCACAGTTTTTGGCGGCAAGGGTATTGGCATTGTCACAAAACCGGGGCTTGCTATTTCTGTTGGAGAACCTGCAATAAACCCTGTTCCAAGAAAGATGATAGAGGATGCCATAAGAGAAGCAATTACGAATTACGAATTACGAATTACGAATTTAAAATCCAGAATCATAAGCCCTAAATCTCAAATCTCAGTGGTTATCTCCGTGTCTAACGGCGAAGAAATAGCAAAAAAAACAATGAACCCCCGGCTTGGAATAATAGGCGGGATTTCTATTCTAGGAACAACAGGGATTGTTGAACCGTTGTCTTTATCTGCATATCGTCATTCTATAACCTGCGCAATGGATGTTGCAATTGCGGCAGGCTGCAAAGAACTGGTCTTTTCAACAGGCAGGAGCAGCGAAAAGACAGCAGAAAAGGAATTGAATCTGCCTCAAGAGGCATTTATACTTGTGGGAGACCATATGGGGTTTGCGTTAAAACAGGCAAGAGGCAGAAGAGAAGTAGGGTGGGCTGCGCCCACCAATACATTGCACAAAATTACTATTGCGGGGCAATTTGGCAAATTTTCCAAACTTGCTGCAGGGCATTTTGAGACGCATTGTTCTGACTCCAGTGTTGAATTAGAATTTTTGGCTGGTCTTGCAAAAAAGGCTGGGGCAAAAAAGAATATTATTGAAGACATAAAAAATGCAAACACTGCAAGGCAGGTGTTTTTTATTTTAAAAGAAAATGGGCTGGAAAAGGTCTTTAAAATGGTTTGTGAAAAGGTGAAAGAAAATTCATCTAAAATTGCGGATATTAAAATAGGGTGCATATTAGTTGGATACGAAGGAGAGGTTGCTATTAAGACATGATTTATATTATCGGTCTCGGCATACAAGGCAAATCCAGCCTTTCACAAAGGGCATTAAATATAATTAAAAATGCCAATTTGCTTGTTGGCGGCAAGAGGCATCTTGCTTGTTTCCATGAGTTTAAAGGAAAAAGAATTGTGATAGGCTCTGATTTGAATAAAGTCATAAAGGTTTTAACTCCTCACTCCTCACTCCTAACTCCTAACTATGCTGTCGTCCTTGCCACAGGCGACCCAAACTTTTTCGGCATTGCAGATTTTTTAATCAGAAATCTTGGCAAAAATAAAGTTGAAATAATCCCAAATGTCTCTGCAATGCAGGAGGCATTTGCAAGGATAAAGGAAAACTGGAATGATGCAAGGTTTTTAAGTGTGCATGGTAAATACAGGGGTCAAGGGGTCAAGGGGTCAAGGGGTCAAGAAAAAAATGCCTTTGACACAATTGTTGATAAAATAGTTAATTACAATAAAGTCGGCATTTTTACAGACCCTGAAAATACCCCTTCAAAGATTGCAAGGGCTTTGCTTGATAAAGGTATAAAGGATTATACAGCATATGTTTGCGAGGATTTGGGGACTGAAAAGGAAAAAATCACACAAGGCACTTTATCTCAAATTGCAAAAAAGAAATTTTCACCGCTGAATGTGATGATTTTAATCAGGGGGCAAGGCTTTAACCCTAGAACATTAGAACCCTCTAACCCTGCCTTTTTCGGCATCCCTGACTCTGAATTTTCCCATTCAAAAGGCATGCTCACAAAACAGGAAATCCGAGTCATTGCTTTATCAAAACTTAAAATCAAAGATAACAGCATTGTATGGGACATTGGCGCCGGCTCTGGTTCTCTGTCCATAGAGGCAGCGCTTTTTGCAAGAAATGGAATGGTCTTTGCTGTTGAGAAAGAAAAAAAGCGGATAACTCATATTGAAAAAAACAAGAGGAAATTTTTAGCAGCCAATCTTGAGATTATCAAAAAAAATGCGCCTGCAGGATTAAAATCCCTGCCATCCCCTGATGCTGTGTTTATCGGAGGCGGGGGAAAAGATATTGATAAAATTCTTGATATTTGCGCAAAGAAAATAAAGCCAAAAGGCAGAATAGTTGTAAATGCTGTAACCATTGAAACCTTGTCAACTGCCGCCGAATTTTTTAAAAAGGCAGGATGGACTATGGAAATCATCTCTGTGAATATTGCAAAAACAAAGCATGTCCCTGTAGGTTTTAAGCAGGGAGATGCTGCTAATCTTAATTTATTTAATGCCTGCAACCCTGTGTTTATTATTGTTGGAGAAAAACCATGAAACCATCCGAACTCAAAACTGGCATTTTATACGGAGTGGGCATTGGTCCCGGCGACCCCGAACTCTTAACATTAAAGGCTGTTAAGATATTAAAACAGGTTGATGTTATTGCAGTGCCAAAATCAAAGACAGAAGGCGAAAGCCTTGCCCTTGATATTGTAAAACAGGCTGTAGATTTAAGTGATAAGGAAATCCTTGAACTTACATTTCCAATGAAAAAAGAACATGATGAGTTAATTGAATCATGGAAAGAGGCAAAAAAACAAATTTTAAAACCGCTTAAAAAAGGCAGGGATGTTGCGTTTATAACAATCGGCGACCCTTTGTTTTATTCTACATTTATCTATCTGCTTGAACAATTCACAATTCAAAATTCACAATTCAAAATTAAAATAATCCCTGGGGTTTCATCAATCAATGCTGTCTCTGCCGCAACACAAATCCCTTTGGCAAAGGCAGGCGAAAGGCTTGCCATCCTGCCAGCGACCTATGAGCAGGAAAAAATAAGGCAAACACTTAAAGATTTTGACACAGTGGTTTTAATAAAGGTAAATAAGGTTATGGATAAAATTATTTCTATCCTAGAGGAACTTGATTTAAAAAACAATGCGGTTTTTGTTTCTAAAGCAGGTTTGCCAGATGAAAAAATTGTGACAAATTTGGATTCTCTCAAAGGTAAAAAACTAGACTATTTTTCAATGGTTATTGTAAAGAAAAAAATATTGCTTTTAGAAAATCAAATAAGTAAAATACAGCGATTTTAATTAAAAAACGGAGGGGATTATGCCAATAAATAAGATGGTGCATCATATAGACCTGAAACATGTTGCAGTAGGCGCAATACTTATGCTGTCTCTTGTAGGCGTAGGCTTAACAGCAGGTCATGTATGGAATGCGTATAAAAATCATAAAAAGGCTCAAACACTGGCGCACATGAATGAGATATCAGATAATATCATTGTTGCAGCAGGGTTTGAGGCAATTGAAAGGGGGGTAACTGCAACAGCGCTTTCTCAAGAAGGCACTGCAAACCCTGATGTTTTAGAAAAGATAAAAACCTTGCGGGATAAAGGAGATAAATCTCTAAATGAGGCAATAAAAATGGCAGAGGAAACAGCAGCCAATGCGCCTGATTCAGATTATGCAAGTGTCCTCAAAAAAACAGTTGCAGCGCAAAATGCCTGCATTGATGCCCGCAAAAGAGTTGACTCAAGCCTGACAAAAACAGAGCGGGATATTCAGCCTGCAGAATGGATTAAAACCATAACTGATTTTATAAATACAGCGGCAAGACTAAGGCAGGAAGGTTTTTATACAACAGAACCTCTTCCAAAAATCACACAGGATAATCTGGTTATAAAACAGGCCATCTGGCTCGCATCTGAATATGCAGGACTTGAAAGGGCTAATATTGGCGGCATGATAGCGGCGCAGAAGCCTATTCCGCCTGATGTAATGAGAAAACTCCAATCTTTCCGCTCAATAGTCGATTTAAACATGAAAACAATACTTGTCCTAAAAGAATCAAAAGGCGCAGACGACAGGGTAATCAAGGCAATAAATAATATGGAAGAGACATTCTTAAACCGTTTTGGCGAGACGCGCAAAATAGTTTATGCAGTAGCAGAGGTTTCAGGAAATTATCCAGTCAGTCCAAAGGAATGGATTGACAAATCAACCGAAGGCATAAATTCAATCCTTGCTGTCTCATCTGCAGTAACACAGTCAAGCAAGGAAAATGCAGATGCGGTTTCAAAAAGAAGCAAACTCATATTTTGGTGGTTTGCCCTCCAGACAATTGTCGGCAGTTTAATCTCGCTCACAATTATAATGATTGTCAGCAAGAAGATTAGAAAGATGTGGCATCTTTATGAATCAATGGATCAGCTGGCAAGAGGAGAAGGCGATTTAACATTCCGCCTGCCTGCAGGCTCAACAGATGAAATCGGCAAGACTTCCGCTGCATTTAACAATTTTATGGATAAACTGCACGAGATTATGATTGTTGTAAAACTTGCGACAGACAAGGTTACAGCCAGTTCTAAAGAACTTTCAGCAATTTCAAATCAGGTTGAAAAAGGCTCTATCCAGCAGAGCCAGCAGTCAACGTTGGCGGCAACAGCATCAGAGGAGATGAATGCGACAGTAACTGAAGTGGCGAAAAACGCCTCTAATGCAGCCAACTTCTCTATACATGCCAATGAACTGGCAAGCAAGGGGGACAAAATCATCAATGACACCATTACAGAAATGCAAAATATCTCTAAATCTGTAGAGGGTGTTGCCAAGGTTGTTGAATCGCTCGGAAAGAGTTCCGCAGAGATTGGGGAAATCGTATCCCTAATCAATGATATTGCAGACCAGACAAACCTTTTGGCGCTCAACGCAGCAATAGAAGCAGCACGGGCAGGCGAACAGGGCAGAGGCTTTGCTGTGGTGGCAGATGAGGTTAGAAAACTGGCGGAACGGACTACCACATCAACATCTGAGATTTCAAGGATGATTGAGGCAATACAACTTGGCACGCAAAAGGCAGTAACCTCAATGGAAGGAGAAAAACAGGAGGTGGAAAGGGGTGTTGTTTTAGCACGCGAGGCTGGCAAGGCGCTGCAAGAGATTGTCAACGGTTCCCAGAGGGTTACTGACATGATTTCAGGGATTGCCACTGCGGCAGAGGAACAAAGCTACGCATCAGTAGAAATTTCAAGCAATGTTGAAGCCATTGCCAATGTGGCAAAGGAAAATCATTCGGCAGTATCAAAGATTACCAATGCATCGAATGAACTTCTAAAACTATCAACAGACCTGCAGCAGATGGTGGGAATGTTCAAGACATAGAGCAACTGTTTACACAGCAAAATAACTTATTGACTATTGTCATGAATTTGGGTAGTCTCTTTTCACTTTGAAAGAAAGGAGGGGAGGAGTTTTTTTAGCATTAAAAATATCTTTGTAATGGAGGAGGATAAATGAAAAAAACATTGTTAGGAATTTTAGCAATTGCATTACTGCTCGGATTTTCAATAGGTAGTTTTGCAGCAGAAAAGACTGCAAAGCCAGCGGAGAAGGCAGCGGCAAAGGATGTAGATAAGTCCAAGCCAACAGCGGGTATGTATTGGGAGAAGTGGGAAAATGGAAAGGCAAAGGGACTTGTCCCTCCATGCGGCGTGAATGTTCTTCCTTTGGGCGGGGATGACATATTGCAGGCGACAGTTGATACCTACTGTGCAGTAAAGCCCGGACAGTACTATTCCTTTATAAATCCTGCTGTAATGAAGATTTATAAGGAAAAAGGCGATAAATATCCTGATGGAAAAACAGGTATTTTAGAATTCAAAGAAATCGGTGTTGCATTTACAACAGACCATAAAGGCGGCAAACCGATTTATGATGTTGTTTCTTTAAAAGACGGCAAGTCAGTTGCATCAAAGGAAAAGGGGCACCCGTTAAATCCAGAGACTTGCGCAAGCTGCCATGCTGGACATAAGCAGGTATGTGTCGGTTTTGTCTGCGGAAATAGGTAATTATTGAAATAGAAATTAGTTAAATATAAAAGGTTTTACTGAAATTGTATGCCCCACCTGAAAAGGTGGGGCTTTTATTTTTGCTGTATATCCACATCTCCCTTTTTTAAATAAAAATAATTGTAGAAACTATCCTAAAATACTGCTAAACTTAATTCCATTTAAAAGTTATAGGTCAGGCATCTTGCCTGACAGCATATTAGCAAACTTTTAGGGAAATAGCATGTCCATCAACCACGAATCGCATCAATATAAAAATCTCTTAAAGCCTTTTATAATCATATTCCTGTTTCTCATTATCGCAGGGGCTGTAAAGGCGTTTGTCCTTTTGGGCAGGGATTTTCTTCCGCCCGCAGCCCGAACAGCAGGCGATGCCTCTTCAATATTTTTTCTTACAATGGCTGTTGTGTTTTTCATCCGATGGCTCATTGTTGACGCGCCGTTCACATTTTTAAAACAATTAACAGTCACGCCTCTTTTGAAAAGCATAATCAGCATGGCGCTTTACTTTATAGCCATTGTTTATCTGCTGCACAAGATTGCCGGCATAGATATTAAGCCCCTTCTCACAACATCCGCTGTTCTAACAGGCATTATAGTCCTGTCCCTTCAGGAGACCATTAGGAATCTTTTCACAGGCATCTGGATAAATGCGGAAAAACTTGTTGTTGTCGGAGATTGGGTAAGGATTGCTAATAAAGAAGGGATTGTGCTTGCAGTTACATGGAGAACAACGCGGCTAAAGACAAGGGAGGGCGACATCATATACATACCAAACAGGATGCTTGCAGAGGGAATTGTTGAAAACTACACGCACCCGTCAAACCTGCATGCAGTTGAAATAGATATAGGCGCAAGTTACGACGCCCCTCCGAATAAGGTAACAGAAACGCTTTTGGATCTGGCGTCAAGATTGGACTGCATCCTGAAAAACCCTGAACCAGAGGTATGGATACTTAATTACGGCGACCATTCAATATCGTATAGACTGCGGGCATGGATTGATGACTACGGAATGCTCCCAAAAATCAAAACTGATTTAAACAGCGGCATATGGTATGCATTCAGAAGAAATAACATAGAAATCCCATTCCCGATAAGGTCTATTCATAGGTTAGAATCTAAGAAGAAGGCTCATTCTGCTGAAGATATAACAGGTTATATAAAAAACATGGACTTTTTAAAGGCGCTGCCTGATGATGCTATAAATGATGCTGCGCAGTCTGCAAAAATCATGGTTTATGGAAACGGGGAAATCCTTTTTAGGCAGGGCGGCAAAGGAAACAGCTGCTTCTTTATAAAAAAGGGCAGTGTTGATATTTTTATCTCTGAAGAAGGAAAAGAAAAAAAACTGTCAACCCTTGGCTCAGGCGAATTCTTTGGAGAGATGAGTCTGCTTACAGGCGAGCCTAGAACAGCGACAGCAATCGCAAATGGGGACTCGGAATTTATTGTTATTGACCATCACGGTTTTAAGGACATTATTTTGAACCAGCCGAATATAGCGGAAAAACTTGCTGACATACTTGCAAAAAGAACAATGGAACTGGAAGAAACAAAGAAGGCTATATCTGAAGAAGAAAAAACAGCGGTAGAGCGGATGCAGTCGAAGAGACTCTTAAAAAGGATAAGCGCATTTTTTGGGTTGAAATAATGAGAGGATGATTGCACAGATTACAAAAGTAGATTACACAGATGACGGCATTACTGTCATTCTGATGGCGAAGCCCGAAGAATCTTAAAACCGAGATTCCTCGCTTCGCTCGGAATGACATTTCTGTGTAATCGTTTTTCAGAAATCTGCGTAATCAATTTATAGGAGAGCATTATGAAAGGCGTAATAATGGCAGGCGGATTTGGGACAAGGCTAAGGCCCCTAACGAATAATATGCCAAAGCCAATGGTCAACATAGTCAACAGACCAATGATGGAGCATGTGATTGATAGACTTACAAATTGCGGCATAACTGACATCATCAGCCTTTTATATTTTCACCCTGAGATGATAGAAAATCATTTTGGCGACGGCTCTAAATTCGGCGTTAAGATGTCTTACACATCCCCGCCTGAAGACCTTGGAACTGCCGGCAGCGTGAAATATGCGCAAGGTTTTTTAGATAATGCGTTTCTTGTTATAAGCGGCGATGTGCTTACAGATTTTGACCTTTCAAATGCAATAGAGTTCCACAGAAAAAATAAGGCAAAGGCGACAATGGTTCTGACAAGGGTTGAAAACCCGCTTCCTTTCGGCATTGTCATTACAGATGACAGCGGGAAGATAGTGCGGTTCCTTGAGAAGCCTTCATGGGGAGAGGTTTTCAGCGACACAATAAACACAGGCATCTATATACTTGAGCCGGATGTCTTAAATTATATACCAGAGAGGCAGGAGTTTGATTTCAGCAAGGATCTGTTTCCGCTGCTTCTGGAAAAGAAAGAACCCTTATACGGTTATATCGCAGAAGGCTATTGGAAGGATGTAGGCAGCCTTGAGGAATACAGAAGGGCGAACATAGATGTTTTGACCGGCAAGGTAAAGGTCAATATACCGGGCCAAGAAATCAGCGGAAAAAGCGTATGGCTTGAAAATAATTCAAAGATAGACTTTACATCAAAACTTGAGGGCTCTGTTGTCATAGGTTCTGGTTCTAGGGTAAACGGCAATGCAAAGGTTGTAAATTCTGTGATAGGTAAAAATTGTTTAATACAGGAAGGCGCTGTCCTAATTGACACAGTGCTCTGGGATAATGTATCTGTCGGCAGTCAGGCAATGCTTCAGGAAAATGTTATCGGCAATAATACAGAGATAAAGGAGCGCGCGTTTATCGGCGAAGGCGCTATAGTAAGCGACCACTGCTATATTGGAAGACAGAGCATTGTAAAGGCGAATGTCAGGGTTTGGCCGTATAAGATAGTCGAAGACGGCGCAACATTGGCGTCAAGCCTTATCTGGGGCGAGAAATGGGCAAAGAATATATTCGGCGCATACGGCATTACCGGATTGGCAAATCTTGAAATATCGCCTGAGTTTGCGGCAAAACTCGGCGCTGCATACGGCGCATCGCTTAAAAAGGGCGCAACAGTTTCAACAAGCAGAGACACGCACAAGACATCCAGAATGATAAACAGGGCGGTAATGACAGGCATTTTATCAACAGGCGTGAATGTCCATGATTACGGCGTTGTGCCAATGCCTGTTGTCCGATACCTTGCAAGGGGCGGCAGTGGTGAGATTGGCGGCATCCACGCAAGACGGTCGCCGTTTGACGCAGAGGTTGTGGACTTAAAATTCTTTGAGTCAAATGGGCTTGACCTTCATTCAAATCAGGAAAAGACAATTGAAAGACTTTTTTACAGAGAAGACTTCAGAAGGGCCGCGATGGAAGAAACAGGCGAGGTGAGTTTCCCGATACATGGTTTTGAACACTATCAGAATGGTTTTATGTCAAAGATTGATATTGAGACGATAAAAAAGGCAAACTTCAAACTTGTGCTTGACTATTCATACGGCAGTTCAACCCGCATATTTCCGGGCATACTCGGAAAATTGAACTGTGATGTGATTGCATTGAATGCAAATCTTGATGCTGTAAAAATCACAAAGACAGCAGAGGAATTTAATAAATCGCTTGAACAGCTTTCAACAATTGTCCGCTCTCTAAAGGCTGACATCGGCATCTTTCTTGACGCAGGCGGAGAAAAGATATTTCTTGTTGATGAAAACGGCGATATTATAGACGGAGATATGGCGCTGAATCTCGTATCAGTCCTTGTAATGAAATCTTATTCCAACTCTCAACTCCCCGATTTAAACATTCGAGGGCAGGTCTCTATTGCTGTGCCTGTAACAGCATCAAGGGTTATTGATAATCTGGCAGAGGTGTATGGTTTTAAAGTCAAGAGGACAAAGACATCTGCAAGGGGCATGATGGAGACGGCAATGGAAAATAATGTTGCCTTTGTCGGGGAGCAGACCGGCGGCTTTATATTCCCGCAGTTCCAGCCTGCATTTGACGGCATGTTTGCAATAGTAAAATTATTGGAGATGATGGCAAAAAAAGGGATAAGGCTTCATGGACTGACAAGGGAGATACCGCCAAGTTTTATGGTAAAAGAAAGGGTTTCATGTTCATGGGAAAAGAAGGGTATGATAATGAGAAATCTGATGGAAGATTCAAAGACAAAGGATGTTCAACTTATTGACGGCATAAAGATATTCTTTGACAAAGACTGGGTTGTCGCGTATCCAAGTCAGGACAATGCATACTTCCACATAATTGCAGAGGCGTCTACAAAAGAAAAGGCGGACGAGATTGCAAAGACTTATGTTAATAAGATAGAGGAGTGGCAGAAATAAAACTGTTCACGCTGAAAAATGCCCATCTGCTTTGTTGTCGCTGCGGCTTCTTCGCTCAACATACTGCTAAAGTATGCCTCCCCCCGACAGTTTCAATCGGGGGCTTGCTCCGCCTTGCATCTGGACACTTTTTGAGCGTGAACATCAAAGTTTTAGATTAAAGGGTAAACAATGTTAACTAAAGAATATATGAGTTAAAGGCAAAATTTTTAATTCTAAAATTTTATGTTAATACATAAAAATCTTAAAAACCAGAAGGAAGAATTATTGAAATACTTCCGCAACCGAGCAGATGAATTTTTAAGTGAGATAAAACTCACTTACGGTAATACTCAATTCAAAGAGCAAGCATCAGCCATCAATAAATCACTGACTGAAACTAAAGACAATCTTATTGCAACGCTTCTGCAAAAAGCAGAAGCAGAAAATTGGACGAACAAAGAGAAGTTAGAGTGCATTTTAATGATTACATATTCCAATTACATCGTAATGCTGGAAGCAAGAAACGATGTTTGGCAGTATGAGTATATGACCTTTTCAAGAAGGATTGGAGAATTGTGGGAACCCTTTTGCAAACTCTGTTTCTCCTACCCTACAAATAATGTTTCTCTTTTCATTCCGCCTTTATTTTCGGAAGTAAAACAAAAGTTGGCAGCCGAAATTGAAACCTACATTGACAAACTGGAAATTTCTGTCGAAGAAAAAGACCAACTCAAAAAATACTACCACAAAGTTTGGGGACTTGTAACATCAGGTGAAATCAAACTTGAATTAGACCTTCATTTTATTTCCAACAACCAAAAATTTGTTGTTGACTTTAAAAGCGGTTTCGGTTCAAACGAGAAAGGAAATACCAATCGCTTGTTGCTTGTAGCAAGTATTTACAAAAATCTTGAAGAGAATTACAAGTGCATGATTTTCGTTAGAGCAGACGACAACAATCATTATTTCCAAACATTAAAGAATTCTGGAATTTGGGATGCTTATAGCGGAGGCGAAGCATACAATAAAATGGAAGAGTATTCGGGCTTTGACATTAAAAACTGGATTGAAACGAATGTGAATTGGGAAGTTGATTTCAAAGCGGAGACGATGAATTATTTCAAACAAAATAATCTTGACCAATACTTGATATGGTGATGCTACAAGAAGCAAGAAAATATCAGGCGTTTTACACCAAGTCAACTCCAATAGTTGATTACATGGTGAGCAAATTGTCATTAAAGAAGGACGACAAGATATTTGAACCTTGTGGTGGCGATGGAGTTTTTATTGAAGCGATTTTAGATGCAAATGAATTTGCAAACATTGATGTTTGTGAATTGAACGAATCGGCATTTAATATTTTGCAAAACAAGTTTGCAAAATATTCTACCGTTCATATTCGCCAGTGCGACACATTGCTTGACAATGATTTAATTTTTAACTCAAACTTTGGTGGAGTTTACGACAAGATAATTGCCAATCCACCTTACGGAGCTTGGCAGGACTACGACAAAAGAGATAAACTGAAAAAACTTTTCCCGAACCTTTACGCTAAAGAAACTTATGCTTTGTTTCTTTTCAGGTGTATTGAACTTTTGAAAGATGGAGGAATTTTATCTTTCATCATTCCCGATACATTCCTGAATCTGCACATGCACAAAGCAATCAGGCAACACATCTTAACCAAAACAAAAGTTGTTGAGTTGGCTTTATTCCCCTCATCGTTTTTTCCCGGAGTAAATTTTGGCTACGCCAATCTTTCAATAATCACACTTCAAAAATCTGACAACAAAAATGATAATTTGAATAATCAGTTCAGAGTTGTGAATGGTTTTACAAATGTTGAACAACTTGCAGACACAACGGACTGGCAACTTAAATCATTTTCCTTTCTACAAAGTGAAGTTCTTGCAAATCCTGACCATGCTTTTTTAATCGCTGACAATTTCAAAATCGCTCAGTCAATCAATAACACCAAACTAAAAGTTGGCGACATTGCAAGTTGTGTTACAGGTTTCTATTCAGGAGATGATAAAACATTTTTACAGGTAAACAGTCCCGACTTGAAAAATGGAAAGAATTATGATTTGGTTGACACCAATTCTATAAACAGAGATTATCAAAACATCCCAAATATTCTTGACGGTATAGAAGGAGAAAAACATTTTCTACCCATCGTGAAAGGCGGCAACACTAAATATTTGAAGCCCGAAGGTTGGTTTATGAACTGGAGTAAAGAAGCGGTGAAGCATTACAAGACAGACAAGAAGGCAAGGTTTCAGAATCCTCAATACTATTTCAGGTTTGGTATTGGCGTTCCTATGATTAGCAGCACAAGTATTACGGCTTCGCTTATTGAGAACAAATTGTTTGACCAATCTATTGTAGGAATTTTTCCTAAAGAAGAAGCACTGACTTATTATCTATTGGCTTTTTTCAATTCGCCAACTTGTAATACAATTATCCGAACCATCAATCCATCGGCTAACAACCCAGCAAACTATATCAAGAAAATTCCTTTCATCATGCCTGATGAAAAAATTTTGAAAACAATAACAAACGTAGTGAAAAAAATACTGAAATCGGTAAAGATAAGTGGCGGTTATGATGAAAAACTTGATATGGGAATTCACTCTATTTTCAAAATGGTGTATGAGTTTTAAACAAGAATGTGGTTTGATAGCGAATATGAAAAGTATAGTCATTTATCGTAGATATTCTAATGCAATGTTTTTACAAATCAAAGAACTATGAAGAGTTGGATGATTTTTTTTGAGAGCGTAAAAAATTTTACAAGGGCAAGAGAAAAATTTCTTCAAGCAATATGAAACCAATAATTTTTGATAGCGAACCAGTTATTTACACTACAGGTGCTTTCTTGAAACCGATGAAAGTAACAGATAGTGAAGGAAAAGAAATTTGGGTTTGGCATGTTTCAGAATTTAATGAAGACAGTTTTAAAGATGGAGAAACATACAATCCAAAAGGATTTGCTAATTCTAAAGAAGAATTGCTAGATGAGGATGACTGAATTAAAACATCTGAATATTCCCTATAAAGAGTGCATTGATAATACTGACCAAAGACTTTTACATATTTTCAAAGAGATATTTGCATAAGTAAAAACGGAGGTTTTTTGAACAAAATCAAATTCGGCACATCCGGTTGGCGGGGCATTATTGCAGAGGATTTTACATTTGAGAATGTAAGGATTGTAACTCAGGCAATAGCAGATTATCTCAAAGACACAAAAGAATCTGAAAAGGGTGTTGTCGTGGGTTATGACAGCCGTTTTTTAGGCGAGAGGTTTGCAAGAGAGGCTGTGTCTATTCTGCTGGGGAACGGCATTAAATCATATTTAACCAAGGGCCCGACGCCCACGCCTGTCATCTCGCTTGAAATATTAAGAAGAAAGGCAGGCGGCGCTATAAATTTTACAGCAAGCCATAATCCGCCTGAATATAACGGCTTAAAATTTTCTTCATCATGGGGCGGTCCAGCGCTTCCGCAGACAACAAAGGATATTGAAAAACGGGCAAATGAGATGCTCGGCGAGATTACTTACCGCGAACTTTCAATTGAAGATGCGATTGTTCAGGGCTGGGTTGAGGAGATAGACCCTCTGCCGTTTTATCTGGAGCATATAGAAAAAAAGATAGATATGTCCTGCATAAAGAAGGCGGGGTTAAAGATTGTTGCTGACCCGCTCTACGGCGCAGGCATGGGTTATCTTGACAAGGCGCTGGAATCTGCCGGCTGCAATTTAAAAATTATTCATAACCAGCGGGACCCGTCATTCGGCGGCAAGGCCCCTGACCCGTCTGAAAAAAATATCAGTGAATTGATTGATATTGTCAAAAGCGGGGGATATAATCTCGGACTTGCAACAGACGGCGATGCTGACAGATTCGGCATTGTTGATGCAAACGGAAGATTTATAGAGCCGAATTATATTATAGCGCTTCTTCTGGATTATCTCGTAAGGGTTAAAGGCATGAAAGGCGGGGTTGCAAGGAGCGTTGCCACAACGCATCTGATAGACGCTGTTGCTGAAAAACATAATATCAATGTCTATGAAACACCTGTCGGCTTCAAATACATAGGCGAACTTATAAGAGAGGATAAGATAATTATCGGAGGGGAAGAAAGCGCGGGACTGACAATAAAGGGTCATGTGCCTGAAAAAGACGGCATCCTCGCATGCCTGCTTGTTGCTGAAATGGTGGCAAGGGAAGGAAAAACCATCACTGAATTGCTTGAAGACCTCTATAAAAAGGTCGGCAGATATGTTACTGCAAGAGAAAATATTAAGATTGACATGGTCTCTATGGGCAGTTTGTTTGGAAAAATAAAAGAACCCTCAAAAAAGGCATTGGCAGGGCTTGGGCTTGATGTTAATGACATAAGAATAATGGGCGGCGGCATAAGGATCTCTTTGGCAAACGGCTCATGGCTTTTGATGCGGGAATCAGGCACAGAACCTATCGTAAGATTATACAGCGAGGCAAGAGATGAAGAAGAACTTGAACTCATTATAATGGCAGGCAGAGAATTTATAGCGATTCAAAACTCGCCTGTGGGAGAATTATATTCGGAAGGAAGGCAAAAATAATGCTTTTATACACAGCGTCAAAAATAAATACACATGCAACAGAGCGTCAGAACAAAGCAGACCAAGGAGCGGGGGCACCCACGCCAAGCGGCGTGGGTCGGGTGAGGAGTGAGGCGTATTTTAAGCATACGCCGCAACGACGAGCCGAGGAGCAACGCAGGTATGCGAAGTTATGACGCTCTGTATAGAACAACTCACAGTCGGGCCGCTTGATGTCAATTGTTATATAATTGCAGATGAAATCACAAAAGATGCCCTTTGCATAGACCCCGGCGGCGATGTTGATGATATAATAGAGGTTATAAAAAATAATGACTTGAAACTTAAATATATCGTCAATACACACGGACACTTTGACCATATCGGCGGCAATGAAATGTTAAAGCAGAAGACAGGCGCAAGACTTGCTATCCATAAAGATGATGCGGCTTTGCTTAAGGATGCAATTGAACAGGCGGCGTTCTTTGGCATAAAATCAAAAAACTCCCCTGAACCGGATATATTGTTAAAACACGGCGATGCGCTTAAACTGGGCAATATGGATGTTAAAATCATCCATACACCCGGGCATACAAAAGGCGGGATTTGCCTGTTTATACCTGCCCCTGCAGGCTGTAAGCAGGGGAATGACACCCTTTTCACAGGAGACACGCTTTTTGCAGATTCAGTTGGAAGGTCTGACCTGCCCGGCGGTTCATTTGGCGAACTTATCTCATCCATAAAAGATAAACTTATGGCATTCAGCAATGATGTTAAAGTCTATCCGGGTCATGGCCCGGCAACAACCATTGGCGAGGAAAGGGAGAATAATAGTTTTTTGAGAGACTGATGATATGATTACACCGATTACAAGAAAAGATTACACAGAAATGTCATTGCGAGCCTCTTCACTTGTCATTGCGAGGCGAAGCCGAAGCAATCTCTTGGGATTGCCGCAGTCGCTTACGCTCCTTCGCAATGACAACAAGTAGTCATCTGTGTAATCACATTTCAAAATCTGTGCAATCAGGTAAATAAAATTTACAGGAGATTAAAATGAACGACATCTTGACCGTAGAAAATATTGGGACAAACCTGCACGGAACATTCATTGGCATGATAATAAGTGCAGGACTGATGGTAAAATTTATTCTCCTAATACTCCTTATCTTTTCTATCGTATCATGGGCCATAATGCTTTCAAAATATGTCCTTTTCAGAAACATGGAAAAAGAATCAAGTGCATTTCTTAAATATTTTTGGGAAAAGAAACAATTCGGCGCAATATTTGACACAGCAAAGAGATATAATAACTCGCCTTTTGCAAAGATGTTCATTGCTGCTTATACTGAATTAGGCAGTTTGAAAAAAACAGATGAAGGTGATGCCCAATCCGATAGCGGGGCAATGTCTTTTGAAATGACAGGCGTTGATGCAATAGATAGAACATTAAAAAAGATAGTGAAACAGGAGATTGCAAAGATGGAGGCTGCGGTTCCATTTCTTGCTACAACAGGCAACACAACGCCGTTTATTGGACTATTTGGCACAGTCTGGGGCATAATGGATTCGTTCAGGCATATCGGTTTAAAAGGCTCGGCTAACCTCGCAGTTGTCGCGCCCGGCATATCAGAGGCGCTTATTGCGACAGCAGTCGGGCTTTTTGCGGCAATACCTGCTGTTGTCGCATACAATCATTATGTAACAAAAATCAACCGCATGGCTCTGGAAATGGAAAACTTTTCAGCTGATTTTTTAAACATTGTTGGAAGGCATTTTTTTAAGGAACAGAAGAAGGCGAAACAGTTATGATTACAGGTGTTAGAACAAGGACAGTGCTTTCGCAGATAAATGTTACTCCTTTTGTGGATGTGATGCTTGTCCTTTTAATCATATTCATGGTAACAGCGCCAATGATGCAGGAGGGTCTTGATGTAAACCTGCCAAAGGTTAAGGCATCCGGCATTGCATTAACAGATGAAGAGCCAATAGCGCTGACAATTGACAAAAAAGGGGAAATAACTATAAACAATAATAAAATGGTCTTTTCAGAATTAAGGGATAAACTTGAGGCAATATATAAAAGGAAAAAAAATAAGATCGTCCTTTTAAGGGCGGACAGAGATGTGTCTTACGGCTATGTTGTTAAGACAATGGCAGAAATCAGAAAGGCAGGCATAGAAAAGGTTGGAATGATAACAGAGCCGTCTGAAATAGAGAAATAAACCCTGTTAGAAAGACATTCTAACAGGTCATAATCCGTCTATGCTTTGAAAGCAGGACTTTCTAACAGGGTAAAATGCAATACATTTATAATGGATGGAATAACCTGCCTAGATTTGTTGCGCTGTCCGCAATACTGCATATCCTGATTATCGGCGCTGCGGCATATTTTGCAAGTATAACACCTTTAAAAAAATACATAACACCTGTTTATACGGTTGACCTTCTAGGACCAATTGCTGAGAAGCCAAAAGAGGCAGACATAAAACCTGCTCAAGAAGCAAAACCTTCAGCAGTTGAAGAACCAAAACCACTAATAAAACCAAATGAAATTGAAAAACCAATAAAAACTGAAAAGCCAAAAACAGCAAAGATAGAAAAGGCGATTCCTTTAAAAAAGGAAAAGGTGATTGAAACCAAAGAAAAGGCTGATATTGATATTGCAGTCAAGAGGATAAAGGAAAAAGTAAAGAAGGAAGAAGATGATGAAGCCAGCCTCCAGAAAAGCATAATCGAGGTTGAGAAAGAGGCCAATATCCAAAAAAGGATAGAGGCGCTTAAAAAGGAGATTGAAAAAAGAGAGTCTGCGGCAAAACATTTGGTTGAAATCAAATCCAGCGCAAAAGGTATTGAGACTGCGTCAAAGATTACAGGCAACATCACACAGGAACTCATTGAACTGGAATTTAATGCATATTATTCTAGGCTCTGGGAGGCTATACAATCCCAATGGGCTTTTCCAAATGATTCAAAAAGAGATTTGATGGCGATAATAAGCATAAAGATAAGCAGAGCAGGCAATCTTATGGAAAAATGGATTGAGAAACCTTCCGGCAGCGCGGCATTTGATAATTCTGCAATACGGGCAATTGAAAAGGCAGCGCCGTTT